>MHFT01000046.1:16340-18235 GCA_001804315.1 Omnitrophica bacterium RIFCSPLOWO2_12_FULL_50_11
TGTTTCCGATCCGGCAATTGTGGGCCACGTGGGCGTTCACCATCAGGAAATTGTGATCGCCAATCACAGTGGCTGTTCCTTCCTTGGTCGCGCGGTGGATCGTGACATACTCACGGATGATATTGTGGCTCCCGATCTTCGTTTCCGTTTTGAAGCCTTGATAGGCGCGGTCTTGAGGGGCATTTCCGATGACGGCTCCCATGTGGATTTCATTGTGGTCGCCCATCTGTGTTCCTGAGCAGAGGTAAGCACCCGCAAATATCCTATTGCCAGAGCCGATCGTGACACGATCCTCGATCACAACATGAGGGCCGATTTCGTTGCGTTCTCCGAGCGTTACATCTTTCCCAATGACGGCAGAAGAATGAATGGTCATCGCGGGCAAGATTGTAACACGAATCAGCTTACCGTACTAGCTCCGGCGGACCGTCTGGCGGACCGTCACTGAAACCCGTCGTTTTCGGTAGGGGCGCCCCTTGTGGACGCCCGAAGAAGGACGTGGGCGGGCAGCCGCCACAAAAAAGGCGGCCAGGCAAGGCCCGCCCCTACGGAAACTTTTGTAATGCGTAGATAAACTCAATTCCGTTTTCCTTATCATATCTCGAAAAGAAGCACCGTTGATGGTTCAAAGGTCTCTGTAATCTTATGGTTACAGTATTCTGAGGGTTTTATTAAGGGAGCCATTATCTGAACGATCTGTCCTTTTCTCTTGCCTTCTTCTTGACTTTAGCTGGTGGCTGGGTATGGTTTAACAAGGGAGTTATCTATCATATGAGAAACGAAGAAAAGCAAAGCAAAAGAAGAAGCCAAGAAGGTGGCTTTATTCTCATCTCCTCCTACATCCTCATCGCAGGTCTTCTCACCACTGTCTTTAGTTACTTCTCCCGCTCCTTTTATGACTTTGACCTGGCCCAAAGGCGTTTAAGTAGGCTCCAGGCTCTCTACACCGCAGAATCAGGAGCAGAACGAGCGATAGAAGGAATGAAAGGAACCATTCCAGTTCTTCAACCTGACTGTGGACAGTCAAATCCTAATACTTGGACTCCATATTCCAATACCACACTTGGCACGGAAGGCACCTACACCGTAAGAATCACCAATGACTGCACGAGCCCCAATCAAATCTACTGGATCCGCTCCACAGGTACCTTTGACAATGTCACCCGTCAGATGCGCCTGAGTGTCCGCCTCACCAACTTGGCCAACTACGCCATTGCCAGTGACCATATGGATCCGGATACGTATTTTCACCGGTCCGTGATCGAGGGCCCTGTTCACGTGAACGGTCCCCTTCAAATTTATGGTGGACCTTATTTTTACGGCCGTGTCTCCTCCAGTGCCTCTGAGGTCTATTATTTCAGCGATGACACCGCAAGTGACGGGTACACGCCGACAGTGGGAGAAGATTCTTGGACGGGTCGACGTGGCATACAATATCGGTCGAATTTCCCTCATTGGAAAGGCCGCCCTCCTTATCCTCTTCTCAACCAACCCAGGATCTTATTTCCACCCCCTGATGTTTCTGGTCTGAAGCAAATGGCGGCGACTCAAGTGGTGAACCAGAAGATGTGGATCAAATTCAATGGAGACGGGACGTACAATTATTCCACGAGCGGCCCCATCACAGAGACGAATCTTGGGAATGGCCGTTCGATGCCTCCCAAAGGAAGTGTTATGTACTTTGAACCTGTAAGTGGATCTTCCGCCGAACCTGCTGTTGTCGTCCGAGGCATTATCGATCGGGACATCACGATTGCCAGTACCCAGGACATTGGGATTGACGGGAATCTTCGTTACGAGTGCTATGCAATAGAATATTCGCACTACCCCGTAGGGCGCAATGTTCCTCCATGCAGTGCAAGTGATCCTAAATTAACCGTGGTTTCAGCAAAGAA
>MHFT01000046.1:18304-38779 GCA_001804315.1 Omnitrophica bacterium RIFCSPLOWO2_12_FULL_50_11
AAATCGTATTTTAACGGGCGCTTTTATGGCTTTGGGCGGCGGCATGACGGTTTCTGAACCGGACGCCGTCCGCGACAGATTGATTGGAGAAATAGAGAGGGGACGGCTGAGGCAAGCACGGCTTGGAATTTATGGCAGCCTTATTGAGCACGAGTTGAAACCGAAGTCACTTCTGGAAGAAGCTAAAGATCCTACCGTAGCGTGGTCAGTTTCAGATGATCCAGGATTCGACTTTTTATTCGTTACCCGCGACCCTCGTTTGGATTTAGCATCACTCCCGCCCAGCATGAAGCAGGCGATGTCCATCATTTCCTGGGAAGCCTGCGACGGTAGTTGTTCTTAATCAATCGACCGTCATCCTGAGCCCCGAAGGGGCGAAGGATCCCGTTCGGGATTCTTCGACCTTGCTCTGTACCGCCGTCTCAGAATGACGCGGTCTCGCTTGCAATTGACGGTACTCGCGTTCATTGCTAGAATGCCGTATCGAAGCTCATGCCAACCGATATCGAGACCCAACTTAAGATTTTCAAGCAGGGAACCGTTGACTTTATTTCGGAATCTGAACTTGCCCTGAAACTCGCCAAAAAGCGCAAACTTCGGATCAAGTATGGGGCAGATCCTTCCACGCCCGACCTTCACTTGGGACATACAGTCCCGCTCAGAAAATTAAGGCAGCTTCAGGACTTAGGGCATCAAATCGTTTTTTTGATCGGGGATTTTACAGCGCGAATCGGTGATCCGAGCGGTCGATCACAGACCCGCGAGACGCTGAGCGCGAGTCGTGTGAGGCAAAATGCCCGGACCTACGCGCGCCAAGTCTTCCGTATTCTGGATCGAAAGAGAACCGAGGTGAGGCGCAACTCAGAGTGGTTCGACGAGTTTCGTCCGGAAGAATTTATGAATTTAGCGTCCCGGTACACGGTGGCGCGCCTTCTAGAACGGGACGATTTTTCGAAACGTTTCACGGCCAAGCAGCCGATCACGGTTCTCGAATTTTTGTACCCTTTGCTTCAGGGTTATGATTCGGTTGCCGTCCGGTCCGATGTCGAAGTGGGCGGTACGGATCAAAAGTTTAACCTTCTCGTGGGCCGGGAACTTCAGCGTGATTGGAAGCAAGAGCCTCAAGTAGTAATGACCCTTCCTTTGATCGAAGGAACCGACGGCCAAGAAAAAATGTCTAAGTCGCTTGGTAATCACATCGCGATCGGAGCTTCACCGGATGAGATGTTCGGAAGAACGATGTCCATTCCGGATTCCCTTATGATCCGGTACCTGCATTACGTGACCGATCTGGACGACTCCGAAGTCGAAAAAATGGAACGAGAGTTGGAGTCAGGCGCGCTTCATCCGCGGGAGGCAAAGGCGAGACTCGCGCAAGAGCTGGTCCGATTTTATCACGGTGCGTCAAAAGCAAAAGCTGCGGAAGAGCGGTTTAACAAACTCTTTCGGGAAAAAAAACTTCCCGATGAGATCGAAGAAGTGGTCTTATCGAAATCTCTTTTAAATAACGGGTCTGTAGATGTTGTCACTTTGTTAAAAGAAGCGGGACTTACCGCAAGCAAGTCGGAGGCCCGCAGACTTATCCAGCACGGCGGGGTCAAGATTAATGAGTCGCGTGCCGTGAGCGTTGATCAAAGAGTCTCATTTGAAGCGCCTGTCGTTGTCCAATGCGGCAAGCGCAAATTTGCCCGCGTGCGTGTGTCATGATTTCTGTTCAAAATGTTTCTAAGTCATTTGGGTCCGTCAAGGCTTTGGACCGGGTTTCCTTTGAGGTTGCCCGTGGCGAAGTCGTCGGCCTTCTTGGGCCCAACGGGGCTGGAAAAACCACCATGTTGCGACTCATTACCGGTTTTTTCCCGCCAACCGAAGGCAAAATTCTGATTGACGGCGTTGATTTGCTACATTCCAAACCCCTCCTAAGAAAGAAGATTGGTTACCTCGCTGAGCATAATCCACTTTACGAGGACATGACCACCAAAGATTTTTTGTCCCACGTCGCAGTTTTAAAGCGTGTTCCGTTTCGGAAGCGAAAGCAAAGCATCTCAGCAGTCATAGAACGGTGCAAGATCGGCCCGGTTTTGAATCGACTCATTGGGAAACTGTCTAAAGGTTACAAGCAGCGGATCGGACTTGCACAGGCATTGCTTGGAGAGCCTGAACTTTTAATTTTGGATGAGCCGACCTCGGGCTTGGATCCCAAGCAGATTATTGAAATTCGTACCCTTATCCAGACACTTGGGCGTGAGCGAACCGTTTTGCTTTCCACACATATTTTGCCTGAGGTGCGGTTGACCTGCCAGCGGATTCTGATCTTAAACGAGGCGCGCTTGGTAGCCAGCGTGGCTGCTCCTGATGTGGCACCACAGTCGCCCGGAGCTCAGGAATTCCGGGTCACTCTGCGTGGATCGTGGGATCAAGGAGATGAATTCTTGCGCTTTGTGCCGGGTGTTTCGGAAGTGAGATTGGAACGTGACGGTGGTGCTGAACGGGATTACTTGATTGTCGCGGAACACGGCAAAGAAATTCAATCTGAGCTCGCACGGCGAATCCTGTTTTCTGGTTTTGAATTGCTCACGTTAAAACCTGTAGAATGGAATTTAGAAGAAATTTTTATGAACGTCGTGACGAGTGAAGTAGAACAATGAACGGTACCGAGTGTGATTGCAATCGTTCAGCCTCGTCATCCTGAGCGGAGCACCAGCTCAGGACAGGCTCCGCGAAGGATCTCGGTCTGGATTCTTCGGGCTTCGCCCTCAGAATGACACTTTTGTTAGTGGCTTTAACACGATGATCCAATTAATTGCGATTGCTCGAAGAGATTTTACGGCTTATCTCAACTCTTTTTCTTTTTATGTTCTGACCGCTTTTTTTCTCGGGGTGACGGGATATTTCTTCTGGTCTGGCTTGAGTTATTTCAGTCTTATTTCTTTTCAGGTCGCAACGAATCCGGAAGCGCAAGTGAAAGGGCTTAATCTGACAGAGGGTGTGCTGAGCCCTTTCCTTTCCAATATGACTGTTCTCATGCTCCTTTTGATACCGATTCTCACGATGCGCGCCTTTTCGGAAGAAAAAAGGTTAGGGACGCTTGAGCTTCTCTTTAGTTACCCCATTTCAGATCTGCAAATCGTGATCGGCAAGTTTCTTAGTTTGTTGGGACTTTTTGCCGTTTTCGTGTTTCCGACGATTTCCTACTTTTACTTAGGAGGCGTTGTGAGCGCTCAATTTGAGACACCCACTCTACTTAGCGGTTATGGTGGTCTTTTCGTCGTCGGCGCGAGTTTCATTTCGCTGAGCATGTTTATTTCCTCACTGACGGAACATCAAGCAGTAAGTGCGGGAATCGGCTTTGTCATTTTGCTTTTCTTTTGGATTCTCGGGTGGATGGCTGAATGGGTGTCGCCGGCCCTTGGTACAATTTTACGGGAGCTTTCGCTCGTGGAGCATTTTTATGATTTGTCGCGTGGCGTTCTCGATACGAAGGATATCGCCTTTTTTGTTTTGTTCATCCTGTTTTTCTTGTTTGCGTCTCTTTGCTCCCTAGAAGTCAGAACTTGGAAACGGTAGACCTATGAAATTCAGGAACTTGTTATCAGGCCTTCATTTATCGGTTCTCTTGGGTGTGGCTTTTCTCATTGTCCTTTTCTCTTATCTTATTCTTCGTTCGTACCATTACCGCTTTGATTTAAGTCCGAATCAAACGTACAGCCTCTCGCCGCAAACCATGCAGGTCTTGGAAGCGATGAGCGGAGAGCCGATTCGCGTCACTTATTTTTTTAGAGAAGACCATGCTTCGAAGCGTTTGCTCGAAGATTTGCTTAAGGAGTATGCCTATCGTCATCCGAACTTTGAATATGTGTTTTATGATCCCGATCGCAATCCTGGGAAAACAAAGCAGTACGGAATCGATGCCTATGAAACCATGGTGCTTGAGGCGAAGGGAAAGCGCGAGAAAACACGGCAGGTGACTGAGGAAGCGATAACGAATTTATTGGGGAAACTCCATCTCGACGACACGAAAGCTATTTTCTTTGCGGGAGGAACCGGTGCTCCTTCGCTCGAAGACGTAAAAAAACAGAGCGAGTATGGTTTGCTTGCCCAGCGTTTAAAGGAGGCGAATTACGAAGTTCGCACGACCGTGCTTCTTCGAGATGGGATTCCGCGCGATCAGGCGGACCTATTGGTATTGGGTGGGCTCAAAGTTGATCTCGTGCCGGAAGAAGTGGAGGCCATTCGGGACTACTTAAAGTCGGGCGGCCGGGTTTTGGTCATGATGGATCCCGTGGATCCGGGTGAGGGAAAAAACTTAGAGTTTTTCCTTTCCGAATTCGGTGTCGCTCTGGGCCACGATGTGATTGTAGATAAGCTGAGCAAACTCTTTGGTGCCGATTACCTGATCCCGCTCGTTACTGAATACCGAGCTCACCCGATCACGAGAGATTTTCAGCTTGCGTCTTTTTTTCCGCTTGCCCGTACCGTTCGCAAAGCACAGAAGGCCGCGAGTGATTTCGAAATTACGGAACTGGCGTGGACCGGTTCCGGTAGCTGGGCGGAGAAGAATTTCGAGAAGTTAGAATCGGGAAGTGCTGATTATGATGACAAGGAAGACGAACTGGGGCCGGTTCCCGTTGCGGTGGCTGTATCGCATCCAGAAGAAAAATGGCGTCTTGTTGTGTTTGGCGACAGCGAATTTGCCGCAAATGGATATCTCAATCTTTCTGGGAACAAAGACTTCATTTTAAATACATTCGCATGGCTTACAGGTGATGAGTTTG
Organism: Omnitrophica bacterium RIFCSPLOWO2_12_FULL_50_11; assembly: GCA_001804315.1. GTDB lineage: Bacteria > Omnitrophota > Omnitrophia > Omnitrophales > Danuiimicrobiaceae > 2-12-FULL-50-11-A. Next base: position 23,077 of record MHFT01000046.1, read on the forward strand.
CGATGGCGATTCGTCCCCGCGAACGAAAGGCAACTCCGCTTTTTTTAAAGGAGACGGACCAGCAGTTTCTCTTCTTCGTGCCCGTTTTAGGGCTACCGTTTGTTTCGCTTGTGACGGGCACAGGTATTTTTTTCTGGCGGAGAAAGTTCCTTTGAGCGCCAAGAGAACACTGCTGTTCGCATTTGTTTTCTTGGCGGTGTCGGTGCTCTATTTCACGAGGGTATACGAACCTTCTGGAACGAATCGCCCGCTGGCGTTAACACCTGAGCCGTCACCTCTTCGAGTGCTTTCGCTCGAGCGCGGTGACATTGTGAATTCCCTTTCTGTGACGAATGCCGCTCAGCAAAGCGAAATCCTGTTTCGACGAGTTGGAGAAGAGGAGTGGCAGATTGTAAAACCAGTTGATTACCCTGCCGAGTCCATGATCGTGGCCGGCATGATCGGTCTTCTTAAGATCATGCCGAGGATGCGTTCGCTTCCATTCGATGGGCTTTCGGAGCATGAGTTTGGCTTCGATCAACCGAGAATGCGAATTTGTATATCAACGGAACGCCAGCCGAAAGATCGTTGTCTTCAAGTCGGCTCGGAAACGGTCGTTGGCAAAGGAGCCTACGCGAAATGGGAGGACGAGTCTCAATATTTCATCGTGAGCGAGAGGTTACTGGATGCGTTCGAGGCTTCTTTATACACGCTCCGCGAAAAACGCATTTTTGATCTGCTTGAAGAGGACACGAATGAGATTGAGTACCGCTCTGAAGCGGGAACATTTACGCTCAAACGGGACGGAAAGCATTGGGAGCTCGCGAAGCCGATCGAAGCCATTCTGGCGTCAGAATCAGTGCATGTGCTCTTGACGGGTTTAAACAATCTATACGTAAAAGAATTTTTAGATGACGAGTCGCCTTTAAATCCAAAGTTGGGACTTCTGAAAGGTCAGCGTGTACTCCGGGTGAAATTTCAAAACGGAGACAAACAAAAGCTCAGTCAAGGTGCCTCGGCGCCAGGCCGGAACGCTTATTATGCACGTTTACCCGATGGAAAAGTGGTCGTCCTCATCTCGAAAAGCAAGCTGGACGCAATTGACCATGCATTTCGAGCACTCGTATGAGGACGATTCCCATTGTGTTGCTTGTTTTACTCTTTCTTGCGCAGCCGGCATGGTCATCAGCGGATTCGCGCATTCCGAGCGAGTGGTATGATCGCGCCCGCTCAGACCTCGAAGTGGCTGAACTCGTTTTCGAGCGAAAGGTTCATCCGCCCACGGTTTGTTTTCATGCGCACCAAGCCGTTGAGAAATTGCTCAAGGGACTTGTGATCGAGCATGGGAGAACGCCTGATCAGATTCATGAAACGGCTCGGTTCGTACATGATTTGACGCTTGTTCAACCGCAAATGGAAATCCTACTTCCGGCAGCAGGAGCGCTCGACCGCTTCTACATTTCAAGCCGTTATCCGAAGCAAGGCGGGCCTCAGATTGGACGAGCAGAAGCGGAGCAATGTCTGACTCTCGCCAAACCTTTTTTCTATCTGGTGGAGGGTAAAGTGTCGGCCCGTATGTAAAAATAACAGGTACCGTATATCCCGTAAGTTCATGAGCAAACAAAGAACAAAGTCAAAAGCACGTCGCGATGCCGGTCCGGCCGATGCAGTCATTCGATCTCTCTGCAAAGGGCTCATTGTGATGAATAAGCAAGGCGAACCTGTGTTCATGAATCCCGCGGCTGAACGATTGCTCGGGGTAAAGGTCCAAAGTGTAAAAGGAAAATCTATTTTGGATAACGTTGGGGAAAACGCCGTGGTCACGTTATTAAAAGAGGTGCCAGGTTCCAGGCGGAGAGAAATTCAAACCACCGGGCGTACAGAAGCAAAAAACGTTTTGCACGCGAGTCGAGCAGTCATCCAAGGTGAGGATGGCGAGACGCTTGGCGTTGTTTCAGTTCTCCCACATGTGACGCGGCAAAAAGAGTTGGAAACGATGAAGGAAGGCTTTGTCGGTAGTGTGACGCATGAATTAAGAACGCCGCTTCAGAGCGTCAACGAGTGTGTGAATTTGCTTTTGGAAAAGATTGGCGGTGACCTCACAGCAAAGCAGGAGCATCTGTTGGTCGTTGCGGAACGGAATGTTCGGCGATTATCCGAGTTCATTGGCGATCTTCTTGATTTTTCTGAAATTGAGCGCGGCCAATTCCGTTTGAAGGTCGGAACGTTTAAGTTAGCTGACTTATTGGAACTGGTCGAGCAAGCATTCAAATCTTGGGCAAAGAGCAAAAATATTTCTTTCCAGGTCAAGGGCAACAATCGATCCCTCCAGATGCGTGGAGATCGTGACCGGTTAGGTCATGCCCTGGACCATTTAGTCGGAAATGCAATGAAATTTACACCGGAAGGAGGACGCGTGACGCTCGAGGCGAGACTGGGGAACCGCAAGGTCGGAGCGCTCGGCGAGTGGATTGAATTTCGAGTGACGGATACGGGGCCTGGCATTCCTAAGGAGGAGCAGGAGAAGATCTTTGAGCGGTTTGAACAGGTTGAAGCTTTGAAACAAACGGTAGTGACAGGTGCGGGTCTTGGTCTTGCGATTGCGAAAGCGGTGGTAAAGCTTCATCGTGGTGAAATCGGCGTGGAAAGTGAAGAAGGGAAAGGCAGCTCGTTTTATTTTAGAATCCCGCGAAACTTAAAGGAGGCGGTTCCGCATGCGTAAGAAAGTTCTTGTCATTTTAGCGCCTGGCTGCGAAGAGATTGAAGCGGTCGCAATTATTGACGTCTTGAGGCGGGCCGAAATGAACGTGACTGTCGCAGGACTCGGCGGGACGGACATTAACGGCGCTCACGGAATTCGTTTTCGAACGGATATTGCCCTTGATGATTACGACAAATCGCCCGACGCAGTAATTTTGCCTGGGGGGATGCCGGGTTCACGGAATTTGGGGCAGTCCAAAAAAGTGACTGAGATTCTCCAAAAAGCCGGTCGCGCCAATAAACTCATTGGCGCTATTTGTGCGGCTCCGGCGCTTGCCTTAGCGCCTGCAGGCATTTTAGATGGGAAAAAGGCGACGTGCTATCCTGGATTTGAACAGAACTTTGCGAAATCCGTGACTTTTTCAGAAGATCGCGTTGTGGTTGACGGCAATGTGATCACGAGCCGCGGTCCAGGCTCGGCTTTGGAGTTTGCGCTAGAACTTGTCGACCGCCTTGCCGGGAGCGAAAAAGCACGAGAGCTCCGCAGCGCTTTACTCGTCATTCCGGCAGGGACTCGGGTTTGATTCTGATTCTGCTACGGTTGCAAGATTCCGCTCTGCTGTGATAAAGTACACCCCTCATGATCCGTGACCGGTTTGAGGTTGTTATGACGCGTGTTCATAATGCCTGCAAGAGATCCGGCCGTGATCCTCACGAGGTCCGGCTCATCTTAGTCACCAAAGAGGTGGAACCATCGCAGATTCTTGAGGCCTATCAAGTTGGGGTTCGAGATTTTGGTGAAAATCGGGTTCAGGAATTTTTGAGGAAACAGGAGTGCTTGCCTAAAGATATCCAGTGGCACTTGATTGGGTCGCTCCAGACCAATAAGGTCAAATATGTGGTCGGAAAAGTGGTCTTGATTCACTCCTTAGACCGAGTAGAGTTGGCGGAGGCGCTTCAAGAGGAAGCCGAAAAAAAGAGTCAAACAGTGCAGGTTTTGATTCAGGTGAATACGTCGGGTGAAGGGACCAAGCATGGTTTTCGACCTGAAGATTTAGGCGAAGCAGCCCGAGAGGTGGCGCGTCATCACCGTCTTCGTATTCGAGGCTTGATGACGATCGGGCCTTTTACGGACGAGCGGGAACGGGTTCGGAGTTCATTTCGCTTACTCCGACGTCTCCGCGACCAAATGCAAAATGATGTGACACGTGCTGACTGGCATTGCTTGTCTATGGGCATGAGCTCGGATTTTGAAATTGCGATCGAGGAAGGCGCAAATTGCTTAAGAATCGGTACCGCCGTATTCGGTGAAAGGGCAGGTGTAAAGCGTAAGGCGTAAGGCGTAAAGCGTAAAGGATTTATGTTTCTTAGACAAAAAATTGGGTTGATTGGCTGCGGAAATATGGGCAGCGCGATTTTATCCGGGCTTTTTCGGAAACGGCTCGCTCAGCCAAATCAAGTCTACGTTTATGATCGAGACCGCGCGAAAACCATCTCGGCGCGACAGCGGTTTCGGGTCACAGCAGCAGGAAGCAATTCCGATCTCATTCGTCATGGTGAAATCATTCTTTTGGCAGTGAAGCCCCAGGATTTATCCATGGTGGCTGGCCAAATCCGGACGAGCTTGACAGAAGAAACGTTGACCATCATTTCGATTTTAGCAGGAACACCGGTTCGAAAACTCCGGCGTTTTTTAGGAACACGTCCACAGATCGTGCGGGCGATGCCCAATTTGGGCGCGCAGGTGAGTGAAGCGGTTACGGCGATCACCGGTTCAAACGGAACGGCTCTTGCAATTGCGGAAAAAATCTTTTCTGGCTGCGGAAAGGTGATCCGCTTGCCGGAAAAATATTTCGATCTAGTGACTGCTGTGAGCGGAAGCGGTCCAGCCTATTTTTTTTATCTCATGGAATTGCTTGTACGTGTGGCACGGAGCAAGGGCATTTCAGAAAAAGCCGCCCAGCTGCTGGCAGTTCAAACGGCGCTGGGTGCCGGCAAGCTTGCGGAAGCGTCTCCGTCGTCACCCGCGAAGCTTCGCGAGATGGTGACGTCCAAGAAAGGGACGACAGAAGCAGCGATTCAGTTTCTCAAGAAAAATGGATTTGCTGAGATTTTTTCTGGCGCGGTTGAACGAGCGATCGTGCGATCCCGCGAGCTGAGCTTATCGTAAACGTAGGTGCGTCATTGCGAGGAAGCGATCCGGACGTTGCCGAAGCAATAGCCCCTCCGTCATTACGAGGAAACATACCAGGCATGGACGAAGTAATCTGGATGCAAGATTGCTTCCGCCACACTACCGGCGGACAAGTCGGCAACGCTTTGGTTCACTGCCTCGCAATGACGATGTGGTTTGGACGCTGAACACGTACTCGTAAACACGTTGAGGAGGTGACATGTTTATTTTTGGGCAGCTATTTTCTTCGCTTGCGGTTTTATTCGCGATGATCTTTAAGGTTCTTTATCTTTTACTCGTCATCCGGATCATCCTTTCCTGGTTTCAGGTCAATCCGTATTCCGATATCGTGAGCACTTTGTATCGAGTGACCGATCCGATCCTGATGCCTATTAGGCGGCTGCCGCTTCAGATTGGTATGATTGATTTTTCGCCGGTGGTGGCATTTTTAGTGCTCGGTTTTTTGGATAGCTTCATCGTCGGCATTTTAAGACAACTCGCTTTTCAATTCGGAGCCGGAGGATAAACGATGAGTACGGAAATGGTAAGCCGCAGGCGTGCCGCGGGCTTGTTCGATCGAATTTCAAAATCGGTGCACGCCATCTGGCAGAAAGCAGCTTTTCGACCTGACGTTGCGGTTATCTTAGGGACGGGTCTTGGCAACTTGACCAAACGAGTTCGCAAGGAAGCCACGATCCCCTACGCCGAGATCCCCCATTTTCCACGATCGACCGTGATGTCTCATGAGGGACGTCTTGTTTTTGGAACTTTAGGTGGAAAACGAACCGTCGTGATGGACGGCCGCGTTCACTTTTATGAAGGCTACACGTTGGAACAGGTGACGTTCCCAGTACGCGTCTTGCGCAAATTGGGAGCTAAAATCCTGATCGTCTCCAATGCTGCCGGTGGTTTGAATCAAGCGTTTAAAAAAGGCGATCTCGTTCTCGTTTCGGATCATATCAATTTATTGGGTGTCAATCCCTTGGTGGGACCGAATGACAACCGCCTTGGACTTCGCTTTCCCGATATGAGCGCACCTTATTCAGAGCGGCTCATTGCGCTCGCCCAAAGAGCGGCTGTGGAAAAAGGAATCGCGCTCAAGCAGGGGGTTTATTTGGCTGTCAGCGGACCGTGTCTCGAAACGCGCGCAGAGTACCGGATGATGCAGAATTTAGGTGCTGACTTGGTGGGGATGTCGACGGTGCCGGAGGTGATCGTAGGCGTGCACGGTGGATTTGAAATTCTCGCTCTCAGCATCGTCACAGATGTATGCGATCCGGATCATCTCAAACCCCTCAAAATTGAGGAAGTGATTCAGGTAGCCAACGAGTCAGGCCCGAAACTAGACGACTTGGTTGAAGCAGTGGTCGAGCAGTTACCCCATGTCCGCTGAAGCAAAACCCTACCAACATACGATTCATCTTCCCAAGACCGCGTTTCCGATGAAAGCGGATCTCCCAGTGCGGGAACGTGAGTGGCTCGAGCGGTGGCGATCGGAACATCTCTACGATCGCATCCGGAAAAAAAGCGCTGGCCGATCCAAATTTATCCTTCACGACGGGCCTCCTTATGCAAATGGGCATATCCACATCGGTCACGCGTTCAACAAGATTTTGAAGGATATGATCGTCAAGTACAAGACGATGCGCGGGTCGAACGCCCACTATGTTCCTGGTTGGGATTGTCACGGCCTTCCGATCGAACACGCCCTCTTTCAAGAAATGGGAAAACGAAAGGATGAGGTTGAACAACTCCCATTTCGAAAAAAAGCGCGTGACTACGCTCAAAAGTATGTCTCGATTCAGCGTGAGGAATTTATCCGATTAGGAGTGTTTGGCGACTGGGACGAACCGTATTTGACGATGGCACCAGTCTATCAGGCTAAGATTGCAGAGAGTTTCTTGACGCTTCTCGAACGCGGATATATCGAGCAGCGTTTAAAACCGGTCCCGTGGTGTTACGATTGTGAAACAGCACTGGCAGAGGCGGAGCTGGATTACGAGGAAAAAACATCGCCTTCTATCTACGTTAAATTTAAAGGAATTGCTCCTGAAAATGGTTCTCGGCCGTACTGGGCAGTACGAGGTGATCGGCCGTTTTATTTTCTTGTTTGGACGACGACGCCTTGGACGCTTCCGGCAAATGTGGGTTTGGCTTTACACCCAGACCTTACGTATATTGCTGTGACTGAGCCTGAGAGAAAGGCCACTTATGTGTTTGCCGAGGCGCTCGTGGAAAGAATTGCTCCCATCACTGGACTTTCTCCCCTCGAAGCTACTGATGAGGTAGGGAGGTTTCAAGGGAAAGAATTTGTGGATCGTTACAAAGCTCAACATCCGTTTATTCCGGGACGTCAATCTGCGGTTGTTTTAGCGGATTATGTTTCCAGTACGGATGGCACCGGCATTGTACACATTGCGCCTGGCCACGGTGAGGAAGATTATGTTGTTGGGCTCAAATACAAACTTCCTATCCTCTCACCCGTGGATGAAAAGGGACGATTTACTTCTGAAGTGCCGGAAGCTCAAGGGATGCTTGTTCACGAAGAAGGAAACAAGAACATCATTGAGCTTTTGAAAGGGAAGGGAGCACTTGTTCACAACGAGCCCTATCGGCATTCTTATCCCCATTGTTGGCGTTGTAAAAATCCCGTCGTTTTCCGAGCGACCGAACAATGGTTTCTCAAGGTGGATCATGACGGCCTCCGAACGAAGGTTTCAGAGATCGTTGACCAAGGTGTCCAATTTACGCCTGACTGGGGGAAAAAACGCATCGGTTCGATGGTCACGATGCGTCCCGACTGGTGTCTTTCTCGGCAGCGCTACTGGGGTGTTCCGGTTCCGATCATCCGGTGTGCGACGTGCAGCCGGTTGCTCGCTTCGGAATCCAAGTCGAAAATCGTTTCTGTCCTTGCTTCGGAAGGTGCCGACAGTTGGTTTGAGCGGCCGGCTGAGTCGTTTCTTCCCGATCGATTTCGGTGTTCTTGTGGCAGCCGGTCGTTTAAAAAGGAATCCGATATCATTGATGTTTGGTTTGATTCCGGTGTCAGTCATCAAGCCGTGCTCAAGGATGGAAATGACCTCGCCTATCCTGCGGACTTGTATGCGGAGGGGTCGGATCAACACCGCGGGTGGTTTCAGACGGCGTTACTTACAGGGGTTGCGTTGGACGGGCATTCTCCGTTTAAAGGGGTTCTCACGCACGGATTCGTGGTGGACGGCGAGGGGAAGAAAATGTCCAAGTCCCGTGGCAATGTTGTCTCGCCTCAAGAGGTGATGGATGAGTTTGGGGCGGATCTCTTGAGGCTCTGGGTCGCGGCAAGCGATTACCAGTTTGATGTGCGGCTGTCGGTTGAAATTTTGAAGCGTATGGTGGAAGGGTATCGGCGGATCCGGAATACCTTTCGCTTCCTGTTGGGAAATCTTCATGATTTTGATTACAAGCTGCATCGCGTTGCCTTTGGCGAGATGGAGTCGGTAGATCGATGGGCGCTTGGCAGGTGTTTGTTGCTCGTTCGCTCGGTCACGCAATATGATGATCGATATTTGTTCCACCATGTTTACCGTGCCGTGCAGGATTACTTGGTGGTCGACCTAAGTTCCTTTTATCTCGATATCCTTAAAGACCGGTTGTACACGGCGGCACGCAATTCCAGGAAGCGCCGCTCCGCTCAGACAGCGCTTTTTTACTTGCTTCGAAATTTAGTGAAAATCCTTGCACCTATTTTACCCTTTACGTGCGACGAAGCCTGGCGGTCTTATCAGATTGAAGAAGGAGTTACCAGTGTGCATGAGGCGGACTGGCCGGGGGATGATCCGGAACTCATCGATCAGAACCTCATTGGGAATTGGCAAGATCTGCTTGCCGTACGGGACGTTATCAACAAGAAAATTGAGATGAAACGTGAAGCCAAAGAGATCGGAAGTTCCTTGGAAGTTCGGTTGCTTGTGGAAGCAAGCGACCAAGAGCTTAGTCATTTATTGAGGCGATATGAGCATGCTCTTGGCGAAGCATTCATTGTGTCTCAGGTAGAACTTGATTCTCAGGACAACATGGGTGAATGGATTTCTGTTCATTTTCCGTCTGACGGGAGGTCTCACGCTTTTCGCCTCTCGGTGGCTCGTGCTCAAGGTGCCAAGTGTGAGCGATGCTGGAAATATTCCGTGCATGTAGGGACGTTTCCGGATCACCCGTCGCTTTGTGAGTATTGCATGGAGGTGACCGGTTCTGTATCATCATGACCTCTCTGGAGGAAGCAGTAAGTCCGGGGGGTAATGGGACGCCCGGCCCAGTGATGGAATGGTGGTTAATCGGTAACGTGATTCATCCGATACATTAGATGAGAGCGATGACCCTACCGTTAAGGAAACGAAAACGATTGTTGCGCGTGGCGATCTTGACTGGGGCGATCGCCATTTTTGTTTTCTTTTTCTATTCTTTGATCCGCTTTGCCGCCTTACGGTTGTTCGCCTACGATTTCTCTTCCCATGAAATCGGCGTCTTGCTTGCCGCCGCTGCTCTTGCCGTTCTCCTGTACAAGCCTTTCGACTACTTGACGCTTCTTTTTTTCAAGGACGTTGTGTTTCGATCGAGTGGGAAGGTTGATTCGGCACTGCAAAATCTGGCGCGGGCGGCTCGGACAATCTTAGATCGAACCGAACTTGCCAATTTGGTCGTGAATACGTTTGGGGAAACTTTGGGCGTGCGGGTTGCTTCGATTCTTGCATTCGATCGGATAAAAGCTTGTTACCGAGTTGTTTCTGCCTTCGGCATTAAGACCAGCGATTGGCAATTCCTGGACTTGAAAGAAACCGATCCTTTCGTTCAGCTCTTGAAGGCACGGCGGATGCCGCTTGAGCGCGAAGCGGTGGTGAAGTCGTTTTCTTGGCAGGAGGCGAATCATCTCACACACGACTTTGAAAAGCTTCATGCTTCGCTCGTGATTCCGATGTTCTATGACGAAGCCCTCGTCGGTTCGATCAATTTATTGCCGGACGGAAGCAGCAAGCGGTTTACAGCGGTCCAGATGCGTTTTCTTGTGGAGTTTGCGTGTGAGGCGGCGATTGCGTTCCGTAACGCAGCGCTGTATGAAGAACTCAAACATAGCAATCAAGAGCTGATGAAGATTCAGTCGGAACTCCTGTACTCCGCGCAGCATTCAGCGATCGCGCAGCTTGCGGTGGGCGTCGCTCATGAAATTCACAATCCGCTCACGATCATTTCGGGAAAAGCGCAAGTTCTCTTGCTCAAACGGGATCAAATTGCTTACGACGGGCAAGTCGAGGAGGTTTTGAAGACGATTGTCAAGCAAACGAAGCGGGCAGTCGATATTACAAGGAAATTAATGATGTTCTCGGATTCACCGAAATCGACCAGAGAATGGATCGATTTCGAGGAGCTGGTTAATGACACGATCGCATTGCTGTCCTATCAGGTTTCACTCGATCAAATTCAGGTGGTCAAGCGCTTTATCCATCCGATCCCAAAATGGTATGGAAATGTAGGCGAACTTCGCGAGGCATTTCTGAATTTGTTTCTCAATGCCGTGCAAGCGATTGGAACGAACGGAACGATAGAAGTCAGTGTTGCTTATCGGGAGCTGGATCAGGTGATGGAACTCAAGGTTTCGGATTCTGGCGTCGGAATCCCGGAAAATCATCTTGCCCGTGTGTTCCAGCCTTTCTTTACGACGCGTGAAGGGGCAACGGGTCTTGGACTTTTTTTGGTGCAGCAAATCGTGCGTGGATATGACGGCACGATTCGCACCGAGCGGCGTACCAAAGGTGCCACTTTTGTGGTCGAATTGCCCGCCGCTCCTCGGAAGGAGCAAGACCGTTTTGGTCACCGTCATGGTGGGGAGGTCAGGCCGGATCCCTCCGCCCTCATAGAAAGGTCTTAACAACCATTCTTAGCGGAGGCGGAAGGTCGGCCGTGATCATTTACACTTCAACTGGGAGGAACTGGGATGAAGCTTTTAATTGTCGATGATGAGGTTGAAATTTGTGATTTCTTAAAGAGTTTTTTTGAGGAGCGAGATTATCAAGTCATCACCGCAACATCGGGAGAAGAGGCTCTCGAGTGGGTGGAAAAAGCGAAGCCGAAGGTCGTTCTTCTCGACATTAAGATGCCGGGGATGAGTGGGATTGAAGTGCTCGAAGCAATCAAGCAAAAAGAGCCAGGTACGAAAGTGATTATGGTGACGGCTATTGAGACACGAGATAAGATTGAGCAATGCCTTCGCTTAGGTGCGGATAATTACATTACGAAACCACTGAGTTTGGAATACCTCGAAAACGACGTCCGCGAAAAGATTGAAGGACTAAGCCGCCCGAGCCGGAATTGAAAGGATGAGGGCCTCGTTCCCTATTCTTGAAAAAAGCCCACCCGACATTTATCTTGTTATCCCATAATGACTTAGCGATTAATTACCGTTCTGACCTAAAACGTGAAATTGTGCTCCGAAAAGTGTTACTATTGTAGACAGGGTATCGCACACCAAGGCATGTGCGGTGCCCTGGAGTACGCATGACCAGCTACGATTATCAGGAAGCACTTAAAAATGCCGCGAAATCGATGGTGCGTGTCAAGCACCCGAGACGCTTGCTTCGAATGATGGTTCGCTTCCTTGACCGAGAAGTTGGTCTGACCCATTCCTCAATCCTAATTTATGACCAGTTTAAAGCGCGCTACATCTTCATCGACTCGAAAGGATCCCAGCGAATTCCCGTCAATTTAATCAAGCTTGACGCGACGAATCCGCTCATCCGTTGGTTCTCCGATCGCGACCAGCTTTTCAAAGTGAAGCGGGATTACTTGACTACCCAGTCGCTTTCCGGCTGGATGGAGGATCCTCATTCGATTTCGAATGGATCCGTGGCCGTTGAGGCGAAGTTAAGGCTGCGGCAATTGAACGACGCGATGAAAACGTTGAAAGCCGCCGTGTGTATCCCTGGTCATTACAAGCGAGAATTGTTAGGTGTTTTAATTTTGGGTGACAAGTTAAATCACGAATCGTTTACCTCCGAAGAGCTTTCATTTTTCCAAACGCTTGCCAATGATGCTGCGATGGCGCTGAAAACCGCAGCCTATCAAGAAGATCTACTCGCCAAAAACGTGGAGCTCGAGATGCAAAAAAAAAGATTGCAGTTGCAGCTCAAGGAAATTGAAGCCCTCCGGAAGAAGGAACAAGAAACCTATTACGAAATCGTGATGTCGCTCGCTCAGGAAGTGCATGCCAAGGATCCCTACACGTCCGGGCATCTCCGGGGCGTTGAGCGTCTTGGCGTGATGACGGCCCAGGAAATGGGCTACGACCTTTCGGGACGCGCGAAAGATATTCTTGTGGCTGCATTGCATTTGCATGACGTCGGTAAAATCGGTATTCCGGACCAAATCTTAAAGAAACCCTCTCCCTTGACGGAAGAGGAGTGGAAAATTATGAAGCTCCATCCGGAGAAGGGCGCAAAAATTCTTGCACCGTTATCGGGATTCAAAGAAGTGGCCAAGATCGTTCTTTGTCACCACGAACGTTACGATGGTGCCGGTTATCCGGCTGGACTGCGTGGAGAGCAGATTCCGTTTGAGTCAAGAATCATTTCGGTGGTGGATGCCTTTCACGCGATCATTTCTACGCGTTCGTATAAGAAAGGTTATCCGCTCGAGGCTGCCTATCAGGAGCTCGAACGTTGTGCCGGCACTCAGTTCGATCCCCGCGTGGTTCAAGCATTTATTCGGGCTCACAAGCGGTTGATGGCGAAATCCAAAGACGTAGAGGCAACACCCAAAACAGCTGCCTCTTGAATCATGGTTCGTTCTTACCTTCCTTGATTTTTGATTGACTCGGGTTGGCTGGTGGTATAAAATTCGCTCTCTTTTTGACGGTATGAATCGGGAGTTTGGCGATGGCTGAGAAAAAAGACTACAGTAGTTTAAAAGCAGCGCTAGAAGCGCAGCGCAACCGGATCGTTGAAGGTCTTGACCATATCGAGCGTGATAACCTGAAACGTAGCCAGCGTGATGCTGCAGGAGACCTTTCAGGATACTCTTTCCACTTAGCGGATGTGGCGACGGACAATTTCGATCGGGAATTAAATCTGGACCTCGCGTCTTCGGAACAAAGTCTCTTAAACCGTGTTGACGGCGCTCTTCAGAAGCTTAAGGACGGAACGTACGGTGTTTGTGAAAATTGTGGGAAGTCGATCGGTCTCAAGCGCTTAAAGGCGGTACCATACGCAGAACTCTGCATCAAGTGTAAGGAAGCCGAAGAGAAAAAGCCTCGCCGGCAATAATTTGCTCGGCTCCTTATGTTGATGATCGGTCTGGTTGCGGCGAGTGTCCTTGCCTGGGATCAACTGACAAAGTGGTCTGCCGTTCAATATCTGGCCCAAATCGAATCCGTCGTCGTCATCCCCCGCGTTTTTCATCTCACCTTCGTTGAGAATACAGGAATTGCTTTTGGACTTTTTCAAGGGCGCCCTGCCGCACTGACGGTGATCATTACAGTCAGTGTCCTTGTGCTTTTAATTGGTGCTTGCCGGTTCCGCCACCGGCCCGTTTCACGCAGGCTCGCTTATGGTTTCATCTTGGGGGGTGCTGCTGGGAACTGGATCGATCGGCTCCGACACGAGCACGTGATCGATTTTTTGGATTTTCGTGTTTGGCCTGTTTTTAACTTTGCCGACGCTTTTATCACAACCGGTGTCCTCTTATTCCTTTGGTTTACGTTGACCGCGGGCAAGGGGAAAAAAGTACTGAGGGACCGCGTCTGATGTATCCGACTCTTTTTTCTTACGCACCGCTTACGATCCATTCCTACGGTGTGATGGTGGGAATCGGCATTTTGATCGCGATTTATGTTCTACGTCAGAATGCGCAGCAGTTAGGCGTGCCACCGAATTTGGTGGTGGATCTTGCACTTTTTGTTGTTTTCTTGGGGTTTCTCGGAGCGCGGATTTTTTATGTCGGTTTGTACTGGGATTATTTTCGCGCCGCGCCGCTGGAAATAATTCAAATTTGGAAGGGCGGGCTCGTCTGGTACGGAGGGTTGGCGGGCGGTCTGATCGGTTTTTACCTCTTTACCTGGTTCAAGCGGCTCCCGTTGATGGCATTGCTTGATCTTTTCGTTCCTGCCGTAGCTTTGGCGCAGGGGTTTGGCCGCATGGGCTGCTTCTTAAACGGTTGTTGTTTCGGGATTAAAACCAATGTGCCCTGGGCGGTTCAGTTTCCTTTTTCTGATCATTCGATACACCCAACGCAGCTTTATGAATCCGGCTTTTGCTTTGTTTTAGCCGGATTTCTTTTCTTGTTGTGGCGCAGTCGCCTTCGGCCTGGGCTCGTTTCATTCACATATTTCCTCGCGTATCCTGCAGGACGCTTTTTCCTAGAATTTCTGCGAGGAGACAATCCTCACGTCTTCGGCGGCCTCACACGCCCCCAACTTGTCAGTTTGGGGGTCGTCGTTGTGAGCGCCGTTTTGTTCACGATCTGGTCATCCTATGGCGCAGCAAGAGTTCGTCGTACTTCCTGAACAAGCCGACAACCGACTGGATTTTTTTCTTGCCTGCAGTTTGAAAGGCACATACTCCAGGATGAAAATTAAGCAGCTCATCCAAGAAGGTTTGATCACGCTCAACGGAAAAACCGTAAAGCCCCACACGCAGGTGGCCGCGCAGGATAGAATTGTGATCGCTCACAAGGAGGAGCTCGTCGAAGAGAACAAAGCGGAAGCAATTCCGCTTGATCTTGTGTATGAGGACGGCGACATGATGATCGTCAATAAGCCGGCAGGGCTTTTGGTCCATCCGGGAACCGGCAATCCAAGTGGTACCTTACTCAATGCACTTCTTCATTACACAAAGACACTATCTCGCGCAGGAGATCCTTCACGCCCTGGAATTGTTCATCGGTTGGATAAAGATACATCAGGTTTGCTTGTGGTCGCTAAAACAGATGCGGCACATCGATTTTTGGCAGGTCAATTTAAACGGCACGAAATTGACAAATGTTATTGGGCCGTTGTGAAAGGCGTCGTTCAACATGACGAGATGTATTCGGAAGACCCCCTCGGCCGCTCCGCCTTGAATCGCAAAAAAGTGGTCGTACGCGTGGACGGCGGCAAAGCATCGCGCACCAACTTCCGAGTATTAAAACGATTCCCGAACGCAACGCTTCTTGCGGCTCGTCCCCAAACTGGAAGAATGCATCAAATCCGAGTTCATTTGCGCGCCCTTGGTCATCCTGTCCTCGGCGATGTCACTTATGGCGTTCCTTCTCCACACATTGCCCGACAAGCCCTCCACGCCAAGGAACTTGGCTTCATTCATCCGACAACGAAGCAAAAAGTCCTGTTCCAATCAGACCTTCCTAGCGACATGATCCATTTGCTCACCCATCTTGAGTAGACCGAAAGAGTTCGCTTGCACAAGGTTCGGCTCTTTCAGCCCTCGCACTGCAAGCATGTTTTTGTTAGAATAACGGCTCATCCCCCACCACTTTAACCCATCTTCTACAGTTGGGGGCTTGAAAATGCGGTTTTTTTGACGTAACTCCTTTGTTTTCAATAGGAGGGTTCTTTAAGCGGTACAAATCCTGGTGCCAATATTTAAGCTCTATGGCTCTTTTTTCCTTTCTTGATAGAGTGAAATGAGGATAATAGTCCTGGTGGTAATACGGAGCTTTGAAAGCCCATGTTCATCAGGACAAAAAAACAAGCTGGCAAGGTGTATTTGCAGCTGGTGGAGAATAAGTGGGTCGAGGGAAAAACGAGGCAGAAAGTCTTAAGAGGCCTGGGGCGTTTGGATACACTTCAGCATACGGGGCAATTAGATGGTCTCTGTCGCTCAGCGCTCAAAT
>MHFT01000047.1 GCA_001804315.1 Omnitrophica bacterium RIFCSPLOWO2_12_FULL_50_11
AGGATATTTACAAAGAAAGCGTTAAACCGGATACGCGTTACCACACAACGTCTGAAACATTACATACAAAAAGCCTGAAGCGACTTGATCATTTGCGTAATTCAAGATCACAAAGCAGTGATTCAAAATATAAGCCACTAGAATCATTTTGGGAGCGAGTGCTCTTGTTTTCGACGCATCCGCTTCATGGTAGAGAGAACAGTTCGCTCTGGTTTAAATTAGGTCGGATTCCCAACGCACTCTTAGTTAGCTGGGCCTACTCTAAGAACCCCAATTGGAATTTTTCAAGCTGCAAGCCTGCCATTTGGTTATGGTCAGCCACAATAATTCTGCTCTCATTCATAGCTTATTCAGGGCCCAGCCCAATGCTGTTCACTTAACGAAATTAGCGTTACACTTCACCGGTACGAAAATATACCGGGGGTCAATCATGGCTGGGAAAGCGGCAGAACTGGGAGGGCAGGCGCGAGTATCCGATTATTTGAGCGTGGGGCTTCTGTCTCGTTTAGTGCCGCCCTCACTGGTTGATGAAGCACTCACGGCGCATGATCGCCACAGCAAACGACAGCGAGACCTCCCGGCACACGCAGTCGCTTATTACGTCATGGCGCTCTCGCTTTACCGCGGCGTGAACACCGAAGAAGTTTTGCGCGTCGTTACCGAAGGAATGGATTATCTTGGGGATGCGGCTATCCGCCGCGAAGTGGGCAAATCGGGAATCAGCGCATCCCGCACACGCTTGGGCGCAGAGGTGATGCACTACATTGCCGACCAAGCCTTAACCCCGCTGGCGCAACCTCAAGCGGCGGGCTCTTTCTATCGTGGTTTACGCGTTGTCAGCGTCGATGGCACGATGCTGGAGGTGGCTGATGAAGTCGGCAACCGGGAAGCGTTTGGCGTGCCCGGCACAAACAAAGGGCAAGCTGGCTACCCGCAAATTCGCTGCGTGGGGCTGCTGGAGAACGGCACACACGCCCTCTTTGGTGTCGCTTTGGGAGGGTGCAAGGATTCGGAAGTGAACCTGGCGCATAAAGCGGTCAAGAACCTCGAGCCCGGCATGTTGTGCCTGGCTGACAGAGGCTTCTCCGGCTACCCGCTGTGGCAGGCCGCCAGTCAAACTGGCGCACAATTACTCTGGCGTATCATCAAAAACAGAAAGCTGCCCGTACTACAGCGGTTCAAAGATGGCTCGTATCTGAGCCAAATCAGTCCCGCACCGGCGACGCTCAAAAAGATGGGCGGCAAAACAGCGCCCGCCATCACGGTGCGCGTTATCGATTACCATTTGCCGGGGGTGGACAATGCCGAATCGGTGTATCGGCTGATTACCACCTTGCTGGATAGCGGTCAGTATCCGGCAGATGAGTTGGCCGCGCTTTACCATGAGCGATGGAGCATTGAGACTACCTTTGCCGAAATCAAAACAACACTCAAAGGCGCGGATGTTGTTCTGCGCAGCAAAACGCCGGAGCTGGTGCGCCAAGAGTTCTGGGGTTTGTTGTTAGCCCACCATGTGGTGAGAAAATTGATGTTGGAGGCGGCGCTGTCGCGACAGCGAACGCCAGATGAGCTAAGTTTCAAACACAGTCTATCGATCATCCGCCGCAAACTACCCGCCAGCGGTGCCATTTCCCCCAGAGTGTTTCCACAAGTGGTGGTCGGCGTTGATTAAAGCCTCTGCCAGCGGCATACTGTCAGGCAAGAAAGGGCGCTCCAATCCTCGCGTGGTGAAGCGACGAACAAAGCAGTACCTGCCTCGCAAGGGTGATGAGATTTTAAATATCTGTCAGGATTGGACACCAAAGATCGTTAAGTGAACAGCATTGGGGACGTACCCCAAGATAGTTGCCATGAAATTGGCGAAGTGACCTGACGCCCGCTCGGGTATTCTTCAAACTAGGCGTTGCACTTAAAGCTTGAACCCGCGAACATGAAATTTCTGATTACCGGAGCCAACGGCTTTGTTGGGCAATCCCTATGCGCCGAACTGCTTCGGCAAGGCCATGCCGTCCGCGCGGCGGTGCGTTCCGCGAGCACACTGGCCGATGGTATTGAAGTGGCCGTGGCCGGTGCAATCGATGGCGAAACAAATTGGGCGGGTGCGCTGCGCGATGCGGATGTGGTAATCCACCTCGCCGCGCGGGTGCATGTGATGAAAGACACCGCCACCGACCCGCTAACGGAATTTCTCAAGGTCAATACACAAGGCACGGCAAACCTAGCCTCTCAGGCAGCCGCAGCCGGAGTAAAGCGCTTCGTCTATGTCAGTTCGATCAAGGTAAACGGCGAACAAACCACCGAGGCTCACCCCTTCACCGAATCCGACAAACCCAACCCTCAAGATGCCTATGCCATTTCGAAATGGCGGGCCGAACAGGCTTTGCAGCGCATTGCACAGGAAACCGGCCTTGAAGTCGTAATCGTGCGCCCTCCCTTGGTATATGGCCCCGGCGTAAAGGGAAATTTCGCCAGATTGTTGTCGGCAGTGCAAAAAGGTATTCCCCTGCCGTTTGCAAGCATACGCAACAAACGCAGCCTGATTTATTTGGGTAATCTGGTGGATGCCTTGATCGCCTGCGGAAGCCATCCCGCCGCTGCCAGAAAAACCTACTTGGTACGCGATGGCGAAGACATTTCAACTCCAGAACTGGTGCGGCAGATAGCGATAAACCTGAAAAAACCTGCCAGACTGTTTCCTCTGCCTGCATGGTTATTGCTTGGGTTAGGCGGATTATTGGGTAAATCCGAAGCAGTCAAGCGCATCGCAGGCTCGTTGCGCATCAACGACGATCTCATTCGCAAAGAGTTGGGCTGGAAGCCGAGGTTTATCTTGCAACAGGGGGTACAGGCAACGGCAGATTGGTATAAGGCACAGCATAGCCATTCCGACATACCCCACCTGAATCGGCGCACAGTGAATGACAATGCATATTATAATATTTCTATTGTGATTGTGAATTACAACGCCGGAGAAATCTTGCTGGAATGCATTGCATCTGCGCAGCAACAGGCAGAACAAGTTATCGTGGTAGACAACGCCTCTGCCGACAACAGCATAGCCGCATTACGAAATGCTTTTCCGGCAACACAAATAATATGCAATAAACGCAATCTCGGTTTTGCCAAAGCATGCAATATTGGCGCGCAAGCTACGAATGGCAACTATATTCTTTTCCTTAATCCGGATTGTATTCTGGAGCACAATGCAGTTTCGGTTCTCGTTCGAGCGGCGAGTAGTGCCCCCGAGGTGAGCATGGTCGGCGGATTGCTCACCGACCCGGACGGCACCGAGCAAGTTGGCGGGCGGCGCGCTGTACCGACCCCATGGCGCTCATTTGTCAGGGCATTTGGGCTTAGCACACTGGGTAATCGCTATCCCAAGCTGTTTGCCGACTTTACGCTGCACAAGCAACCATTGCCTGATCACCCAACTGAGGTGGAAGCTATATCTGGCGCATGCATGCTGGTTCGGCGCGATGCCCTGGAAAGCATCGGACTACTGGACGAAGGTTATTTCATGCACTGCGAAGATTTGGACTGGTGCATGAGATTCCGCCAAAAAGGCCGAAAAATTCTTTTCGTGCCGGATGCGCGAATGACTCATCACAAGGGGCATTGCAGCAAATCCAGGCCAATCTTTGTCGAATGGAACAAACACAAGGGAATGATGCGCTTTTACCGCAAATTCTTCCGGCACCAATACCCCGGTGTACTGATGGGTTTCGTGGCATCTGGTGTATGGATACGCTTTATTGCAATCACATGCTATTACCTGATGGATCGCCTGCTGCGCAAACTGGGATTGCGCCGTGACTAAGCCATCTGTTGGCGTGTTAGGTGCAACCAGCATGGTCGGGCAAAGCTTACTGCCGCTGTTGGCTAATGCTGGCTGGCATGTAAGCGCTTTTTCAAGAAAAACTCAAATGCGCGGTCAACCTGATGGCGAGAGTGTTAATATTATTTTCCGCCAGCTCAAAAAAACAGATTCAGATCAACTGCACGCTCCTGCAACCAAAGAAAAAATAACACACTGGGTTTGCCTGGCTCCGATCTGGGTATTGCCGGATTACTTTTCAACGCTGACGGCATACCAAGCCAAGCGAGTCATAGCGCTCAGTTCCACCAGTGTTTTTACAAAGCAAAATTCTTCCGATCAAATTGAGCAAGAAATTGCAGGGAAATTAAAGGATAGCGAGCAACGTTTTATCGCATGGGCAGGAGCAAGCCAAATCGAATGGGTAATTCTTCGCCCAACCCTGATTTACGGTTTGGGGCGAGACCGCAATATTTGCGAAATCGCCCGATTCGTCTCACGTTTCGGATTTTTTCCGCTATTGGGTGCCGCGCAAGGATTGCGCCAACCGGTGCATGTTGAAGATGTGGCAACTGCTTGTGCTGCAGCTCTGCAAAGTTCCCAAGCGACAAATCATGCCTATAATCTTTCCGGTGCGGAAATATTGCCCTATCGCGAGATGGTTGGAAGAATTTTCAGAATAATGGCCAAACCGGAGCGATTCGTAAACATACCTCTTGCCGCCTTTCGCTCGGCAGTCACATGCTTGAGAGCACTGCCGCGATTTCGTAATTGGTCTGTGGCAATGGCTGAAAGAATGAATACCGATCTGGTTTTCGACCATGCGGATGCGGTACACGACCTCGGCTTTTCTCCAAGACTATTCCAGCCCATCCAAATGGATTTGCCGGTTTCCAAAACAGATGACTAGTATTTTTTCCCGGGCACATCGAATATAACAGCACCACTTTTGGAACATAAGGATACGATTCCAAACAAACGCAACAAGCTATCCGCGATACATGCGTTTATCCAGCACCCGCCAAATATCAACAACGTAAACACTTCGTCTTCGCTGAATATTTTGGCGCTTACGCCACATCTTCGGTAAACCTAACAATGCATCGCGCTTGGCGCGGAGTATCACCCCCCCTTTGCCACGTAAGACAAATACGCACACTGCAGCCAAATTCATTGCAATATGCAAGGGCAAACAAGCCCAGAATAAGTATCCAGGCATATTTTTCACATACGCCCATACTAAATTTCGATGTCCGTGATAAACGGCAAAATCACTTTGTTGCCCCCCGGTGGTCGCCGAACCAATGTGATACACCACCGCACCGGGAACCAACAGACAGCGATGCCCCATCAACCGCAGCCGGAAACCCAAATCAACGTCCTCGACATAACAAAAGAAATCCTCGTCAAAACCGCCGACTGTCATGAGCATGTCTCTTCGATAGAGCGCGGCCGCGGCACAGGGTGAGAAAATTTCTTGCGGCTCATCTGCCGTCTCATCCTTGCGCTTGCCATGACCTTCGCGCCAAACCAAACCGCTGATATGGTACGCGTCGCCATCGCCATCAAGGAGATCGCGGTCACCGTCCATAAGCTGCCGGCTCGCAAATACCGTGTAATCCGGATTTTTCCTTGCCGCATCAACCAACCGCTCCAGCCAGTCCGGCTCAGGGAAAGCATCAGGGTTGAGCAATGCCAGCCATTCAAAGTCACCGAGCAGTTTCATGGCTTGGTTGTTGGCCGCCGCAAAACCAAGATTGCCCTGATTCAGGACAAACTTGATATTCCGGTGATGCAGAAAAAACCCATCGGGAGCAGGATTAGTGCTGGCATTATCAATCACCAGCACTTTAAAATCCCGGAATGTCTGGCCCTGAAGCGCTTCCAGGCAGCGAGATAAAACGCCCCAGGAATTCCAATTGACGATAACCACACCAATGGAACCGGACGCTTGCGCTGGCTGGTCAAACACGCTCATTCTGACAAGATTTTCTCAATACGATTGACTCGGTCTGACCAAGTATTGGAAGCGATGAATTTCAGCCGGTCATCGTCAGAATATTTTTTCCTGAATCCATCGGCCAAATATCGATCGAGAATCGATATCAACTCTTCATGATCTGTATAAAAATCCACGAAACCTGAAAACCTTTCAATTTCCGGATATCTCACCGACACAATCGGTTTGTTAAAAAAAACATACTCGTACAGTTTGACGGGATCGACGGATTGAATAAGCTCAGTCACTTGGAATGGCATCATTAGTGCATCAAATCCACTTATGCGCGATTGTATTTCCCCATGTTGCACCGCGCCTAGATATTTAATTCGTACATGTTGTGGCAGAGGTATTCCCAAGCTTTCAACGGGGCCCATCAGGTGAATTTCAACTGACGGAAACGCATTAACAATCTCGATTAATGCCTCAAAATCTAACCATGATGAGATCGTACCCACATAACACAACACATATCGCCCCTCTTTTTTTCTCGCCTCATCATCCCCCGAAGTACCAGCAAAAGCAGATGGCTCGAATGCGTTATGAACGATGGAGTATTTTTCAGAGTGTCCGGCTCGCGCAATGAGCTTGTCGCGGAGGTTGTTACTCGAACAGAGCACATGTGAACACGCGTTGATTAATTCTTTCTCGCTTGCCGCCAACAAATCCCTGCGGGGCGCATTTCTCGGAAATGCCAACACATCATCCATACAGTCATAGATTAGCCTTGAGGAAAGATGCTTGGGAAGGTACTCGAATAACTCAGGCGATGAAATCCACACAATATCCGACCGATGCCACTTAAGAAACACCCTCGCCATCACCCGTAACAGAATAACATTTAGTTTGCCAATAAAGGTAAACCTCCCGCCGAACGGAAGGCGAAAAAACAGATGCGGCTTTACCCCGTCGCGATCATTGTTCGCAAGATGATTTCGCCTCCAAGAGTATGGATAAAGGATAAC
>MHFT01000048.1 GCA_001804315.1 Omnitrophica bacterium RIFCSPLOWO2_12_FULL_50_11
CCCCAGGTTTTCCGGCCGTGAAGCAGATCCCATAAAACTTGCCCAGGAGCGCCAGAAGACATTTTGGAATAAAAAGACAGTGAAGGTTTCCACACCGACTACCAGGGAAGGCTATATCTTCAGGGAGTATGAGAAATCCGACCAGCGCCGTTTTTATGTGCCCTGCCCTTACTGCGGGAAGCTGCAGGTTTTGGTTTTCGGCCAGATTAAGTGGCCTAAGGAAGAAGCATCTCCTGAAAGAATAAAAAACGACAGGCTTGCCTGGTATGAATGCCTGCACTGCTCAAAGCGCATAGAGGATAATCAAAAACAGAAAATGATGTTAAGCGGGGAATGGATTCCCGATAGAAGCGAGAAGAATAAAAACCGCGGGTTTTGGATCAGCTCGCTCTATTCGCCCTGGCTGACCTTTTCAGATATTGCTGCCGAATTTTTGAAATCCAAGGATTATATTGAGCTATTGATGAATTTTGTCAACAGCTGGCTGGCAGAGGTCTGGGAGGAGAATATCGGCAAGACCAAGCCGGATGAGCTTTTGGCTTTGGCGCTTCCTTATCCCAGGGGCCTGGTGCCTTGTGGCGTTAAAGTTCTTACTGCCGGAGTGGACGTGCAGAAGGATCACTTCTATTTGACTATCCGCGGCTGGGGCTTATATCAGGAGTCCTGGCTGATTTTAGCGGCAAGGGTTGAGGAGTGGGATGAGGTGACAGAAATTCTTTTTAAGACCCTTTATCCGGCAGAAGAAACAGGCATTGAGCCTTTCGGGGTAAGGCTTGCCTGCATTGATACCGGCTACAGAACGGATGAGGTTTATGAGGTCTGCCGTTTATGGCGCGGAGTTGCCAGGCCGGTTAAGGGGCAGAGTTATATCAGCGGAGTGCCGTTTAAGGTTTCCAGTATTGATAAGTATCCGGCTTCGGGCCGGACTATTCCCGGCGGTCTAATGCTCTGGCACATTGATACCAGCTATTTTAAAGATAAAATCAGCCGTTTAGTCAAGAATACTCAGGCCAATTCTCCCGGCGGCTGGCATCTGCATAAGGACCCTTCCGAGGAATACTTAAGGCAGTTTTGCGGCGAGCATAAGGTTATCATCCGGGACAAAAAAACAGGACGCGCCCGGGAAGAATGGCGGACAATTTCCGTGCATACGCAGAGCCATTTCTTTGATACCGAGTGCTATTCGATTGCAGCTGCGGAGATGATTCGGGTTTTTGCTATGCAGGATGACGGAAAAAGAATTTATCCTAAGCAGGATACAGAAAGCCTGCAGCAGGGCATTACTAAAAACTGGCTTCCCAGGAGGCCCGGCTGGATAAAGAGATAATGACCAAATGGATAAACGCAAAAGGATGGCTGAAGGGATATGTTTCGGAAAAAAGCAAGGCTGCGGTAATTGATGAAGGCGTAAATAAAGAGCCGGAAATAAAGGCGACTATTGTGCGGTTAGTTTTAAGATGTCCCAGATGCAAGTCTTTAAAGTTAAAATGTTACGGCGCAGACCGGCCGGTTTTGTATTATAAATGCAATTCCTGCGGCTGGAAGTTTAAAGTCCTGGAAGTAGACAAATAAACTATTTTCAGCGTGGCTGAACCGTTTACTTGACTCAAAGCAGGCAGATGATATAAAGTTTAGGTGAACAGACAATTAGGAATAATTTAGGGGGGACGCTCTCTAAATTACATGCGGCAGTTAAGGTGCCTTAACCATCTTACTGCCGCTTTCTTTTTAAGAGGTCAATATGGCGACGACTCAAGAGATGCTGGATGCAGTAAATGCCGCGATTCAAAAGTGTCTAGAGACAGGCGGTGTAGTTTCATACAGTATTGACGGCCGTACCATTGAGAAGGCCCGTTTAGATGAATTAACAAGACTGCAGGATAAATTAAAAGCTCAGCTTGCTGCTGAAAAAGGCGGAGCAAGGACATTTGTCTCATTTAAGAATCCCAGATGAGCAATAAAGACAGAGATAAAAAAATTACTTTTTCGGAACGCCTCGACAGCTTAATCGGTTTTTTCTCGCCAAGGCTGTCGCTGCAGCGAAAGCTTTACCGTCTGGCCTTAAGGCAGTTCTCAAGCTACCGCGGAGCAGACAGGTCGCGCCTGCGCGATTCCTGGATTCCGGGAAGAGGCTCGGCAGATTCAGATCTGCTTTTTGAACTTCCTACTTTACGCGAACGCAGCCGGGACTTAAACCGCAATGATGCGCATGCATCCGGGATCACCTCAACAATAGTTACCAATGTCATCAGCACAGGTATAAGACCGCAGAGCCGCATTGACCGGGACAGCTTAAGTATCAGCGAGGAAGAAGCGGACCTTTTTCAGAAAAAAGCAGAGCGTGCCTGGCAGAAGTGGATTCCTTTTGCTGATGCCGGAGAGCGTATGGATTTCTACGAAATCCAGCAGTTAGTTGAGCGGCAGATCCTAGAAAACGGCGAAGTTTTAATTATTCCTCTGATGGTCGATACTCCCAGCAAGCCTTACATGCTCGCTCTAGAAATTGTCGAGGCAGACAGATTAGCCACACCTTACGATTTAATGCAAAACAAAAATATAAGAAGCGGTGTTGAGATTGGAGAGCGCGGCGAGCCGGTTGCTTATTACATCAGGAAGTCTCATCCCGGAGATGTTTATTTTAACTACAGGGCGCTTGATTCTAGTTACTACATCCGCTATCCGGCTAAGAATGAATTAGGCAGACCGAATGTCCTGCACCTTTACTGGCTGAAACGCCCGGGTCAGACCCGAGGCGAGCCATTCTTTGCACCAATCTTAACTTACTTTAAAGATTTGGCAGATTATATGGAAGCTGAACTTGTGGCGGCGCGCGTGGCTGCCTGCTTTGCTGCTTTTGTAAAAAAGACAGATCCCATTAACGCTGCTTTTGGCAGGGCAGATTCAACCAATGCAGCAAATCAAAAAATAGAAGCCTTAGAGCCGGGGATGATTGAATACTTGGCGCCGGGTGAGGAAATTTCGCAGTTAAGCCCGAACCGGCCTGGAGGAACATTTGAGCCGTTTGTGGAAAGGATCCTTAGGGCGATATCAGCGGGCCTTAATCTTCCCTATGAAGTCGTGGCAAAGGATTTTAGCAAGTCCAGTTATTCCAGTGCCCGGGCAGCACTCTTAGAGGCACGCAGATTCTTTAGGGCAAGGCAGGAATGGTTAGCCAAAAGATTATGCCAGCCGGTATATGAGATGTTTTTAGAAGAGGCGTATTTATTAGGGGAGCTGCCGATACAAAACTTTTATGAGAACCGGCTGGACTTGACGCGGGCCCGCTGGATTGCGCCCGGCTGGGGCTGGGTGGATCCCACAAAAGAAGTTGAGGCCTCGCGCAGTTCGGTGGATGGGAATCTTTCCACTTTGGCTGATGAGTGCGCAGCACTCGGCAAAGACTGGGAAGAGGTCATGGAGCAGAAGGCGCGCGAGGAAAAGAAGCGCAAAGAGCTGGGTTTAGAAGATAAACCGCTGGTTAAGAAAACTGATCCAAATAAGGAGAAAGACGAAAGTGGCAAAACTATTCAAGAAGAAGCAGGAGTCAGGGAATAAGGAAGAAACTGTTAAGAATAAGCGCTGCCTGATTCTGACTTCAGATGATTTTCCGATTAAGGTTACAGTGGTGCCTAAGGGCATGTTAGTTAAACCTCAAGAGCTGATTATTGATATACAGCCGAAATAAAAAAAGGAGCGGGGTATGCAGGATGCATTAAAACATAAAAACACTTTTCGCGCAGATGTAGCCAGGGGTATCCGCGACGGTAAAGGCGGTATTGACAAGGAAACCGGCATCATCTATGGCTTTAGCGTGATTACTAAAGGTGAGGCGCGCGGCCACGGCTTGGAGATTGACGAGACTACTTTAAACCAAGTGGTTGAGCTGGGAGCAAAATCAAGTATCGGTTTAAAATCGCGCTTCGGCCATCCGAACATGAGCAATTCTGCTGTCGGCACATTCTTAGGCAGGGCAAAAAACTTTAGAAGGGATGACGGCTTGGTGCGGGCAGACCTTTATTTTGATAAGACCGCCTACAGCACTCCAAACGGAGACCTGGCAGGTTATGTCCTAGATTTAGCTGGAAGCGATCCCGCTGCCTTCGGCTCATCCATAGTTTTTGACGGAGAGCCGGAATACCGGCTCAATGAAGACGGCACACGCAAAAAGGGCGCTGACGGCAAAGATTTACTGCCTTTGGCGCGTATTACCAAGCTCTGGGCAGTGGATGTGGTGGATGACCCGGCAGCCAATAACGGAATGTTTGGAGCATTCTTTTCTCAAGACGTCAAGCCTTCAGCTGAGATGACTGTCTTTTTAGATAGATTTTTATCAAACCCCGATGCAGTAGAAAAAGTAATCAGTTTTTTAGAGCGTTATGCGCTAAACAAGGAGGAGGTGACAAAAATGGAGTTAAAGGATTTAACACTGGATTTGTTAAAGACCGGGAGAGAGGATTTAGTCGCTAGTTTAATTAGCGAAGCTAAAGCCGAGAGTTTAAAGTCGGAGAAAGAGCGCATCATTGCGATTCTTGATACCTCAAAAGCTTTTCCGGGGATGGAGGCTTTAGTTTATGAGGCAGTAAAAAACGGCGATACTTCCGCCGCGCTTTTAGAAAAGCTAAAGAACCAGCGCCTGGAGGATTTGAAAAAGAAATCACCGGCTTCAGCCGGCCCGGGTGATGATCCAGCTAAAACGCAAGGCAAGACTCACCTTGAGCGGGCAAAGGAGTATCAGAAGCAGTTCGGCGGCACAATCACTGAGGCATTAAGGGTAACCGCAGAAAAAGGAAACAATAACCATAAAGGGGGTAATCATGTCACAGTTTAATATCGGCTCAAAGGCATTTATCGCAGGGGAAAACCTTGAGGCATTTCGCAGGGTGAAGTTATCCGCAGGAAGCGGCACACAGGTGGAATACGCAGATGCAGGAGAGGCCTTTATCGGTTTTACTGCAGCCAAGGCTGTTCAGGGCGAGATGGTCTCAATAGATTTAAAGACAACCGGCAGGACCTATAAGGTTGAGGCAAACGGAGCTATTGCAGTAGGAGGCAATTTCTACGGCGCAAATGACGGTAAGGTGAGCGCCACTGTAAACGGTTCTATTCAGGGCAGGGTTTTAGAAGCTGCTGCAGCAGACGGCGAAATCATCGAGGGTTTATTAGTTTAACCGCTTTTTAAAAAACAGGAGGAAATCAGATGGGAGTTGAATATCAGGGTACCAGGGCAGTTCCGCGCTTAGAGCTGGGAGTCGCAACTTTGGAATTTATCCAGCAGCAGGATGAGTTTATCGGCACGCGGGTCTTGCCGATATTCCAGACTAAGAAAAAAGCTTCAATCTTTCCGGCAATCACCCGGGAAAGTATTACCCGCGACGCAGACACCAAACGCGCGCCAAGAGGCAACTACAACCGGGACGGTTTTCAGGCGAAGGACAAGCAGTATAACTGCGAGGAGTTCGGCTTAGAAGGTCCTTTGGATGACGGAGAGCGCAGTATGTACGCATCGGACTTTGATGCGGAACTTACCACTGTGCAGATTGTAACACGCCGGGTCCTGCAGGCGCAGGAAAAGCGCATTGCTGCGCAGGCTTTTAACACCGCTATCTTTACCGGCCCTGCGTTATTTACCGATAACTCAGCTGCACCCTGGGATAACGCCTCGACCGATGTCATCGCGCAGGTGCGCGCTGCGCGGGAAAGGGTGCGCTCAAATTCAGGGATTGATCCTCAGTCCTTGATCTGCAGCAAGGCAAATATTGACCGGCTGCTTTTAAACACCGGCGTCAAAGATGCCATTAAGTACGTGGCCCGGCTTACCGAGGCAGAGATACTTAATGCCTTGGCAGATCTCTTGGGTGTTAAGAATATCATCGTCGGCAAGGCAATTTACAACGCTGCTAAAGAAGGCAAGGCCTTTGTCAGCGCTGATGTCTGGAGCGATGACTTTGCCATGGTGGCAGTGATCGGAGCCAGCGAGCGGCTGTCGGATCCGAGCATGGGCAGGACTTTTCTCTGGACCCAGGATTCGCCGGAAAACGCCACGGTTGAGCAGTACCGCGATGATGCGGCCAGAAGCGATATCTTCCGGGTCAGACAGCATGTAGATGAGATCGTGATTGATCCGTATTTTGCGCATCTCATGAAGGTCGACGCTTAAAGACAGTTTTTAAGCAAGATATAAAAATCCGGGAGGCCCTTAAAGGCCTCCCGGAAATAGGAGTGGAATAAGTATGACCTTCAAGAGCCAGCTAAAGGAGGATGCTCTTAATTGCTTCCTCAATACAAATGAATTTGCCGAAGAAATAACCTACATCCCCGCAGGAGGCTTAAGCCGGATTATCAAAGCCCTGGTTAGACGCGGCAAAATAACTCCTGCCAAACAGGATGATTTACGCACCCTCCAAAATCAAGCAGAGGTTTTTGTCTTAAACGACGAAGCTGCCGGAATATCTTTAATAAATAAAAAAGACGACAAGATTATATTAGCTGACCTTGAAGGCGACACAAAAGAATGCCGCATTGTCGAGGTTTTAAATAAAGACGATGCCTTGTGGCGTCTTTTGGTTGAGTGGTAGCAATGAGCGATTTTATAGACGTTAAAATTGATAAGGAAAAATTAGACCGGGCAATCAGGATTATCCCGCAGGCCCTAAAGTTTGAGTTAGGAGATGCCTTTGACCATATCTGCAGG
>MHFT01000049.1 GCA_001804315.1 Omnitrophica bacterium RIFCSPLOWO2_12_FULL_50_11
GCGAAGAAATTGCCCAGCGGCTCGGTGCAGCTAGAGAAACCGTGGTTCGCCAGCTCTCGCGACTGAACCGTGCCAAGCTTATTGATATCAAGCCAAAACAAATTCTAATCCGAGATAAAAAGGGGTTAGAAAAGCTGCTGACGTAGGGGGCGTCTTGCCATACGCCCTGTACACTTCTACTTCCTCCCTCTCGCTATTCTCTTTGGAATTCGAACTCCACGATAAATCGGGTAGGGTGACGTATGTCACAGGCAGAGTTGCGCCGCTCGTGTATCGTATGTCATGCAGAAACAAACACCACCCACAGTGTCTAAGGAGCCGAAGAAATGAATGGACGATTTGTCTCAAAACGAGCGACTCATATCACAAAGCGTGACGGATCGATTGTGCCGTTTGACGGAGGCAAAATACAAGCAGCTATTTTTAAAGCAGGGACAGCGACAGGTGAGTTTGGCGACGACGAAGCTGATCTCTTGACCCTTCAAGTGATCAAGGTTCTTGACAATCGTTATCCGCGCGGAATTTTGGCGATTGAAGAAATCCAAGATATTGTGGAGCAGGTGCTCATTAGTGCGAATTATTTAAAAACCGCGCGCGCTTTCATTGTCTATCGTGAGCAACATAAAGCGTTAAGAAGGGACAAGAAAACAGTTATTGATGTGATTTCGTCCGTAAATGAATATCTAGACCGACTTGACTGGCGCGTTAATGCCAACGCGAATCAAGGTTATTCGCTCGGCGGCATGATTTTGAATATCTCCGGTAAAGTGGTCGCCAATTATTGGCTGTCGCATGTTTACTCTGCGGAAGTAAGCCAAGCACACCGGAGCGGCGATTTACACATTCATGACCTCGATATGCTTGCCGGTTACTGCGCGGGCTGGTCCCTCCGGATGTTGCTAGCGCAAGGCTTTAACGGTCCGCAAGGGAAAGTAGAAGCTGGTCCGCCCAAACATCTTTCCTCAGCAGTTGGTCAGATGGTGAATTTTTTAGGCACGGTCCAAAACGAATGGGCAGGAGCTCAAGCGTTTTCTTCATTTGATACGTATCTTGCACCCTACGTTCGAATGGATGACTTAAGTTTTGAAGAGACAAAACAATGCATCCAGGAGTTTATTTACAATCTGAACGTCCCTTCGCGCTGGGGAACACAGACACCGTTCACGAATGTAACCTTTGACTGGGTTTGCCCTGAGGATTTGAAAGGCGGATTTCCTGTGATTGCAGGCGAGACGATGCCGTTTACGTACGGTGAGCTCGGGAAAGAAATGGACATGATCAATCGGGCGTACATCGAGGTCATGGTTCGAGGAGACTCGCGGGGGCGTGTTTTTACGTTTCCGATTCCGACGTACAACATCACCAAAGAGTTTGATTGGGATCACCCCAACTGCGAGATCCTCTTTGAAATGACGGCAAAATACGGCTTACCTTATTTTCAGAATTTTGTGAATTCGGATATGAAACCGAATCATATTCGTTCCATGTGCTGCCGATTACAACTTGATCTCAGAGAGCTGCTCAAGCGGGGAAACGGGCTCTTTGGATCCGCCGAGCAAACCGGCTCTATCGGCGTTGTCACGATCAATTGCGCTCGGCTTGGGTATCTGTATAAAGCCAATGAAGAAGGTTTCTACCAGCGCTTGGATCAGTTGCTCGAGCTCGGGAAGTCGAGCCTTGAAGTCAAAAGGAAAGTGATCCAGCGGCACATGGATGCCGGTCTCTTTCCCTATACGAAGTGCTATTTAGGAACTTTGAGGAATCATTTTTCAACGATCGGCGTCAACGGCATGAACGAGTGTATTCGTAACTTTACGAATGACCGTGACGATATTACGACCGAATTCGGCCATGCGTTCGCGGTGAAACTGTTGGATTACGTTCGAGAGCGCCTCAAAGAGTGTCAGCAAGAGACAGGGCATCTTTACAATTTAGAAGCAACGCCGGCGGAAGGGACGACGTACCGCTTTGCCAAAGAAGACCAAAAGCGTTTTCCGGATATTATTCATGCCGGCACCAAAGAAAGGCCCTATTACACGAACTCGTCTCAACTGCCAGTCGCGTTTACGGATGACCCGTTTCTGGCTTTGACGCGTCAAGACGTGCTGCAGACAAAGTACACTGGAGGAACGGTGCTTCATCTTTACATGGGGGAGCGAATTTCCTGTTCAGCTGCTTGCAAGAAGCTCGTCCAGCGCGCGCTCACTCGGTTTCGTCTTCCTTATGTGACCGTCACTCCAACTTTTTCCATATGTCCGAAACATGGTTATCTTGCGGGAGAACATGAATTCTGTCCGCTCTGTGATGTGGAGATGATTCAGGCAAAGCGTCCGCTAGAGCAAATGGCTGAAGTCTGTGTTTCAACTGTATGACGTGTCGGGGAGAAGTTTTCCCGACACGTCATCCTGAGGCCGCAACCCAAGCGTGGCCGAAGGATCCAGATCGGGATTCTTCAGCCATCCCTGGCGCGCTGCCTCAGAATGACGTTGCCGATGAAAGGGAGGGTGGAACATGAGAGCAAGTCAAGCAAAACAGGTCCCCTTAAAAGATGAGGAGCGCCAACGGTGCGAAGTTTGGACGCGTGTGATGGGTTATCACCGGCCGGTCTCACAGTATAACCCTGGAAAGAAAGGCGAATTTTATGAACGCACATACTTTGTTGAACCCAAGGAGTGCCAAAAGCAATAAGACTCTCTCGAGCGACTCGCTCGTTCACCCGATTAGCGGTGTCACTCCGTTTACCACCATCGACTTCCCGAATCGCCTTGCGGCAGTCTTTTACGCGCAGGGTTGCCCTTGGCGGTGTCGGTATTGCTTTAACTCCCACCTTTGGCCCCTTCAAGAAGGCAAATTTGATTTTGATAGTGACGAAATCCAAAAATTTCTTTCGTTGCGACAGGGTTTTCTGGACGGGATCGTCTTTTCTGGAGGCGAGCCCACGCTGCATCCACAATTAGCAAGCTGGATGCAGCGTGTAAAAGAAATGGGTTACGAAGTTGGACTGCATACGAGCGGCATGTTTCCAGAGCGGCTCGAGGAGGTTCTTCCATTGTGCGATTGGGTTGGAATGGACCTTAAGGCACCGTTTGACCATTACGAACGAATTACCCAAGTGGAAAGGAGCGGCGAATCAGCGTGCAAAAGCGTCTCTATGATTGTCAAGAGCGGCGTCGACTACGAATTTCGTACAACCGTTCACCCGCTACTTCTATCGGAGGAGGATTTACTTCAAATGGGCCGGGAACTTTCGAGTTTGGGTGCGGAATGTTTTGTGCTTCAGGAGTTTCGGCGCAGTGGTTGTAACGATGATGAGCTTTGCAATGAAAGGCTTCCAGCCCTCTTCATCTCACGTTCGGTACATGAAGCACTCGGTCATTTGTTTAAGACTTTTTTCCTCCGCCATGAATGAAATCCGCGTTCCGGAACTCCAATTCGTGTTTTGGGAAACTACAGTTGCGTGCAACTTGGAATGTATTCACTGCCGGCGGCTTGAAATCGGTCAATTGCTTTCTGAGAGTGATCTTTCAACCCGAGAAGCATTCTCTTTTATCGAAAGTCTTGCGAGTGCTTTTAGTCCGCCTCCTGTGCTGATCTTAAGCGGCGGCGAGCCTTTGGTTCGGTCGGATATTGTCGATCTCGCGTGTTCTGCCGTAAAGTTGGGGATTCCAGTCGCGCTGGCCACGAACGGAACTTTGATTGATTCCTCGCGCGCAAGAGAGATCGCACGCTCGGGGATCCGACGTGTTTCCATTAGTTTCGACGGCTGTACGCCGGCCACCCATGACCGTTTCAGGCAAATGCCTGGAAGCTTTGAAAAAGCGATGCACGGTTTCTTACACCTTCGATCCCTTGGGATGTCGATGCAAGTCAATACGACGCTGACAAAACATAATGTGCATGAGCTTGAAGCGATTTACCGCCTGAGTCTCGAACTTGGTGCAGACAGCCTTTATTACTTTCTCCTTGTTCCCGTAGGGTGCGGCCTCGAAATCAAAGAAGAATACCAGCTGACGCCTGAAGAATACGAGCGAGCGCTTCTTAAAATCCATGAACTGGCTCTCGGAGAAAAAATCCACATCCGGCCGATTTGTGCTCCTCATTATTTTAGGATCCTCGCCCAAAATCGGAGTCCTCTTTTGAAAAGGCGAAATGGCTCAACATTGAATCAGATGACCAAAGGCTGTCTTGCCGGATCCGGCGTTTGTTTCGTTTCGCATAAAGGGGAGGTGTTTCCCTGTGGTTATCTTCCCATGCACTGCGGGAATATTCGAGAACGGAGCTTGAGAGAGATCTGGGAAACGTCAGAGGTGTTCTGTTCGCTTCGTGATACGGATTTCCTTCAGGGGAAATGCGGCTTCTGTGAGTTTCGAAGAATTTGTTCCGGTTGCCGGGCGAGGGCTTATGAGGCGCACGGCGATTTTCTCGCCGCGGAGCCGAATTGTCTCTATGAGCCAAGAGCGCTTGGTATCAGTAAGGCTGGGGTCAAAGAATGAGCTGCCTCTTGGGCATACGTTGTGGAGTAGATTTCTTATGAAAAAGATACTGTTGACCTCCGTGTGTCGTCCGATGGGCCCGCAATATGGTGATGCAACTTCTGTGGGATATGAACTGCTGCACGGGCAGGTCACTCGCGCGCAGGGGCTCTTCAGTCCGCGGTCTGTCATTAATTATTTCTCGCTGGACTACATTGCCCACAATTTGGATACACCTGCGGTCGTCCTTCAGTATCCTTCGGAGAAAGAGTTGGTTCGCGAACTTCGCAACGGATATGACTATGTCGGCCTTTCTTTTGTTTTGAGCACGTTCCACCGAGTGAAGCGGATGGTCGCACTGATCCGCAAGCATTCTCCTAATTCCAAGATCATTATAGGGGGCTATGGCACGGTGATGAGCGATGAAGAGATCCGCCCCTATGGGGATTTCATCTGCAGAGAGGAAGGGGTTGCCTTTATCAGAAGAGTTTTGGGTGAGCCTGTAAAACCCATGCCTTACGGCCATCCGCTCGTGACGAATGGTCTGAAGGTATTTTCTGTTCCGATCGGCAATAATGGGATGATTTTCGGCGGGCTTGGCTGCCCGAACGGCTGCGATTTCTGCTGCACCTCGCATTTTTTCAAGAGAAAACACATCAAACTTTTACCGGAAGGAGACGATATCTTTGCGCTCATTCAGCGGTATCGCGAAAAGGATCCAGATATCAAGTTTACGGTCCTCGATGAAGACTTTCTTCTGAACCAGAAACGGGCACGAAGGTTACTCGAGCTTGTCCGTTCTTCTGATCAAGCGCCGCCTTCTTTGTTTGTTTTCTCCAGTATTAGAGCCCTTTCTCAGTACGATATTCGAGAGCTTTTGGAAATGGGAATTTCAGGGGTTTGGATCGGTTATGAAGGCACGCGCTCAGGTTATGCCAAACAAAAGGGACGGGAACCTCGAGCGCTTTTCAAAGAATTCCGGGACTATGGAATTAATATCCTTGCTTCTATGGTGATCGGATTTGATTATCAAACGCCCCAGATCATACGCGAAGAGTTAAATGGGCTCTTGGAACTTGTGCCCACGTTTACGCAATTTTTGATCTATGGGCCTACGCCTGGCACCCCTTTTTACACACGCATTCAACAGGAGGGAAAAATGCTGCCTCAGTATCGGGATGACCGCGACCATTATTATCGGCGGTGTACGGGGTTTTATGGAGTGGTGAAGCACCCCTCGCTTTCGTCGCGTGAATTAGAGTCACTCCAAGAAGAGTGCTTTCAAACGGATTTTAAAGTGTTGGGCCCTTCGATTGTCAGAGCGGTAGAGAATTGGTTTCTGGGTTATCAAAAATTGATTCACGACAAGAGTGCAATCTTAAAGAAACGCGCCGAGACTTACAAACAGGATATTATCAACGCACTTCCTGTTTTTCTTCCCGCCAAACTGATGGGCCCGACAAGGCAAGCGCGGGAGTATGCCCACCGGCTTTATCAGCAAATCGTTGGAAATATGCAAATCGGGTCCTTTGAACATAAGCTCAAATCGTTTGGTGCAGTGGCGATGGCGTGCTGGACGGCGCTGTGTCTGAAAATGGATTGGTTCCAGCACCCTCGTTTAACCAGGATGACGTATCGTTTCGGATGTATCAATGACGCTTAAGATTCCGAGAACCAAGATGACCTCAAATGGTGTCATGACGCTGCTGGACGAGACACATACCGAAGCACTTGAAAAGACGGATCGGCTTTATGAACTCTTAACGAAGCTCCGGTACGAAGGAAAGTTTCTCTTTGGGAGAAACCTCAAAGAAGTTCGTACACTGCTTAGGTTCTTCCATCAGAAATTATCGGGCCGTATGAGGTCTGAGGAGCGCCTTCTCTTTCCATTCCTCGAGGTTCATGTCCCGAAGGTTGCGCCTGTCCTTCGCCTTCTTCGCTCTGGTGGGGAAGATTTCAGAAGAAACCTTCGCGCGCTCCACACTTTTCTGGGCAAGCTCGCCCGAACGCGGACAAACCACGATTATGCGGAGGCAGTCGACCAAGTGATCGGGACTGGAACGTATCTGGTTTATCTGGTGCGACATTATATTCGGCTTGAGCGTAAGAGCATCAGCAAAGTGATTCAGAAAGAGCTCCGAGCAGACGAAAGAGCAGCGCTGAATAAGCGGTTCGCAAGGCGCAGATTTCTCACCTACGCGTAATAGTATTCTGATTTTTCTAAGTTATTGATTTTAATTGAGTTGCATCATCGACTCCTGCACCACCTTTCCACAAAGTAATAGCGAAATCTAGCCCTCTGCGATAAAATATGCAACCTGACCTTTTTTGAACCACCGCATGATCCCTTCTCCCCCTTTTAAGGGGGAGAAGGAAAGGATGAGGGGGTTGGATCGATCCCTTGTTTTTTAACCCTCACCCTTTCCCTCTCCCTTTAAAAAAGGGAGAGGGGATAACGCTTTGGGTTAAAAGCGGTCGACTTGAGCAAAATAACAGCTGTTGTATGGCATATCCCCCTGTTTCTCGAGGTAACCATTACATGTCTGGCGAACCGCATCGTCTCCAAAATCGAATCATGTTGCCTGACGTCGTCCGGAAAGAGCTCGAAGAGTACGAAGAGTGGATCAAGAAGTACCGAGCGGGTAAAATCGGCGACGTCAAGATGCAGAAAATCCGTCTCCAGTTGGGCACCTATGCCCAGCGTCAGGAGGGGGTCCAAATGCAGCGGATCAAGTTTCCGAGCGGGACGATCACATCCGAACAGTTGCTGCAGCTTGCGGATGTAGCGGATCGCTACGGGAGCGGTTTTATTCACTTTACCACCCGCGAAGATGCCCAACTTTACTACATCAAACTGGAAGAATGCCCCGACATGATGCGTGATCTCGCGTCGGCCGGGATTACGACTCGTGAAGCTTGCGGTAATACGGTGCGTAATATTACAGCGTGCTATCGGTCTGGAGTCTCTTCTACAGAACTCTTTGATGTGGCGCCTTACGCCCAAGCCCTTTTCCGATTCCTCGTGCGGAACAAGTTTAACCAGGTTCTCGGTCGTAAGTTTAAGATTGCGTTTGAAGGGTGTACGGAAGACCACGCGGGAATGCGTTTCCACGATTTCGGTTTCAAAGCGGTAGTGAAAGAAGAAGGAAGCGAGCTGCGCCGCGGCTTCCGCACCTACATCGGCGGTGGACTGGGCGGAGTTCCATACCTCGGCTGTCTTTACACGGAATTTCTTCCTGAGGAGGAGATGATGAACTTAGCGGCGGCTACGTTGCGGCTTTTTGACCGTTACGGCGAGCGCAAGAACCGCATGCAAGCTCGGATGAAATTTCTCATTAAGAAGTTGGGATGGGAAAAGTTTAAAGAAGCTCTTGACGAGGAACGCAAACAGGTGCGCCTTCCATCGTCCGTGAACGATTATTTGGGAGAAGCGCGTGAAGCACCTTCGGCTCCGCCACTTCCGGATTTTTTGCCGGAAGGTCCAGACGGTGTGACTCAAAATCCCGTGTATCAGGAGTGGCTGAGAGACAACGTGATCCATCACAAATTTGCTGGTTACAAGGGCGTCAACGTCCGCCTCAAGCTTGGCGACCTTGTTACGGAACCTGCGCGCAAGCTTGCCGAAATCGCAAAAACCTTTTCACGCGGTGAACTCAGGATTTCGATTCAGCAGAATCTGTTCCTTCCATGGGTGCCCCAGAAAGCGCTTCCTCAATTGTACAAAGCGCTTAGAGAAACCGGACTTGCCGAAGCTGGTGCGGAGACAATGGAGGACACTACGACATGCCCCGGAGCGGATACCTGCCGATTGGGTATTACTTCGGCAAAAGGGTTGGGGGCACGGGTTTCGCACGAGCTGAACAATGGTCTTGCGCGTTTTAAAGAGTTGTCCCGGAATCTGCGTGTCAAAGTTTCAGGTTGTCCGAACGGTTGTGCGCAGCATGGAATTGCCAATATCGGATTTCAGGGAGCCGCGTTTAAACAAGACGGACGGACGGTACCGGCGCACGAACTGTTTGTAGGCGGGGGATCTGAGCTTGACGAAACCAAGTTTGGGGAAAGGATAGGGAAATTTCCGGCCCGGAACGGACCAAAAGTGGTTGAAACGCTGCTCGAACTTTACACTCAGGAGAAAAAGGAAAACGAGAGTTTCAACGCGTGTGTAGCTCGTTTAGGAAAGGAACGCATCAAAGAAGCGCTGGCACCGCTCGCCCTCGTACCCTCGTTTGCCGAGCAACCGGAGTTTTACGATGACTGGGGGCATGAGAACGAAAAATTTGCCATCCAAAGCGGGATCAAAGGTGAGTGCGCAGGCGTTCCGGTTCAGGAAAAGGTTCCGGTGATGGGCGAAGCACGTGAAAAGTTAGCTCAAGCAGAAGCCTTTTTCGCACACAAGGAATTTGCCAATGCGCAAATCGAAGCTTATGAAGCGATGGCGCAAGCTTCCCGAGTTCCTCTTTACGCAAAATTGGTCGACCCCTTTACTTCTGAGCAGGCTTTGTGGGAATTTGAGAATATCTACGCGCGGTCAGACATGTCAGGCTCTGAATGGCTGGACTTTGCCGAGCGTCTCGAGGCTGAAAAAAATCGAGAACCGACCGAAAACCGCGCCAGAAACTTGATTGAGCTCGCCAAAAAACAACTTGCCGAATGCGAGCGGCTTCACACCGAGATCGTTAACGACAGCGCCAAGAAACCTTAATAAAGCGGCCGCGTCCGTTTTGAACAACTGGAAAACTAGAACAGGCTCGAGTCCTTTTTATTTTGAGGCAAGAGACGCGAGCAGTGGCATAACCACCGTTTGGTCGGAAAGAACCCTGCTGTTTTCAGCAATGAACGCTTCGGTAAGTCGATAAGCGTCGTCATCTGGCATCTGTTTAGGAGGGTGTTTCATAAAGTAGGCGGAAGGTGCAATGACTGCGCCCCCGAGTCTATTTTCAAGCGCGAGTTTTAGGCACCGGATGGCATCGATGGCCACACCGGCTGAATTGGGCGAGTCTTCCACTGATAAACGAACGTCGAGATGGATTGGGACATCGCCAAAAATTTTCCCTTCAAGCCTCAAAAAGCACACCTTATTATCTTTTTGCCAAGGGACATAATCGCTTGGCCCGATGTGGATGTTTTCAGGCGCAAGCTTTTCAGCAAGGGCAGATTGTACAGCTTCCGTCTTCGATTCTTTTTTAGAAGCGAGCCGCGTGGCATTACGCATATTCAAGAAATCCGTATTGCCTCCGGTGTTTAATTGGTAGGTTCGCTCGACTTTAACACCTCGCTTCTTAAATAAATCACACAGGACGCGGTGCATGATCGTCGCTCCGAGCTGCGATTTAATGTCATCTCCAATAATAGGTAAATGTCTCTCCTTAAACCGCTCCGCCCACCTCCGGTTACTCGCAATGAAAACCGGCATGTTGTTGATCAATCCAATTCCCGCCTCAAGCGCACATTCGGCGTAAAAGGCAGTGGCTTCTTCGGAACCAACAGGAAGATAGTTTAAAAGCATCTCAGCCCCTGAACGTTTGAGCACCTCTACGACGTCTTCCTTTGTTGGTTCTGGCTCGTCGCTCACCACAAAAGTGAGCTTCTCCTCAAAATTTTTCATGTGGGGAGAGAAACCATCAAGGATGCGTCCCATTCGGACAGAGACGTTTGTATACGGTACGTCGGGACAAAAGACTTTCGTACAGTTTGGGAGTTCAAAAATAGAGCGGGAGAGGTCTTTTCGGACTTTCCTTTTGTCAATATCGAAGGCCGCGACGACTTCGATATCAAAAGGCCTGTACCCGCCAATCTCCCAGTGCATAAGGCCAATGGGATGATCGCCGGACTTATTGCCGTAGTAAGCAATCCCCTGAATTAAAGAGCTTGCACAGTTACCAACGCCTGCAATTGCAATTCTGATTTTTTCCATAAATGGACGATGTAACGGGGCGTATTATAATGAATATGAGCCCAATCAGGCAAGAGCTTATTAGCGAGCGGGTGTACTGCATGGGTACATGGTATCCACCCCGGGAGGTTGAGTTTTTTTGAAGATCAGCTTTA
>MHFT01000050.1 GCA_001804315.1 Omnitrophica bacterium RIFCSPLOWO2_12_FULL_50_11
TACCGGGAAGAAATTTTTTATGCTGCGTAAATTCGTTTTCGCAGTTGTCATCTGCGGTTTTTTTGCTCTTCTTCTCTTTCAATCCTTGCGGGTTTTGAAGGAGCGGTTTGTTCCCGCCAACTTGAAAGCTGTGACGGAACAGTGGATCACGGAATTTTTGGGGACGCCTGTTCGCGTGGAAGGAATCCGGGTGGGATGGTTTCGTCACCTGTCGCTTGTCGGTTTGAAAATTGACAGGACGGAGACTAAGTTTCCCTTGTTGATTGGTGTGAAACGGGTTGTCGTTCGGTATGATTTGGCGAGCTTTCTCAAGCGAAATTTTCAAATCCCGACTAAAATTTTCCTCGATTCGCCGCATTTCATCTTCGAAGCATTCCAAAGGCCGGGGGCGCTCCTGGATATGCGGCTCTTGAGGTCAGAGGACGGCCTTCTGACGCGCTTTGAATTTAACGACGGCCGGCTAGAGCTTCCGTGGTTTCGGCAGGGTGAGGAGCTTCTGTTAACAGGGATTGAGGGCCGTGCGATTCCGAAAAAGGGAAAAACACTCGAGATCGAGTTTCAAACGCACCTCGATGGCGTAGCTTTGGGTGCTTTAGAAGGACGTGGCGAGTTCGATATTGTGAAGCAAGCCGTTCAATTTTCCATTGATTTAAAAGACGTTTCCTTTACGCTTGAGAGCCGTATTCCGGTTGAGCGTCTGAATGGAACGATCGAAGTTTCTTCCGGTGTTGTTGAGCTTCGCAACATCGAGTTTTTGTTTCGCGGGATCCCATGTTTTTTGAATGGCACGAGCAAAGCTGTATTTACCGAGGACGCAGAGTTCAAGTTCTCATTTCGAACGGAAGGAGAACAATTTCCGGTCGAAATTGAGCTCCATGGGGATTTAAATGAAGAATCCATTTTTGGCATCGTGCGGTTATACAATCAAGAATATCGGTTTCAGGGTTCTTTGATGCCTCGGCTTCACGGCGTCGAGCTTCGGGAGGTTAGGATCAATGACAGCTACCATGCCTCTGGCTTATTGGATCTAGGCGCCGGTAAGTACGAGCTCAAGGTAGAACATGAAGAGGAGCGTGCCAGACTGGAGTTGGTGCTCAAAGGATTTTCGGGGCGGCTTTCCGCTCAACTCGACCATTTTGATTTCTTTGGTCACGACGTCGTGACATTTGCGACGCTTGACTTTGCACCGAACGAAGCGTTCCCGCAGCACGGGACGCCTAATTTTGACCTCTATGTCGACACCGATTATCTCGTCTTTGAGCATCAGGTACTTCGCGACTTTCATGGGAAGGCGCGGTTGTCAGCTCATGGCTTATATGATATTTTGGCTCGATGGGGTTTTGTCTCTGAGCTTCGCGGCCACGTTTTCTTCAACGAAAAACCAGAAGCAGATCTCGAGATTCGCATGGGTCCTCTTCGGCTCGGGGAAGTTCAGTCCTTCGGGAACGGTTCTTTGCCGAGATCGCTCGAAGGGACTTTAGAGGGGACGTTGTACGTCCGGTGGTTTTTGGACGAACCTGATTTGGAAGGGGCCTTCACGATTGAACAGGGAAAGATCGGGAGTTTTGAATATGATCGTGCGCAAATACATTTTTCTGGTCCGCTTCCTTATCTTCCTCTTTCCGACTCAAAAGTGTGGAAGGGGAAGCACTCGTTTGCATTGAAGGGCGGACTTGATTTCACGCTCCGTAATTTTCTGCAAGGAGTGGATATCATCAATACAGAACGTGTGGTCATTTGGAATGGAATTGAGTTAAGTCAAGCGCTTGAGGATTTGGCGCTCGCGAGCGAGACCACGGTCCAGGCCTCTGCCTTGGTGCCGTCAGCGGAGGGACTCCAAGGAAGCGGCCGCAGCTTGGGAAAGGTAGGAGCAGAGTATCAATTGGGTGAGCGAACGAGTCTTGAACTTGCAGCCGAGGGAAACCAGTCTCAGCACGATAACGTGAGGGTGGGTCCTAAGGTGAAATTTTGAGGGTCGAGCGGTACCGTTGAGCTGAACTGATATCGATGGCTAGGTTGGCGTTTGCACAGCTGAGGAAGATCGTGGATGTCCAAAGGTGGATCAGCAATTTGGGCAAGGGCTCACTTAATTTTTTGCTCGGCTCCGGTGAAATCTCGATTCTTTTTTGGCGGACGTTAACCGCCTCGCTCGCGGTCAAGATTCGGTGGCGTGCGACGTTCGAGCAGGCGTACAAGGTTGGCGTCGCTTCACTTCCGCTTGTGATGCTTACCTCTCTTTTCACCGGGATGGTGCTTGCACTTCAGTCAGCGTACCAGTTGAGGCTATTTTCGGCGGAACAATTTACCTCGGATCTGGTCGCGCTTTCTATGACACGCGAGTTAGCTCCTGTCCTCACGGCGATGATGGTGGCTGGGCGCGTCGGCGCTTCTATGGCAGCTGAGCTCGGAACGATGAAAGTCACGGAACAAATCGATGCCTTACAATCCCTCGCGGTCAATCCGGTTCACTACCTTGTGGTGCCGCGCTTCCTGGCGGGCATGACCATGATGGTGATTCTTACGCTCTATGCGGATTTGATCGGGATGTTTGGCGGTTATGTCGTGGGTGTCTTTAAACTCGGGATCAGCTCCCATCAGTATATCCACCGGACCGTGACGGCGCTTCTGTTAAAGGATATCTGCACCGGACTTGTGAAAGCGTTTGTCTTTGGCATTCTCGTGTCGATCGTAAGTTGTTATTACGGTTTCCAAACGAAAGGGGGTGCCGAGGGGGTCGGGCAGGCGACCACAATGGCGGTCGTGGTTTCATTTATTTCCATTATTGTGTTTGATACCTTCTTTACGGCGCTCTTTTATTTCGCGTTCTAAGATGATTGAGATCATTGATTTATACAAATCCTTCAATGGCAATCGGGTGTTGCGTGGTCTCGACCTAAAAATCGAGACCGGAGAAACCATCGTGATTATCGGGCGCTCAGGATGCGGAAAGAGCGTTCTCCTGAAGCATATTATCGGGATTATGAAAGCGGATTCCGGCAAGATCTTGGTCGATGGAAGAAATGTATTCGAGATCAGTGACGCGGAGATTAACCATTTCCGAATGCAGATTGGCATGCTTTTTCAAGGCGCGGCTCTGTTTGATTCCATGACCGTCCGTGAAAATGTTGGTTTTTCACTTTACGAACATACGACACTTCCGAGAATTTGGATTGATCAACGAGTCAAAGAAAAGCTGCGGATGGTCGGTCTGAGTGGGATTGAAGAGTTGATGCCGGCAGAATTGTCGGGCGGCATGAAAAAGAGAGTGGGTTTGGCTCGCGCGATTTGTACAGAACCTAAAATTGTTCTTTATGATGAACCGACGACAGGGGTAGATCCCATTATGGCGGATGCCATTAACGATTTGATTATCCGGCTCCGCGAGCGGCTCCGGATTACCTCTATTGTCGTCACTCATGATATGAAAAGTGCGTACAAGGTCGGCACACGGATCGCGATGTTGTACAATGGCCGGATTGTGGGCGTAGGGACACCCGATGAAATCCGAAATTCAAAGGATCCCCTCGTGCAGCAGTTTATTACCGGATCCGCGCAGGGTCCGATTACGAGCGAGGAATACCTGCAGCACAATATTATTGAAAACGGAGAGGAACATCATCCGTCTTAATGGGACGACGATCGAACGCGCATCGATCGCCTCAAGCGTGACACGGTGGCGCTAAACTGGAGGTGTTAGGGTGAAATTACGATTTGAGGTAGCGGTTGGGCTGTTTGTCGTTGTCGGTTTTATCATCCTGTCTATGATCGTCTTTTTTGTGAGCGGTGTTTATTTTTTCCGGCCGGGGTACCACTTGAAGGCACAGTTTGATTATGTCGGTATCCTTAATCAAGGCGCTCCGGTCCGGTTTGCCGGTTTCCGCGTGGGGGAGGTGTCCGGAATAAGGATTCTAGATGCCGAGAACAAGGAGTCTAAACCCAGGGTTGAGGTTCAGTTTTTCGTGAAACGAGGCGTCGTAATCAAAGAGCATTATGAGGTGAGCATTCGTGGGAATCATATTATGAGTGAGCCGCATGTGGCCGTTACGCCTGCTCCGGGTGAGGGGCGGATTCTTAAGAACGGGGACCTCATTGCGAACGGAGTCTCGCCCCAGTCGATGGAAGACTTGTTCCGACACGGGACGGTGATCCTCGAGCGGATGAATAAAGTGCTCACCGATGTAAGCAGCGCATTTGACGACCCTGAAACACGGACCATGCTTCGCGAATCAATGCAGAATATGAGTGCGCTCCTCAAATCAATGAATGAAATTGTGGTAGGCGAGGAAGAGGAATTCCGTGCTATGGTCGTCAATCTGAATCAGGTAGCGGACCAAATGGTCCAACTTTTGGATCGATTAAATCGTGGGGAGGGTACGCTTGGCAAATTAGTAACAGAAGAAGAGATTTACAATGACCTACGGGAGTTTGTGCGAGAAATTAAAACCCATCCGTGGCGTTTGTTTAAGAAGAAGTAACAGTTCATCATCATGTTCCATTTTTTTCACCACATACAGAAAGGCAGGGTGGATTCCTATGATTCTGTTTCTTCGAATTGTGATTGTCCTTACGCTGACCGTGATCGGCCATCTCCTGGCTACGCGGCACTTTGCGAGCGATCTGACCGTTCAGTACCGTTGGCTGGGCGCGTTGTTTGGCTTCTTCGGAGGTCTCGGAGTTGTCCTCGTTGATTTGTACTTCAAGCGTCTGAGTGTCCGGAACATTCTTTCCATCCTGCTGGGAGCTTCCCTAGGGCTTTGGTTTAATTATTTACTCATGGGCGTCTTAGGCTACGTCCTGCCGGAAACGGACATCCAACAGATTGGCATCGTAACGTCGCTCCTGTTTGCCTACTTGGGCGCGATTACGATTTT
The DNA here is from genome assembly GCA_001804315.1 of Omnitrophica bacterium RIFCSPLOWO2_12_FULL_50_11. GTDB lineage: Bacteria > Omnitrophota > Omnitrophia > Omnitrophales > Danuiimicrobiaceae > 2-12-FULL-50-11-A. Next base: position 4,872 of record MHFT01000050.1, read on the forward strand.
GCGCGGGCAGGATGAATTTAGTGTCATGATTCCTTTCGTCAAATTGTCGGCAAAAGGCGCCAAGGAAGATATCGTCCTGCTCGACACGAGCGTCATCATCGATGGACGCGTCGCGGATATTGCCGAAACCCAATTTCTCGGCGGGAAACTTTTTCTGCCGCGTTTTGTTTTAAAGGAGCTCCAGCTGATCGCGGACTCCTCCGACCCGCTGAAGCGGAATCGGGGCCGGCGGGGACTCGATATTTTGAATCGGATGAAAAAAAGCCCAGCGGTCGAAATCAGGGTTCATGAAGCAGAGTATACAGATGTGACCACAGTTGATGCGAAACTGGTTCGGCTAGCGCAAGAGCTGGGGGGAAAACTTTTAACGAATGACTACAATCTGAATAAAGTCGCTGAGCTCCAGGGTGTCAAAGTGCTCAATATCAACGAACTGGCAAATGCCGTCAAGCCGATCGTCATTCCCGGTGAGATGATGCAGGTCCGAATTTTGAAAGAAGGTAAAGAACATGAGCAAGGAGTCGGCTATCTAGATGATGGAACGATGGTGGTGGTCGACAACGGGCGCCGTCGGATTGGGCAGACGGTTGCAGTCACGATTACGAGTGTTCTCCAAACGCAAGCTGGGAGAATGATTTTTGCAAAACCAAGCGATGAATCAGCAGTTCATTAGCGTTATTGTCCCTGCGGCGGGGTCAAGTCGTCGGTTTCGGACTGGGCAGGTCCAGGACGGCGGATCCAAGATCTACGCGACTCTAGCCCGTGTGCCATTAATCGCACACGTTTTAGGTGTGTTCGACACCGTTCCTTCGGTGCGTGAGCTGCTCGTTGCACTGAACCGTGGGGACAAAAAGCGTTTTGAGCATGAAATTCTGTCTTTGAAACGGTTCCGGAAACCCCTCATCATCGTAGAGGGCGGAGCGACGCGGGCCGAGTCTGTTTTCAAGTGTCTCACGCGCGTCTCAGGGGCGAGCACACACGTATGTGTGCACGACGCCGTTCGTCCGCTCGTTGAGAAAGCGTGGGTCACTGAGTTAATACGGTGTCTTGATGGTTACGACGGCATCGTGCTGGGCCGCCGCGTGGTACCGACCATCAAAGTGATTCGTCCGAACAAGGGAGAAATCGCGCGTACGCTTGACCGGACTCACTTGTTTGAAGCGCAAACGCCGCAGCTGTTTCCAAAGAAAGTTTTACTCAGGGCCTATCAGCTCTTGGGGCGACGAGCATTTCATGCGACAGACGACGCTTCGTTGGTTGAGGCGGCTGGAGGACGTCTCAAGACCTTGACACATTCGAATTCCAATTTGAAAGTGACAACGTACCAAGATTTGGTCATGATTCGGAGTATTCTCGAAGAGACAGGTTCCCCCCGGCCGGCTTTCCGATTCGGGCTTGGGTTTGACCGGCATCGACTGGTTCTCAACCGCCCTTTTTACCTGGGTGGCGTACAAATTAATTCTACGGTCGGGCCTTTGGGGCATTCGGATGGGGACCCGCTGCTTCATGCGGTGACGGATGGAATCCTGGGCGCGATCGGTGCCGGCGACATTGGTGACTTTTTTCCCGATACGAGTCCGAGGTGGAAGAATGTGAGAAGCGATCGCTTCCTGAAGAAGGCGGTTGAACTGGCTTCGAGACGAAAGTTTCAACCGTTTCAGGTGGATGCTACCATTTTTTTAGATCGTCCCAAATTGGGACCTGCAAAGAAAAAGATTCAGACACGACTTTCCAAATTGCTTTCCATCCCGCTCGATCGTGTGGGTGTGAAAGCAAAAACGGCGGAAGGATCAGGTCCTGAAAGATTTGACACCGCCGTCTGGTGCCATGCCTTAGTCGTTCTCAGTCCCGTCGATTCATGATCCCCCGCCACTTTCTAGTTTTTTTGATTGACGGCATGGTTAATGTCATTTGTTTCATTTCGGTACGCTGGCTCACTTCCAAGAAAAGAAGTGGGGGTGATCCCCCACCACCTGGTTTCTTGCGTACGAGTGGTGGGGGATGAATACGGTTCGCGTTCGCTTTGCGCCATCGCCAACAGGACTTCTTCACATTGGCAACGTGAGGACAGCCCTCTTTAATTATTTGTTTGCCCGTCACGAGCAGGGAACGTTCATTTTGCGAATCGAAGATACCGATACGGAGCGCTCCGACCCGAAGTACAGCGACGCAATCATCCGAGACCTCCAGTTGCTGGAAATCCGATCAGACGAAGGCCCTTATTACCAGTCGCAGCGGCTTGAACTCTACCAAGAAGCGTTCGAGCGGCTCGAAAAACAGGAGCGGGTTTATTTCTGTTATTGCACGCGGGAGGAACTCGAAGCCAGGCGCCGGGAAGCACGTACCATGAAGCGGCCGCCGCGCTACGACAATCGTTGCCGGATACTTTCCGACCAAGAGCGCCGGCAACGGACGGCACAAGGCATTCGACCGACGGTTCGGTTTAAAGTCGAGGTAAAGGAACCGATTTTGATTCAGGACGTGATTCGTGGCGAGGTTTCCTTTGATCCAGGAGAAATGGGAGATTTCGTGATCATGCGTCCGGATCCTCAGGGAAAGGACCGGCTCCTTCCCACTTTTCATCTCTCTGTGTGTGTCGATGACGGCTTGATGGGAATTACGCATGTCATTCGCGGGGAAGACCACCTGTCCAATTCACCGCGGCATGTTCTTTTATTTCAAGCACTTGGTTTTCGCGCGCCCGTCTTTGCGCACCTTTCCTTAATCCATGGGCCAGGCGGCGAACCTTTGTCCAAGCGTTACGGCGCTTTGTCTGTGAGCGATTTTGTTCATGAGCAGGGTTATCTTCCTGAGGCGATTCGAAACTATCTTGCGCTTCTCGGCTGGTCTCCTAAAGACAATCGAGAAGTCTTTGGCAGCCGGGAGCTGGAGGAGGTCTTCGACCTGAGAAATGCGACCCGCCACCCAGCCATTTTTGCGGAGCAGAAGCTCATGTGGATCAATAGCGAGCACCTGAAGCGTTTACCGGAAGAGGATTATCTCACGCGCGCATTTGACTTTCTCCAGCGGAAGGGGGTATCCGTTGAGGACAAAGATGCAGCGTTAGAAGTACTTCTGCGGCTTCAGAAGGACATTCACCGGTTTGACGAGCTTCCCCAGCTTTTTTCGTTTCTGTGTTCTGAGCAGATCTATGAAAAAAAACTTGAGGAGATCTTTGGTTCGAGAGGCGAAGTGCACGACGTTTTGGTAAGCGGTAGGAATGTCCTCGCGTCAGCGCACTCTGTGTTGAAGCGTTTGAACTCATCCGGAGAAACCTTATTTGAGGAATTGTTTCGTGAATTGAAAAAAGAAGTTTCCGAAAAGGGCAAGAAGCTCTATTTTCCCATCCGCGCGGCGCTCACCGGTGAGACCTGCGGGATGGAACTCAAGCAGGTTTTCGTTTTGTTAGACACGACGAGGATCGTGAAAAGATTAGACATGATTCTTCGCTTAATGAAGGGGTCAGTCCCCTAAAAAGGGGACAGGTTGTCCTCTCCCCCTCTCCGCCGGAGGACGGACCCACTTCCGGCAGGCGGGCAGAGGAGATGACGTTGAGCATCCCTGAAAAGGGGAGATTATAGAACTCAAGTTATGATATGACTTACCTTTACGATGTTTTGGATGTGTGCCGAAATAACACAATTTTCGGTACGTACCGAAAATTGGCTGCATGAAAGGGACAGTCTTCTTTTTACTTTTTAGGGAAAAGATACCCTTCATTGTATGATTCGGTTTTTTAATACGCTTTCCGGGAAACTCGAAGAATTCCGCCCGCTTCACAACCATGAGGTGCGGATGTACACGTGCGGGCCAACGGTTTACGACTATGCCCACATCGGAAATTTCAGGGCCTTTATCTTTGAGGACTTATTGCGGCGCTTTCTTGAATTTAAAGGTTTCAGCGTGAAGCACGTGATGAACATCACGGATGTGGATGATAAAACCATTGCCGGAGCTCGTCGCGAGGGGAAAGCATTAGACGACTTTACCGGCGGCTACGTCCAAGCGTTTTTGGAAGATTTAACGACCCTTAACATCTTGCGGGCAGCCGAGCTGCCGCGAGCGACTCGATGGATTCCCAAGATGGTTGCGCTTGTTGAAGAGCTGATTCAAAAAGGGATCGCCTATGTCAACGACGGCTCGGTTTATTACCGAGTAAGCGCTTTCCCAACCTATGGGAAGCTGTCCAAGAAAAAGCTTGAAAAAAATATTTCCGGAGCCCGTGTGGACGTAGACGAATATGACAAGGAAGAAGGTTCGGATTTTGCGCTTTGGAAAAAAGCAAAAGGAGGCGAACGGGCGTGGAATTCACCCTGGGGAGAAGGCCGCCCGGGCTGGCACGTGGAATGTTCGGCCATGAGCATGGAATATCTTGGCGAAACGTTTGACATCCACGCGGGGGGTGAAGATCTGATTTTCCCCCATCATGAAAATGAAATTGCTCAATCAGAAGCAGCGACGGGCAAACCCTTTGTCCGATATTGGCTCCACTGTAAACATCTGCTCGTCAATGGTGAAAAAATGTCGAAAACGAAAGAGAATTATTACACGCTGCGCGATCTGGTTGGAAAAGGATATGACCCAATGGCGATTCGATATGCCCTTTTGTCGGTGCATTACCGAGCGCAGCTTAATTTTACGCTGGAGGGTCTCAAGGAAGCAGCCGAGGTGATTCGCCGCCTGGATGATTGTTACGCGCAATGTGTTTCGCTGAATACCAATTTGCGGGTCATGCTGGGGTCGCCCTTACTTAATCCAAATTTGGATTTGAAATCAAAACTGAATCACGTCCGTCGCGCTGTGGAATCAGCTTTTGAAGACGATCTGAATGTTTCCAAAGCTTTGGCGAATGTGTTTGAAGGGGTGAGGGTCATTAATCGCGCCATTTCGGAGAATTTGACCGAACCGAGAAACGTACAGCCGTCGGTTGATTTTTTTAAGTTTGTGGATCAATTGTTTGGATTTGACATCGCTGCCTATGATTCGATCCCATCTCAAATCGTGAACCTAGTCATTGAACGCTGGAAAATTCGTAACGACGCTAACTTTATGCGGGATAAAAGCTTGCAGGAAGTGTCAGACCGGTTGCGTGATCAGATTCAAGATGCAGGTGTACTCGTGAAAGACGGAAAACCGGGTGAGGCTTCGACGGTGAAAAGAAAGAGAAGAGCTTGGGATCAACCATGAGACGAACGTATCCTTCGCGATGAAGCGTGGGGGTTACTTGATTACTTTTGAAGGGGGAGAAGGAAGCGGAAAAAGTTCGCAGATCCGTTTTGCGGCTTCTTATGTTCGAGGCGAAGGGCGAAAAGCGCTCGTTGTTCGTGAGCCGGGCACAACGAAAATTGGTGAGCAGGTGAGAAAAATCTTGCTCAATCCGCGCCATCTGTCCATGGCCGTTGAGACAGAACTTTTTCTTTATCTGGCAGCGCGTGCGCAGCTCGTTCGTGAAGTGATTCGCCCCGCACTTCGAAGTGGAAAGGTGGTCATTAGCGATCGGTTCGAAGATTCTACGATCGCATACCAAGGATACGCCGGTGGGTTACCGCTCGTAGGAGTGCGGGGTCGTGTTCCTCGATTCATGGAGTTTGCGCGCGGTACCTTGGTTCCGGATTTGACCTTTTTTCTTGATGTTGAAGCGAGGAAGGGACTGCGGCGGAGCGGTCGGAAAGACCGGATGGAAAGGAAATCGGTCGGGTTTCACGAGCGCTTGAGACGAGGTTATTACGCGATTGCCAGGAAAAACCGGAAGCGTTTTGTTGTCATTCCAAGCGGGTGTTCGAAGTCAGAGGTTCGAAAACAAATTCGGGCGGTCTTAGATCGTGTCTTCAGCAGGACTCGTTGACCAGTACCTCTTGCATCGATTAACGGGGCAGATCGAACGGAGACAATTGAGTTCGACTTATCTGTTCACGGGCCCTGAGTCCGAAAAGAACAAGCAGCTGGCAATCGCGTTCGCACAAGCACTGAATTGTCCGCGAACTGAGCGTCCCGAGGCGCTGCCGTGCGGCTGCACTGTCTGTCGAAGGATTGAAGCAGGTGTCCATCCCGATGTGATGTGGTACGGGACCGATGAGGAGTCGAACGCAATCAAAATTTCCCAGGTGCGGGAATTTCGAAGTTTGCTTGCGTTAAAGCCCTTTGAAGGAAAAGTGAAGGTGTTCATTTTTAACGGTGCCGAACGCCTATCGAGTGAGGCCCAAAACGCGCTCTTAAAGAGTCTAGAAGAACCGCCGAGAGGGAACGCGATCGTTCTTTTGGTGCCGCAAGCAAACGTCCTTTTTGACACAGTCGTTTCCCGCGCCCTTGAAATTAAAGTACCGCCTTTTAAGACGGAAGAGATTCGAAACATCCTCGTCGAAGAAGGCGCGGCGGAAAAAGAAAGCGAGTTTTTAGCTCGGATGGCTCAGGGAAAGCTCGCCCGTGCCCGAGAAGCGCTTCAGGAAGGATGGTTTCACACTAAGAATCAGTGGCTCGATTCGCTCGTCAAAAACCCAATCGCCTTTCTGGACCAATTTGGCGAGTCCTCCCGCGGTCACATTTCGGTCGTCCTCGCGTTTTTGCTTGAGTGGCTGCGGGATGTTCTCGTTTTTGAGGTTTCGGGCGAGAGTGAATTTCTGGTCCATGCGGACCGGATCCGGCTCATCGAGTCGTACGCTGAGCGTTATCCGTTTGATTCCGTCTTGGAGCTGTTCGAACGAATCGAGGAGATTCGAAAGGCACTTCGAGATTACGGAAATCAAAAACTTGCGCTCACGCAGACTCAAATCTTGTGGGGTAAAGTGGTGGGGAATGATCCCCCACCATTTATTCTCAAGAAACCAGATGGTGGGGGATGAGTAAGCCGTTTTACATCACGACCCCGCTTTATTATGTGAATGCGAAGCCGCATATTGGCCACGCGTATACGAATATTGTATGTGATACGTTTGCACGGTTTCACCGGTTTTTGGGTGAAGAGGTGCGGTTCATGACGGGCACCGACGAACACGGCACTAAAATTGACCGGGCAGCAAAGGACCAAGGCAAAGATGCAAAGGTCTATGTCGATGAAATGGTTCCGCTTTTTCAGAGCCTTTGGAACCTCCTTGGAATCCAGTATGACTACTTCATCCGGACGACCGATGACAACCATCACCAAATCCTTCAAAATATTTTTAAAACATTGGAAGCGAAAGGTGATATTTATCGGGGAAAATACAAAGGTTGGTATTGCACGCCGTGCGAATCTTTTTGGACCGAAACGCAGCTTGCGGAAGGCAAGTGTCCCGACTGTCACCGCGACGTCCAGCAGCTCGCAGAGGACAATTATTTTTTCAGACTTTCCAAGTATCAGTCATGGCTCGTGGGTTACCTCCGCGACTCGCCTAGGTTTGTCTGGCCGGAAACACGCAGGAATGAAATCTTATCGTTCCTCGAACGGCCGCTTGAAGATCTTTGCATTACTCGCCCTCGCGCACGTCTGACGTGGGGGATTGCGTATCCTTCGTCGCCTGAACACGTGGTTTATGTTTGGTTTGATGCGTTGGTGAATTATGTGAGCGGTGTCGCTTACTCGAAAGACATGAAACAATTTTCTCGATTTTGGCCGGCTGATCTGCACGTCGTGGGTAAAGACATTTTACGCCAGCACGCGATTTATTGGCCGATTATGCTGAAGGCGATTGACGTCGAGATGCCGCGGACCGTTTTGGCGCACGGATGGTGGACAATTGAGGGTTCGAAAGTGTCTAAGTCGAGAGGCAATGTTGTGGACCCGTTTGAGATCGTGAAGCGTTACGGGGCAGATGCATTCCGTTACTATCTGTTGCACGAAGCGAGGCTGGGACTCGATGGTTCCTATTCAGAGGATTTACTGGTCGAGCGCTTGAACAGTGACTTGGCGGACGACTTGGGGAACCTCGTGCTGCGGGCGACCTCGATGCTCGAGCGGTACTTTAGTGGAAGGATTCCTGACGCGACAAGCTCCGCTACTCCTCTGCGCGGGAAACTAGCGAGCATGACCGATCTGGTCAAAAACGCGATGCTCGGTTTCCAGCCTTATGCAGCACTCGACGCAATTTGGGAAGTCGTGCGCGAAGCGAATCGTTTTGTCGAGCAGAATAAGCCTTGGGTCCTCGCCAAAGAAAATAAGAAAGAAGAACTGGGCAACTTCTTAGTCGGTTTACTCGAGACGGTTCGGCTTTTGGGCTTGGTCCTCACCTCTTTTCTGCCCTCTACTGCCGAGAAGATACTGAGTTCATTGGGAATCAACGGACGACCCAGCATCCAAGACATGCAGTGGGGATCCTTAAAAGCCGGCGTGCGCGTAGAGAAGGGCGTACCTTTGTTTCCGAAAGTTGAGTAATGGCGTTTGTCGATACGCATGTTCATCTTCATTTTCCGGAGTTTCGATCTGAAATCGAGCAGGTCGTCCAAAGGGCGCGGGACGCCGGCGTTCGCTGTTTGATTAATGTAGGAACGGATTTGGAATCTTCCAGGAGAGCAGTGGAGGTTGCGGAGCAGTACGATTTTGTTTTTGCAACGGTTGGCATTCATCCCCATGATGCAAAAGAAGCAACGTCCCGAACATGGAACGAAATCGCCAAGCTTGCCCAACATGACAAAGTGGTTGCGATTGGCGAAGTTGGACTCGACTTTTATCGGAATCTTTCGCCCAAAGAGGTTCAGAGACAGGTGTTCATACGGTTTATGGAATTGGCAACGCGAACGGACTTGCCGCTTGTCTTACATCTTCGCGATTCGTACGAGGAGGCCGTTGAACTCTTAGAAGCTCATATGAAACCGCCTATTCGAGCGGTGAGTCACTGCTTTTCGGCAACGATGGAAATCATGCAAAAACTTGTTCGATTGGGTCTCTACATTTCATTTGCCGGACCTGTTTCATATCCAAGGAACGAGGAGCTCCGTGAAGCTCTAGCGGCGTGTCCTGAGGATCGGCTCTTGCTCGAGACGGATGCGCCGTATTTGGCGCCGCAAGCGTTCCGGGGAAAGCGCAATGAGCCGGCGTACCTCGTCGAAACAGCCCGACGGATTGCCGACGTGAGGGGAATTTCACTTGACGAATTGGCAGAACGGACTTCTCAAAACGCGGGTGCACTCTTTGGACGGCGCTTCCAGACGGATATGGTATGAAAACGATCATCGCTGAAATTAAGGAATTGTTTCGTGCCGAAAGGCTCTATTTTTACCTGCTCGTCGCTCTCGTGACGTTTTACGCGGTGATTCTGGTCGCAAGTCGAATGGCGCCGGATCAGCTTTCCCGCGCCGAACGCGGGCTCCAAATGAAGGAAGCCGTATGGAAGGAAACGCCGCAAGCGCCGCACGAGTTCCAGGCGCGATGGTCTGAGCGAGCAAAGGTTTCGTGGACGTTCAAGATTTCCAATTACCTTTTGATGGCGGCCATTGGTTTAGGAATTTGGCTGAGTTCGAAGGATCTCTATCAGTGGTATCTAAAAAAGGAAGTGATTCCCCCTTCGGCGAAATTCTTGAACATTGGATGGGGGATTTCAGAAGTGGTCAAGGTGGTGATTCTTTTCATTCTCTGCGGCACCGTCGTCAATATCGGATTCGTGATCGTCAAATTTCTGTATTTAGCTGCTGTGCCAGGTTCTATTTTAATTCTGGCTCAAGCGTTCGTATTGGACGTGATTGCTGTGTTCTTAATGGTTGGAGTCATTAGAAAACATGGTTCAGCACTCCGTGATTTACTGGGTTTTGACGTCTTGAATATTTCGCTCCGTGAAATTTGGCTGGGCGCTCGAACCTATTTTGTTATTCTCCCGATTTTTTTTGTTATGTTGATCCTTATGATCCTGGCAGCATCGTGGTTGAGGTACGAACCGCCGCCCCATCCACTGGTCGGCGTTTTTTTAAAAGAAGGACCTTTATCGCCGTGGCTGATCGCAGCTTCCATGCTGCTTGCTTGTTTCATTGGGCCTGTGGTGGAAGAGATCTTTTTTCGAGGTTTTCTCTATCCCGCTCTGCGGCGATACTGGGGCATCCCGTGGTCTATGGTGGTTACGGCTGGTTTATTCGCTGCGGTGCATGAGAATTTGTTCGCGTTTATTCCTATTTTCTTTTTGGGTCTCGTGCTCGCTTACCTTTATCAAAAACGGGATAACCTGGTTCCGTGCATATCGCTTCATGTCATGCACAACGTCGCGTTTATTACGTATTTCTTTTTAATTAAGAGCGCCCTGACAGGTTAGGAAGCGCGGGCCGCTTGGGATCTAGTGGATGACTTGGATCGTTGGGATTTTTGTTTTTCTGATGAGCATGACGGTGCACGAAGCGTCACACGGGGCAGTCGCTTTTATTCGTGGCGACCGAACCGCAAAAGATATGGGACGTTTGACGCTCAATCCGCTGCGGCACATCGATCTCTTCTGGACGGTTTTGTTTCCCGCGCTGCTCTTTGTATCTACGGCGGGACAGTTTGTGATTGGGATGGCGAAGCCAGTACCCGTCAACTTTGCCAACTTGTATCACCCGAAGCGCGATATGATTTGGGTCGCTTTGGCAGGTCCTGCGGCGAACATCATTTTTGCCGAATTCCTGCTCTGGGCGCTGCACCTGACCCATCTTCGGGTTTTCCTGCTCGGCGTATACTTTAATCTAGGTCTGGCGGTGTTTAATTTGCTGCCGATTCCACCCTTAGATGGTTCGCGTATCGCAGCGGGTGTTCTGCCGCGTCCGTGGGATCGCGAGTACCTCAAAATAGAACCATACGGTTTTTTAATTGTACTTGTGCTTTATTTTACGGGTGCTTTATATGCGTGGGTGATTCCAGGGATTAACTTATTGGCGTCTTTTTTGGGGATCCCAAAGTTATATTTATGATCCCCTTTTTGGGTCATCCCGAAATTCGCAAAATCCGAAAAACCCGAAAAAAAGAGAAAGAAAAAAGGAAGCGAAAAAAGAAAGAGAAAAACGGCTGCTATTTTCTCACCTTAAAAACCTAAGAAATTGGTCTAGACAATGGGGTCCACTTCCGATGAACATAAAATATTTGTAAAAAAATAACCTGTTGGATGCTCCAAAGTTGCATATCGAAAAATACCGCCGGTTACGGCGATGATCAAATCAACGGTTATCCAGTTGCTTCCTTCTTTGAAATATGCAAAATCATCCGGTGGGGACAGGGCCGGTCCGGCGATGGGGATGATATTGGCAATGCCCTCAGGCGTATCCGTGTCTCTGATCTCTATAAAGTGACCAGTTCCGTCTTGAAGTACTCGGTACATTTTTAAGCTGCCTGACGATCTCTTTTTGCAATTGCCTGTCCAATTTTATGCAAGGCCTCTCGGCTAATAGGGATGGCCTGCAAACGTACTGTATAACCGAGATGGAGCAATATCTTTTCGAGTGTCGCAACACTTGAAAATTCTCCGCTCTCCATTTTGGAAATATGCTGCTGGGATACACCAATCTTCTCGGCCAATTGTGTCTGATTCAGTTTGTGCTTGATCCGGTAATCAACGATCTTTTTCACAATCTCGAGTTTCTGCTCCTCAAGCTCGTGAAGTTCCTTAAAATAGGGATCCTTGAGCTTTTCCTGCAGATGCTTGTCAACGCTTTCCGTCTTCATTTTGATCACCCCATTTCTTTCCATCTTATTTTTGCTTTCCTGTTCTTTCCAAAAAGAGCTTCCGTCTCTGAATCGCAACTTCCCTTTCGTTCTTTGGCGTCTTATCGGATTTCTTAATAAAGCCATTTGTGAAAATTGCCCGGTCCTGATGAAAGAAAAAGTATAAAACCCTTATAGCTCCCTCCCGTCCCTTGAACCTGAGTTCTAATATCTCATCGCCTATATACTTTGCATGGGGCTGCGGAAGCTTGTGTCCAAACTCTTCCAGCAGACCTACAACGAAGAAGAACTTCCGCTGTGTCTTCGGAACCAGTGAATCGATGAACTCTCGAACCGGCACCCAGCTTGAATCCGTGACGAAGTATTCGCATGATACCTTCTTCACTTCACCCCCTGATGTTATATTACAACCATTTAGTAGTATGCCACCATTTAGTTGTATGTCAAGTTGGCCATTAAAGTAAAAACCGCCAGATGCCTATAGGAAGGACACCCGGCGGTTCTGTTTCTCTTTCGATTTTTTGATGGGAGAACAATTGGCTCCCCGTACTGGACGACTTTCGCAACTGGGCACTATCTACCACAGAGACGGGAATCTTCAAAGTCCATTTTGAGGCAGCTATTTGTTAGGAGTAGGAAATCATCAAGAGTGCTGAATAGCAAGTCTTGCTAAAAGGTAAGAGGTGGTGGACTCCGCTCCCTGATTGAGATTAATTTGACCGTCTCCCACGCCGTCATAACACCCGCCCGTGGCCCTGTCATAAACCATCTGATTCAGGCTGTTGTCGCCCAAAAACCAGTTAAAGGCTTCGAGCATGAGTTTGTGATAACTCTCTTTTCCTGTGACAGAATAGGCGATCTGAAGCGCGCAAGCCATGGCGGAAGCGTCCTCGGGCTGCTGGTCAAAATAGCGGCGCTCACCGGTTTTTTGATGCCAGCCATCCTGGCCAATCGGCGCGTAGATTCCGTTTAAAAAAGTCTGGGCAATCAAAAAATCCAAAGTCTTGATGCCAGTCTCGAGAAAATCACTATTGCCGGTTTGCTGATACCCCAAAAGAAGCGCCTCGGGAACAACGGCATTCGAATAGGTTAAATAGGTTTCGAACCATTCCCATTCTTTCGACGAAACTCCCCGGTAAAGCGAGACCAGGCGGTCACAGTAACGAACCACTCGCTGTTTGAAGTCTTCCCAGTTAATTTCCTTCGGATTTTTTAAAAGTAGGCAAAGTCCTTTCACATAAAAGGCGGTGGCGCGTGGGGATTCTATTATCAGAGGATGGTCCATTCTTCTTTTTAATAAGGAAAATGCCCTCTCTCTAAGGGTGTCCGGCAGGGCTGCTGTAGTTGCCGCGGCTGCGAGCGCCCAGAGTGTCCGGCCATTCGCGTCTTCAAGATTTTCTTTTTGGTTAAACTCATGGTCGATGGTTCTATCCGGCTTCACGTAATTATAAAAAAGGCCGTTTTCGTCCGAGACAAATTCGATGAAACGCAGGTAAATTTCAATGCGTTTGAGCACTTCATTTTTTCTTTTATCAGGAGAAAGGGCCTTAATGGCTTTGCCGATCTGCTCCATGTAGGAACACGACACAATAAGCGCACGTGCGTTATCGTCTACGGTATAACCCGAGGAAATGTCAGGCAAAGAAAGCTGGGCGAATTGAATGATCCCGAAATCGTCGGTCAGACGAAACAAATGGTTTAAGTTACTCCGTGGAATTTTTTTGTACTTACTGACTTTGGCGATATCGCCGGAGTATTTCGAAAACAATTTTAAATACTCAAGGGCAACATTGTCCCAGGTCATATTGCGGGTCCTAAAATAAGCGTTCTTTCCAAATTGTTCCCTGAGCTGGAGGTCTTTCAAAAGCTTGAGAAGAGCCTCGGCATAGGAGGCCGAGTCCCTGAAATTGACTAAGAACCCGGTTTGTGGAGTGATGATCTCCTTGGCTTGGGCAAAAGGAGTAGAGATGACGGGTCGGCCGGACCCCAGAGCGTAGGAGAGCGTTCCCGAAACAGTTTGATTCGGATCCAGAGAGGTTGAAATGTAAATATCCGCGGCCCTCAAAAACTGGAGGAGTTTGTCGAGCGATACGTACTCATTATAGAAACTTACGTTAGAAGAGAGCTTGAGTTCGCGCACCTTTTGAATGAGGGACTTCCGGTAGCTTTCGCCTTCTTCTTTTAAGACATTGGGATGAGTCGCACCCAAAACGATATACCTGAGGTCCGGGTAAGCCTTCACCACCGGAGGCAGGGCCTCCAGAACATATTCAATTCCTTTTCCGCGGCTGAGAAGCCCGAAGGTCAAAAGGATTGTGTTTTTTGAAAAACTTAAAACAGACTTGGACTTTGCGCTGGGGGTATAAGGCGCGGGGTGAATACCGTGAAGGATGACCGAAATTTTTTTCCCGTCAATTCCGTATTCTCCGGCCAGGATTTCTTTTGAACGGTGCGTCATTGCGACTAGACCGCTTGTTTTTTCGGCGATCGAACGCACGATGTTATGAAGTTCGGGATTGGGGGAAGGGAGAACGCTATGAAAGGTCACAACCGAAGGCTTTTTGAGTACGTCTAAAAAGGAAAGGATACAAGAACCGTATTTTCCTCCAAAAAGGCCGAATTCATGTTGGATATTGACGAGCTTGATGTCATCCGTTTTGTTTATTTTTTCAGCCGTACTGATGAAGCTGGACTCCGAATGCGGGTCGAGCTCGAAAATTACTTCCCGCGGGTAATGGTAGCGCGACACCGCATCGTTGTTGATCGCGGCGATCCGCGAATCCAGGGCAGTCTCAAACAAGTGATCGATGGCGACCGCGAGGTCTTGAGTAAAAGTCGCGATCCCGCATTCCCGGGGCGGAAAACTGGACAAATAGACAATCTTTAGGCTTTCTTTCATTTAATAGACGGACAACCCAACCCTACTGGTTTTTCAATTCTCCCAAGAGTTCATCGATCTCGAGAGATTTCGCCGCGATCCTTTTGTCGGCAGCGCCGTAGTAGATAAAAAGCCGGCCGTCTTTTAGCACGGTGCCTGTGGGGAAAACCACGTTGTTGACATCGCCCTGCTTTTCCCACGCTTCGACGGGAGAAAACAAGGGCCGTTTCAGACGCCCTATGACTTTGGTCGGATCATGGAAGTCGAGGAGGGCGGCGGCGTGATAAATCCGGCCCTGGCGGGAGTCTTCTACGCCGTGATAGATCAAAAGCCACCCGTCTTTCGTTTCGATAGGCGGACACCCGCCTCCGATGTTCCTGCTTTCAAACCTGTATTCGGGATCGAGTACAATGTAGTCACCCAAATTCATGAGATAAGCTCTCCAATAATCATCCGTCAAGTCTTTAAAATCATTGAAATAGATGACTTGTATTCCGGGTAAGACCCGGTGAATTAGCGCGAATTTATTTTTAATTTTCTTGGGAAAGATGAAGGCATCTTTCTCCCACAGGAGCATGTCGTTACCCTGGCGGTCTCTGATGTAGGAATCGAAGACAAAATAGTTCTCCCGCACCTTGGTCGTCGAGCAGCCAAAAAGGTTGCTTGCTTCGATGTAAGGAATGCGCGGGGAGATTACTTCGTGTTTTTCGAAATGGACAAGGTCGGTGCTGGTCGCATAAGCAAACAGCGCGTTTTTTCCGTCATAAACCGTATAAAAAAGATAATAGACCCCGTCTAAAAAAATAATCCGCGGGTCCTCGACACCCATTCTTTCGTAACGGTGTTCGGGAAAAAGGATGGGCCTCTCCAATCGGGCGACGACCTTGCCCCCTTCCAGCCGGCAGCAGCCTATGGACGAAACCATGTCCACGCGCCGCACGGCCCGGTAAAACAAGTGAGTCACGCCGTCTTTTTCGATGCAGGCGGGATTTAAAACCACCTGATTTTCAAATGCGTTTTCCGAACTTTCGAGGATGATGCCCTCGCTTTTGATTTAGATCATGGGCCTCCAAATGCCGCCTGCCTGTCGGCAGGCAGGGGTTCAATAAAAAAGCGCTACCGGATTATACTCCGGCAACACCTTGGGATTATGGGTATTGTAATAATCTCGTCGGGATGGACGCCAAACGAACCACGCATGATCAATGGGCATCATTACTTATAACAATGGAAAAGTGGCGTGGTGCCCACGGAGCGAAGTTAATCGAGCCTGTCCTTTAAAACATATCCCGTTGTCCTGCCGTCACCGATTTTTTGAATAAGGCCCGCTTCGAGCAATCGGTTGAAATCCTTGCGCGCTGTTTCGTCGGAGCATTGATTGAGCTTGCAATACTTCCTGGTTGTCATTTTCTCCGGATGTTCGAGCATCCACTGAAGCGCTTTAATTTGTTTCTTGTCAAGTTGGGCTTGGGCCTTTTGGCTTAAAACATCGCGGATGTCCCTGACCTTTGTTTCTTTCGCAATCTCGATCTGAACGTTTTTTAATTGCTCCGCCAGAGCTGTCAGGTAATAAAGAATAAAAAACGTTGCATCGCTGTCATGGGCCTCGGCATTCTGGATAGCACGGTAATATTCACCGCGATGATGGTCAAAATAATCCGATGGGACAAGGAAATTGATAAATTGATAGCCCTGCTTCATCAGATACAAATTTGATAATGCTCGGGCCGAGCGGCCGTTGCCATCATCAAAAGGATGAACATGCACGAAATAAAGATGCACAAACGCGGCCTTTATCAGAGGGTGATTTTCAAAAGTATCATTCATCCACTGAACGTAAGAATCCATCATTCGCATCACTTCGGATGCCGGAGGGCCTTCATAAACAACTTGCCCTTGGCCGTCTACAACATAGATGGGGCCTTTACGGTACCCCCCGACGGTAATGGGTCTTTTCTTATGGGTGTTCCTTACAAGAATCTTGTGAAGCTCGCAGATCATTTCATGGCTGAAAGGATTTGCGCTTTGCCCACGGATATATTCTAAGGCGTCCCTGTTATTGACGATCATTTGAAGACTTTCATCTCCATAATCTTCCCGGGAAGGTTTGTTCAAGTGGAGCAAAGCCACTTCCAGACTCGTTACGGCCCCTTCAATATGGCTGGAGTAATAAGCTTCCTTTTTTTCGGTTTCAGACGCTAGACGATCGAGAAATTTTTTCGGAAGCTTAAGCGAAGCTAAAAATCCCCTGTTCCTTTCGATCTCGGAGATGAGGGCCAGAAGAGTTGGGGGCAGAACAAACCAAAAAGGTTTTCCTTTTTTATCAAGAAGATCCAGACGGTTTGCCTTGCGGAGACGGTCTTCTTCAACCTCTCGCCATTTTTCGGGGCTGTATTTGGCCAGGATTTTTTGTTTTTCGAAGTAATCTTCCATAAAAGTTAATCGCCAACTATTCGCCAATAATATACCCGGTTTCTTGAGGATTGTCCAGAGGGGATTTTTACGAATTCGTAGTTCGAAATCGCCAATAAAACGCCAATTATTCGCCAAGCTGTTGTCAAATTTATTGCCAGGTTTTTAGCGCCCTTACAAAGAAAAAAGGTGAAGCCGCTTTGATTCGCCTTCACCTTTACTTTTGGCTCGAAAAGTTCGAGCCCTATAGGGCTCCCCGGGCAGGGCTCGAACCAAGGTCACTCGAAAAATAAAAGGGGTTGCACTTCCGCACAACCCCTTTGCGGTTTCTCCCCGTATGGGCGGGCTTTTTTCAGTCCCGCGTAGTTTGCGGGAACGACTTTCGCAACCGGCTGATATTCAAAGGCCGTCCTAAGCGAATCAGTGCCTTCGCCCAAAGCGCCGCCGCGGTTTGAAACTCCGTCGGGTGGCACTAAAACCGCGGCTTCCTGTGAATGGACGGGGAGCCGGGAAAGATTCTTTGGGCAGCTCGGGATGTTCGGAAATCGGAAGCGCAACGCGCATCAACCGTTCGATAGCCCGTACTTCTTTTTCCTGCTCCGGCATGGCGAAGGATATGGCATGACCCGGATTGCCCGCTCGCCCCGTACGTCCAATACGATGAATATAGTTTTCCGAATCTTCGGGAAGGTCGTAATTGATCACCAGCTCAATTCCCCTTACATCAATGCCGCGTGAGGCGATGTCTGTCGCTACGAGGACACGGTACCTACCGTTTCGGAAACCTTCGAGCGCCTCGCGCCGCTGGGACAGGGAGCGGTTGGAATGAATTTCCGCAGTTCGATGGCCGATGCTGCGAATCACAGCCGTGATTTTTCTCGCGCCGGCCTTGGTCCGTGAAAAAATGAGCACAGAACCGTGGTATTGCGCCAGGATTTTTTCGAGGAGCTTACGCTTGGATTCCTTGCGCACCACAAAAAGTTCGTGAGTCACTTTTTCTGCGGCGGTTCCGGATTTGGCGATTTCCACTTGTACAGGCAGCTTCATATAAGACGCTGCAAGCCGCGTGATGGCCTCAGGCATCGTCGCAGAAAAAAGCATGGTCTGCCGGTCACGGGGTACAAACCGTAAAATTCTTTGGATCTGAGGGGCAAAACCCATGTCAAGCATCCGATCCGCCTCGTCCAGTACCAGCACATGCACGTCATTCAAAGTGACGTTGCGTTGCTCTATGTGATCGATCAGCCGGCCGGGTGTCGCGATTAAAATTCGGGGGTGATGCCTGAGTTCCTGGATTTGCAGATGCATAGAAGCCCCGCCGATCAGCACCGCCATTTTGACTTTTGGCATTACCCTGATCAGGTGGTGATGCACTTGCACGGCCAGTTCACGGGTTGGAACAAGTACCAAGCCCCGGCCGCCGGTTTGGGCAAGGCGTTGAAGCATCGGGATACCGAAGGCGAGGGTTTTTCCCGTACCTGTTTGCGCAATGCCAATCAGATCCTTGCCCTCTAGTGCAATGGGGATGGCCTTTTGCTGAATGGGTGTGGGGGTGTGAAATCTAATGTGATGAAGCGCATCCAGGAATTGGGGTGCAATGCCCAGGTCGTAAAACCCCGATCCGGGAGGTGCCGTCAGATGTGTGGTCATGGCGTTAGTATAAACTTAAATCGAAGCCGGACAAAACAAAAATTACAAACACGAGATTTGGGACTGCTAATGGAAAGCCGGGACGGCCACTACAGTGTTTCATAAGTTCTTAACCAGGTTTGAGATTGCTTCGTCGGCCTTCGGCCTCCTCGCAAAGACGCGTCATTGCGAGCGAAGCGAAGCAATCTCAAACCTCACGAAACCTGTCCTAAAACTTATGAAACGCTGTACTACGCCTTTAGTGGATGGCCATTTTCGCAACGAACTCAACCTCTCTTCTGAGGACTCTTTTTTTTATGGATCTCTTCGCAATGTTCTTGAGAATTTTCTCGACGGGAAGCCCTACGGCGTTTGAGAAGGAACCTTTCACTTCTTCAACGATACCCCTCTGACGGGATTGGATGGCGTAAGCGCCTGCTTTATCCAACGGATTTACTTTCTGAACATAACTTTGGATGCCTCGCGCTGTGAGTCTTTTAAGGCGGACGGCGGTTTTCTCAAAAAAAACGGTTCTTTTGATAACGTGACCTCCGATGATTTTAAAAATCGCAACCCCTGTGTAAACGTAATGCCACCGGCCCTGAAGTCTTCCCAGGATGAGGCGTGCCTCTCTTTGATTTGCGGGCTTGCCGAAAATCTTTCCGCCCAGGCAAACCACGGTGTCGGCCGCAAGAAGGGTTCCGTTTTTGACTTGCCCCGCACAGGAGTCAGCTTTCTTGACCGCATGAATTTGAACGATCCTGGAAGGCGGTGCCGTGGGCCTTCGGTCCTCTTCAAAATCCGGTTTAAGCATGCGGAAGGGAATTCCAACCCTTTTAAGAAGGGCTTTCCTTCGCGGGGAGGTTGATGCAAGATAAATCAAGGAAGAAGACTCCGTGCCGCGCTTCGTCCCGCCACGGCCCCTGTGCTCCAAGACCATTGGAAATTAAATCCGCCGATGCGGCCGTCCACATCCAGGATTTCACCTGCAAAGTAAAGTCCGCTTACGAGTTTGGATTCCATGGTGGCGGCTTTTATCTCTTTAAGGTCCACGCCTCCCGCCGTCACTTCCGCCTTCTTGTAACCAAAAACGCTTTCTGCTTCCAGCGGATAATGAAGCAGGAAGCGGATCAGCCGCTTTTGGTTTTCGTTTGAAAAATTTTCAATCGACCGGGCTTCGCCGAGGGCGATTTTTTTAAGAAGCGTTTCGACGAACCGAGCGGGGAGTGAAAATTCCTTCGCGAGAAGATTCCTTACGAGTTTCTGGGGACGTGTCTTTTTCGCCGATTGAAAAGCTGCTTGAAGCGACTCGTCATTTTCCTCCGGAAGGAAACTGGCCCTGATTTCTGGATTTTCCTCCCTCTTGGCACTTGCCAAATGCCTGCTGATATTAAGTGCCGCGGGCCCGCTGAAACCAAAATGCGTGAATAAAAAGGAGTCGCAGTACGCACAGACTTTTTTGCCGTTTCTAAAAAATGAAAGTTTTGCGTCAAGCGAAACACCGCTGAGACTTTTCCAATCGGATTCATTCGTCAGGAGCGGTGTCAGCGCAGGAAAGGTATTCAAAAGGGTATGCCCGAAACCTTCAGCTATTCCGTAACCCGTGCCGTCACTCCCTGTGGCCGGATAAGAAAGACCCCCCGTCGCCAAGATGACCTTCCGCGCGCAAACAGCATCAGGACCCTCCGAACTTCTGAGATGAAACAAATCGCCTTCTTTTTTGATGGCCGTAATACGAGTACCTTTTTTCCACACAACCCCGAGCCGGTCCGTTTCCTTTAGAAGTGCCTCTAACACAGTTTTTGCGGAATGCGTCACGGGAAAGTATTTTCCACCAGTTTCACAAACGACCTTCACGCCGATTCCTTCAAAGAATTGGATGGTTTCTTGAGGGGTGAAGGCTTCGAAGACGTGTTTGACAAAATGACTCGGACCTCCTTCGAAATCGGAGGGTCTCACTTCTTGGTTGGTGATATTGCACCGCGTCCCGCCCGACATGAGGATCTTTGCGCCGAGGGTGAGGCGCCCATCCAGAAGAAGAATGTTGAGCGGCACGCCGCGGGCCCGGGCGGTTCTTCCCGCCCAAATCGCGGTCATGAGCCCTGCCGCACCCGCTCCAACGATGGCAATGCTAACGGGACTCTCTTCCACGGCGGAAATAGGGTACGGATTCAATCAAGGCAAGTTTCTTTGCCTTGGGTAAGGCCTTCACAAAACATTCGCGGACGAGGGCGTCGGTTCTCGTTTTGCAGGTTTCCTGATAAACCATCTCAAGCGGCTGCCGGGTTCGTGTGTAACGCGCCGCTTTTCCCTCCGCGTGCATTTTGAAGCGTCTTTCAATATCTCTCGTGATCCCGGTGTAAAGCGAACGGTCGCCGCATTTCAAAATGTAGAGAAACCATTTTCCGCTTCGCTTTTTCCGGGATTTTTTCTCTTTTGCCTGCATCCGTTCCAGCATTTGTTTGTACCGGTGTTTCATGTCGCGGGCCCTTGTTTAAAAGCACGGATTTAATGTGTCATCTTATCTGACCCCTTGATCGGCCTGTTCCGTGATTGACGCTTGCGCTCGTTTTCGGTCAGGTATCGTTTGCGCAGACGGATATTTTTCGGTGTGATCTCCACAAGTTCATCTTTTTCAATAAACTCCAAAGCGAATTCCAATGTCATTGCACGTGGCGCAATCAACTGAATCGCTTCGTCCGATCCTGAGGCACGCATGTTGGTCAGCTTCTTTTCTCGGATGGCATTCACAACCAAATCATGTCCTTTATGGTTGACGCCCACGATCATTCCCTCATAAAGATCGTCGCCGGGCCTTACGAAAATCTCTCCGCGTTCCTGAAGACCCCAAAGCGCGTAAGCAACCGCCTTGCCAGTAGTTTGTGAAACGAGCACTCCCCACCGGCGTTTAGGCAAGGAACCTTTAAACTTTTGATACTCGTAAAAGTTTTGATACATGACCCCCGTGCCGCGCGTCATCGTTAGAAATTCTCCCCGAAAACCAATGAGGGCCCGCGACGGAATAAGAAACGCGAGACGAATCGCTGCTGCCTTACTGTGTTGCATATCTTTAAGTTCGGCTTTGCGGCTCCCAAGAGCCTGAATCACTACTCCCTGATAACCGGGATCCACTTCCATGGTGATTTCCTCAACCGGCTCAAGCGTCTCGCCTTCGGCCTCCTTCAGAATCACCTGCGGCTGTGAAACTTCCAGCTCATAACCTTCACGACGCATCGTCTCAATCAAAATAGAAAGGTGGAGTTCCCCTCGTCCTGAAATTTTAAACCGCTCGCTCCCCTCCACGGTTTCGACCCTGATGCCCACATTCATCATCGCCTCATGTTCAAGCCGCTCACGGATGTGGCGCGAGGTCAGAAACCGCCCGCCGTCTTTGCCGGCAAGGGGGCTCGTGTTATGCGAAAAGTACATAGACATCGTAGGTTCATCAATTTTAATGAACGCAAGCGCCTTGGGGTTTTCCGGGCTTGCGAACGTCTCACCGACTTTGACGTTTTCCGCCCCAGCGATGGAGACGATGTCACCGGCCAGGGCTTCGGCTGTCTCGAATCTCTTAAGGCCTTGGTGTTTCAGAATTTTGGTAACGTGGGCCCGCTCGAGCAAACCGTCGCGTTTGACAACCACAAAAGGATCGCCGATCTTCACCCTGCCGTGGAATATCCGGCCGGTCGCGATGCGACCCACATAGGAATCACAGTCAAGCATCGTTACCAACATTTGAAACGTCTCGTCGGTGTCGGCCACAGGCGGAAGCACTCGGTGCAGGATGGTCTCTAGGAGCGGCTTCATGTCCGGACTCTTTTGCTCAAGATCAAGCGTAGCCCACCCCTCCGTGGCCGAGGCATAAACCACCGGAAAATCCAGTTGTTCGTCAGTCGCATTGAGTTCGCAGAACAGGTCAAAGGTCATATCCGTTACTTCATGCGGCCGGGCATTTGGACGATCGACTTTGTTGACCACAAGAATGGGTTTTAGGTGCAGCTCTAAACACTTACGCAAAACAAATTTGGTCTGCGGCATGGGTCCGTCAAAGGCGTCGACTAAGAGCAAAACGCCTTCTACCATACGGAGGATGCGCTCTACCTCACTGCCAAAATCCGCGTGGCCGGGTGTGTCGACAATGTTAAATTGTACGCCCCGATATCGAAAGGACGCGTTCTTAGAGAAAATGGTGATGCCGCGTTCACGCTCAAGGACATTGGAATCCATAATCGTCGTCTCGCCCTTTTTGAAGTCGTAAGCGCCCGTCTGCTTCAGCAGCGCATCGACCAGCGTGGTTTTCCCATGGTCGACATGCGCAACGATTGCAACATTGCGTATTTCTTTGCGTCTTTTGAGTTGATGCATAAGGGAAAAGGGGTTCCATCGCCCCGTGCCGATGGGCTCTATGATAACTCGGGTTTGAGAAATCTCTTCCCTAACGGAAATGGAAACGTACTTTATCCGTTGGACCCTATTGTGCCCCTCGCGGTTTCCCGTGGATTCCCCACGGGCAGAGCCCGTGGCACTAAAACTCCCACGCGCTCCGCGCGGTTTCTCGCCATTCACCCACGGGCTCAGCCCGTGGAACTCAAAGCGGCGATTAGAGGGTCAATCTGAAGGTAGGCGAAAAATGAAGAGAAACCTTCCCTTTTTAGCGGCTGCTATCCTTGCGCTTTGCGAAGCACTCCTTGCAGTAGACCGGGCGGTTTCCGCTGGGTCTAAAAGGTACTTCGCACTCTTTCTGGCAGTCTGCGCAAACCGCCTTGAACATTTCCCTTGGTCTTCCGCCGAATCCACCACCACCTTGCTGAAATGCCATCTATAGTTCCTCCTTTTGGTTTACATAAGCTACTGAACACCTTCCAAATATCGTCCGTATTTGTACGATACTGAAGTGGCTCCCCGGCGAACACTCCAAAACGTCCGGATACCAAGTCGCCAAGGGCGCCTGGAAGATCCGAGAATCTACGCCTCATTCTGAGCCGGAGATCTTTCGCCCCTTTCCGCCTCCGCCTCCGCCGGAGGACAGATGCGCCTCTGGCGCAAGAGGACGGATTCGTCCTTCGGCGAAAAACAGAGCGGCGGACCCGCCACGTTCTTTGGCGGGCGGGGCTCAGCATGACGTCCGAAGGGGCCTCAGTAGGATGACGGAATAGCGTTGCCGTATGAACTCACATGCACCCTCAACAGACAAATTCCTTACAAAAAATGTAAGGTTCTTGTAGAATGAGTTGCTTTTAGTCCGGTTTTCTCATCAATTTGGCGGATTGATGAGAAAACCGCTTTGGACGCACGAAGTTGCGTCCACATGCACGCACGGGATGATCGACATCCCGGCGTGCAGTGCTGGCCCATAAAGGGCCGGCAAAGTTTTGCGCCCCTCTCAAAATGGGGCGCAAAAGACAACCCCTGTGGTACAAATGGACAAGCCCATTTGCACCACAGCCTCTTCGAGGGCATTTCTCATTGGCGATGAGAAATGCGGGTTAGCTCCTGGCTACGAAGCGAATTTGAAACACAAATTCATTCCCCAAGAAGGTTTGACAGGCATCGACCTACGGAAACCAGGTGCGAATCGAATCGATCGGTGAATTCGGTCTCATACGCTTGATTCAAGGGTGGCTCAACCAGCACATCCTGGATGATACCGCTGTCCTTCCGGCTCCAAGCGGCCGGAATCAATTGCTGACGATCGATACTTTGGTAGAGGGGGTCGACTTTCTGAGGGGAAGGGCAACGCCTGAACAACTAGGCTGGAAGGCGCTTGCGGTGAGCTTAAGCGATATCGCGGCCATGGGCGGGAAGCCAGAAGCAGCAGTGATTAGTCTGACGCTTCCCAGGCGGACACCGGTTCGGTTTGTCAGGAAATTTTATGACGGACTGCAAAAATTGGCGCGACGCTTCCAAGTTGCTCTGGTGGGCGGGGACCTTTCACGCGGTTCGAAGCTAAGTTGTTCCGTAGCCGTACTGGGTGAAGCCGGGCGCAAGCGAACCATTTTTCGGACCGGTGCCAAGGTTGGTGATTTCATCTGCGTCACAGGGCGGCTGGGGGGCTCCATTCTAGGCCGGCATTTGACTTTTATGCCGCGCATTAAGGAGGGACAGTTTCTCGCGAGAGGCGGCGTTCATTCGATGATCGATGTATCGGATGGTCTTGTCCAGGACCTGAATCATTTGCTTTCACAAGGAAAATTAGCCTATGCATTGGACGAGACTCAGATACCGGTCACCCCCGCGGCACGAAAGCTGGCTCGGGGAAATTTCAAGAAGACCTTGGCACATGCTCTCACTGATGGTGAGGATTTCGAACTTCTCTTTACGATCTCTCCGCGCCAGTTTCGTAAACTCCAGCCGCTTTGGAAGCGACGTTTCCGAACTCCAGTGTCGGTGATCGGCCGTGTGATTCGAAGACCCAAAGGGTGGAAAGCACCACAGGGGAGATGCGGTTTTCGACATTTTTAATACGAGGAGCACTAAAAAGTGACGAAAGCGGTTAAGGAAAGCCGTTTCGATGTTCAAAAATGGAAAAGCCGTTCGGTTGACGAAACGCTTCGGTGGGGAACTTCCATCGCTCGCAACCTCAAACCTGGCACGTGTCTTGCCTTAGTCGGTCCCTTGGGCAGCGGAAAAACAGTTTTTGTCAAGGGGATCGGTCGCGGGCTTGGCATTGCGGATCGCAGCGAAATCCGGAGCCCGAGCTTTGTCCTTTTCCACAGGTACACAGGACCTGTTTCCCTCCACCATTTCGATTTTTACAGACTGGATGCAGAATCTGACCTGGAACGAATCGGGATCTACGAGTTTCTTTTCAATTCGAATGCGGTTTCGGTCATTGAGTGGGCAGACCGTATACCGGAGGTACTTCAAAGAGCTCATCTACGGATTGATCTATCCATCACTGGTGAAACGAGCCGAACAATTCGCGCACAAAGCAATGAAAGATGAAAACAATATTCTCGCGATTGACACATCTTCCAAAGTGCTCTCTGTGGCCATCCGGTCTGGTTCGAAGGCCGTCTCGGAGCGGAACTTAGAAGGCACGCCGCGTCATTCTGAACAGCTGATCGATGAGATTGAACACGGCCTGAAGGTTCTCAAGCTCAAAAAAGAGGATCTCACGCATCTGATTTGGGGACTTGGCCCAGGCTCCTTTACGGGTTTGAGGATCGGCTTTTCCATTTTGAAAGGGCTGCATCTGGGACTAAATCGCCGGATGGCACTTGGTGCTTCTAGTCTGGACGTCATTGCCTTTGGATGCGGGCTCGCGAGCGGGACACTCGCGGTTTGTGTCGATGCGAGGCGTGAGCGGATTTATACCTCCCTTTATCGATTTCAACATGGCGCCATGATGCGCGAGGCCGGCGACGCTCTTTTTTCAGCAGATGAGTTGTTGGACCGCGTCGACGGAGAAACGGTCTTCGTTGGTGATGCGCTTCTTGCTTATGGAGACGTGATTCGCAAGAAAGTCGGTATGCAAGCTGTATTCTTAAATCCAATTTTTTGGTATCCAAGAGCCGTTTCGTTAATCCGCTTGTGGGAAGAGAAAGAGGAGTGGCTTGAACCGCTCTCGCTGCGGACGATGATACCCCGCTATTTAAGACGTTCCGAAGCGGAGGAGAAAATCAGTGGTTGAACTCGAGCTCATTCAAGATTCGCGTGTTCGGGCGCAAGCGAGCTGGCTGGAGCTGAGCCAAGAGGCGCTGAAACACAATTTGCTGCTCGTCAAGCAATTGACGCTTCCTGGTGCAGCTGTGCTCGCGGTGGTGAAAGCGAATAGCTACGGCCACGGGCTTCGTGAAATAGGTCAATGTCTCCATGACGAAGTCGCTTATTTTGGGGTTTCCACGGTTGAGGAAGCGCTGGCCTTGAGGCGAAATGGAATTTCAACGCCAATTCTCCTATTTGGCGTTCCATTTCGCGAAGCGGTCGAAACTGCGTTGGAATCCGACGTCTCGTTGGCGGTCTCGAGCGTCGAACAAGCGTGCGAGATCGCCCGTACCGCAGAGCGGCTCGCCAAACCTGCTGTCATTCATGTAAAAGTTGATACGGGGATGGGGCGGCTCGGGATTCCGGCGCGCGAGGCAATCAGATCCGTCGAAAAAATCGCATCACTCGAAGAACTTCGGTTGGAAGGGATCTTCACTCATTTTCCGCAAGGTGAGGGGGAGCAAGACGCCTTTACGCAGAATCAAATTCGTACTTTTCGTGAAGTCATTGAAGGAGCTTCAAGAAAAGGAATCCATTTTGCATACCGCCATGCCGCGAACACAGTCGGCATCGTGAATTACCGCGAAGCCCATTTCAATTTGGTGCGACCAGGCATTCTTCTCTATGGCGTACGACCGAGCCGCTCCTTCAAAGGGCATCTTGAGTTGAAACCTGTTCTGAGCTGGAAAGCCAAACTTATTTTACTGAAGCGATTACAGGCGGGAGAATCGACCGGATACGGCCGCACCTTTGTTGCCGACCGAGAAACCGTCATTGGTATTTTGCCGGTAGGCTACAGCCATGGTTACTCGTTCGCCCTCTCGGGCAAAAGCGAGGTTTTGTTTAGCGGAAAGCGTTATCGAGTAGCAGGACGAGTCTCAATGGATTATATCGCCGTCGACTTTGGAACCGGTTTTGAGGGGAAGGCGGGGGATACAGTGACACTCTTAGGTCGGGAAGGAAATGAAGAAATCACGGTGGAAACTTTAGCAGAACTTTCGGGGACGATTCCATACGAGGTGATTACCCGGTTGAGTGGTACAATTCCAAGGATGCTCATATAAGCTGCACACATGACGTTTCGTATTCTTCATTACGACACCGTAGATTCAACCAATAATTTGGCGCGTGCTCTTGCGGAACGAGGCGCTCGGGAAGGAACCGTGATTGTCGCCGATTATCAAACCCACGGCCGCGGCCGTTTTCAGCGGCGTTGGTATTCGCCGCGCGGGGCTGGTTTGCTCTTTTCCATCATTTTAAGGCCTCGGTTTCAGTCCTCCAAGGCTTCTATATTGACCCATGTGGCGGCACAGGCCGTTCGGGAGACACTTGAGAAACAATTTGGTTTACAGGCCCGGCTGAAGAAACCGAATGACGTGGTTGTCGGAGGAAAAAAAATTGCTGGTGTTCTCGCAGAGGCTAGTGGCCAGCAACGTACCTTATCCTACGTGGTCATCGGGATAGGCCTCAACGTCAATACGAAGGCAAAGGATCTTTTGCAGACCGCGACGTCTATGTACGTGGAAACAGCTGGACGGCTTGAGCTACATTCTATTCTCAATTCAGTGCTCGGAATTTTCGGCAGGATGTATGTGGGGATCATCGCCCACCATTGATACGCAAGCAACAAAATGGTGGGGGATCAATCATGGTACCGTAGGACATAGGGTACGCAATCGCTGGAGCGTGGAGGATCTGGACCACAACGAATTGACATTTGGACGATCGCTATGAACTATAACCTGTTGATATGTCTAGACTTAGGTAATTCATGTGCAACGTACGGCATTCATAGAGGTGGGAGGCTGTGTGCGACAGGATATGTCCCATCAGTCGATATCCCAGATCTTATGCGAATTATAAGGAAAAGTGGGACACAGGACATATCGATTGACTACATGATATGTAGTGTCGTCCCAGATTTGACAAGAAAACTTGTAGCCTCCATAAAAAAGTTGAGGAACACGGATAAGGTGTTTGTAATTGGAAAAAATCTGAGATTTAGGTTTCCTATGCGATATTCGTCGAAATCTCTTGGCGCGGACAGACTCGTAAACCTTTATGGTGCGCGGCTGCTTTACAAAGCTCCTTGCCTTATTGTCGACTTTGGGACCGCGATTACCTTCGATTATTTATCGAGGTCAGGCACATTTGAGGGTGGTCTGATTTGCCCGGGCGTGGAATTATCAGCTAAGGCTCTCAGTGAAAAGGCTGCGCTTTTGCCTTCTCTTACGAAAATTGAGGCGGCTCGGAGTTTACTGGGACGCGGAACGAAAGCAGCGATGTGTGCAGGCCTGCTTAATGGTTTTGGTGCTCTGGCCGATGGTTTAATCGATAGGTTTCGAAAGGAGTATGATCGGCAGATCAAGGTGATTGCAACAGGCGGCTTTTCGACGCGGATTGCTCCTTATGTGCATCGTATTGATGTTGTAGATCCGTTGCATACGCTCAAGTCGCTTGCGTTAATTTACAAAAATGAAGTCGGCGAAGCGTAAGCGGCAGGGCAAATGAGGAGGCAAAGAAGGCGGTTCTTCAATTTCTTAACGAATGGGCCGCCGCAGCGGTATTTCGTCGCGTTGCAATTTTGCATCCTTGCCGCGATGTTGCTGTTTCTCTTGTATGGTTCATTTTATCTGTTCGGCCAGTTTTCGTTGTCAGCACAGGAGCTTGTGTCCACGCCGGCTGAATTCCGTGTTGAGCTGAAAGAATGGTACTCACACGTCGTCTTTGCCCTCGCAGGCGTCTTTATGATCGGTTTTGTGATCAATTCGCTCATCGGGCTTATGTTTCTGCATCGCGTGGTGGGTCCGCTCGTTCAAGTGAAACGAATACTTGATTTGCTTGCAGAAGGAGAATTTCCAGATGGGATCGTTCGGTTTCGCCGCGGAGATTTTACACCAGAGCTTGCGGAGTCGCTCAATCGGTTAATTGACTTCCTGAGGCATCATGCTTCTGGCCGAGGACGGCGCTAAGATCTAAGGAATCTGATCGCACATGTCAGCTTCGAAACGTTCTAGATCATTGGGTTTAAACATAACGGGGCCGGTTCAAAGAACATTTATTTTGCTTGAATTCATTCTGCTCATGTTAACAATGATTTATCTCTTGTATCTTATATTTACAACAATTGAGAGCGTCGCAGGGCCCGTAGATACGGCGAAACCCTTCGTTCTCGAGGACGTACTTGACCGAATTAATTTTTTACTTCTGACACGAATTTCGGTTTTATTTCTGGTTGTGTTTGTCGTCAATGTGCTTTTAGGTCTTTTTTATTTACATCGGTTGACCGGACCGCTTGTCAGAATTACGGCGGTGTTAACTCAGATTGCTCACGGGAAGGTTCCGACACGGGCAGTCACGTTAAGGAGAGGTGATTTTCCAACCGATGTGAGCGACGCGCTCTCAAAGGCGCTAGAGCGGATTCGCCAGTGGCAGCGGTAAAAGAGGCGTGGCTTCCGAGTTTCCGACCCCTTTATCCGGACGGATCTTGCGACGTCTTGGCTTGCGGTGACCCTTTCACGCCGTAACCAGAAATAGCTTCTAGGGATTTTTGGACGCCCCACTTTACAGGCGAGTCTTCTGGATGAGAAAATGGGCGATCGTGTTAGGGCTGATTCTTATGGTTTTGGCGTCTCAGAGCTCACGGGCCGAGGTTGAGGAAGAGCACAGAATGAAACAGGAAGAGGCGATTTTGGCGGGGGGTTGTTTCTGGTGCATCGAATCCGCTTTGGAACATGTACCGGGCGTTGTCGAGGTGATGTCGGGCTATACGGGCGGCAGTCAAGCCGATCCGACTTATGAAGAAGTGTCTGCAAAGCAGACAGGGCATTACGAGGCCGTAAAAGTGATTTTCGATCCTTCCAGGTTGAGTTACAAAGAAGTGCTCGATCAATTCTGGCGGAATATCAATCCCACGGACGAGGGAGGCCAATTCTCGGACCGCGGCCCCCAGTATCGGACCGCCATTTTCTATTTAAATGAAGAGCAGAGAAAGATCGCGGACGCCTCCAAGTCTAAAATGGAGGTATCCGGAACGTACGACAAACCCATTGTGACACCGATCCTCAAGGCCGGACCGTTTTATCGTGCCGAGGACTACCATCAGGACTACTATCGGAAAAACCCCTTGCACTACAGACTTTACCGGTGGGGTTCTGGACGAGATCAGTATCTCAACAAAATATGGGAAGTGGCGAAAGCAAATCCATCAGTGAAAGGCGGCAACGCAATGGCGACGAAAAAATACGGAGGGCGCACGGATTCCGAGCTTAAGAAAAGATTGACACCGCTTCAATACAATGTGACACAAAAGGGCAGGACTGAAGCGCCATTTGCAAACGAGTATTGGAACAATAAAAAAGAAGGGATTTACGTGGATATTGTTTCGGGCGAGCCGCTTTTCAGCTCCACGGACAAATTCGATTCGGGTACGGGTTGGCCAAGTTTCACAAAGCTCTTGGTTCCCGAAAATATCGTGGAAAAGGAAGACCGAAAGTTTTGGATGGTCCGCACTGAGGTCCGAAGCAAGCACGGCGATTCCCACTTGGGGCATGTCTTCGACGACAGGCCTCGCCCGACCGGGCTCCGCTACTGCATCAATTCTGCCGCATTAAAATTTATCCCTAAGGAAGACCTTGCCAAGGAAGGCTACGGGGAGCACCTGAAGCTTTTCGAGGCGTAGTGGTTTTGCTTGCTCCTTGTTCTATGAAACGATATGGGGAATCTGATATTCCTAGCCGGTCAGAGAACTGCTGCAAATAGTTTTTTTTTCTCGGTTGATTTTTTTGGAAAAATAGCAGCATTACTTTCCCTGAATTAGCAGCCCTTAGTCCTGAGTGCTAATCATTTTTTAGAGGTAATTTTTTCAGTTGACTCTTTTTCGAAACATGGTATCATCACACCTTCGTTAGCACTCTGATCGGTCGAGTGCCAAAGTAGAGGAAGTCCAGTTCGTCTGGATTTTGCCGGAATGTAGTTGCTGTTATGACTCAGCATTTGTTGCTTCAATAGTCAAACTAAAGGAGGAAATTAGAAATGGCGAAGAAACAAATCTCGTTTTCGGATGAAGCAAGACGCGCGATTTTGCGCGGGGTGGATCAATTGGCGAATGCGGTGAGAGTGACACTCGGTCCAAAAGGCCGGAATGTGGTCCTCGATAAGAAATTCGGTTCGCCGACGATTACTAAAGATGGAGTTACTGTTGCAAAAGAAATTGAGCTTGCAGAGCCGTATGAAAACATGGGCGCCCAAATGGTAAAAGAGGTAGCTTCCAAAACGTCAGATGCTGCAGGGGATGGAACGACAACGGCTACCATTTTGGCTCAGGCGATTTATCGGGAGGGTCTTAAGAACGTGACTGCAGGCGCCAATCCAATGTCCTTAAAACGCGGTATTGAGAAAGCAGTGGCAGCTGTTGTGGAGGAACTTGGTGAGTTATCCAAGTCGGTAAAGGACAAGAAGGAAATTGCTCAGATTGCCACCATCGCCGCGAATTCGGACAAAACGATTGGGGATCAACTTGCCGAAGCCATGGATAAGGTAGGCAAAGACGGCGTCATTACGGTGGAAGAATCCAAAACCGTCGAGACGACACTGGATATCGTCGAGGGAATGCAATTTGATCAAGGTTATCTTTCTCCCTATTTCGTGACGGACACGGAGCGGATGGAAGCGTTTTTGGAAGATCCTTATATTTTGATTCATGAAAAGAAGATCTCAGCAATGAAGGATCTGCTTCCGCTTTTGGAGTCAATCGCCAAGGTCGGCAAGCCGCTTCTCATCGTTGCAGAAGAAGTAGAGGGGGAAGCTCTAGCGACGCTGGTTGTGAACAAAATCCGCGGAACTCTTGCCGCCTGTGCCGTGAAAGCGCCCGGCTATGGGGACCGGAGGAAGGCGATGCTGGAAGATATTGCTACCTTGACTGGGGGAAAAGCCCTGACCGAAGATCTTGGGATCAAGCTTGAGAACGTAACGATCAAAGATCTCGGCCGTGCAAAACGAGTCACCGTTGACAAAGAGAATACGACCATTATCGAAGGTGCTGGCAGCAGTTCCGACATTAATGGCCGGATTAACCAGATTAAGCGGCAAATCGAGGAGACAGATTCCGATTATGACCGTGAGAAACTTCAGGAACGGCTCGCCAAGTTGGCAGGCGGTGTGGCAGTCGTCAACGTGGGCGCTGCAACCGAAACCGAGATGAAGGAAAAGAAAGCGCGTGTCGAAGATGCACTTCACGCCACACGGGCAGCGGTCGAAGAAGGGATTGTTGCCGGCGGGGGTGTCGCGTTGGTCAGAGCGCGGGCAGTGCTCGGTAACTTAAGATTGTCAGGCGATGAAAAAGTGGGAGTTCAGATCGTATACCGTGCGGTCGAAGAGCCGCTGCGCCAGCTGGCTGCAAACGCTGGTGACGAAGGTTCTGTGATTGTCCAGAAGGTGATCGCAGAAAAGGGTAACATTGGCTATGACGCTCAGACCGGCGAAATCACGGATCTAATCGCTAGAGGAATCATTGATCCGAAGAAGGTGACACGTACGGCGCTTGAAAATGCTGCCAGCATTGCAGGTCTTCTCTTAACGACCGAAGCACTCGTGACAGAAGTACCGGAAGAGGAAAAAACAGCTGCAGCGCCCGGAATGCCGCCTGGCGGCGGAATGTATTAATATTGAAGAATCGAGAATAAAAAAGCACAAGGCAGTAGCGCGGTAAGCAGCACACATAAGATCGGTTTCATTGCATGTGGCCGACTGCCTGGTGCCGAGAGTTATACTGACATTAGGAGGGTAGACGAAATGAGCATTAAACCGTTGGGCGACCGAGTACTGGTTGAGGTTCTGGAAGCGGAAGAGAAGACAAAGGGAGGGATTATTCTTCCAGATACCGCAAAGGAAGAAAAAACAGAGGGAAAGATCGTTTCGATTGGACTTGGAAAAGTACTGGAATCGGGTAAGAGGCAGCCAATCGACGTGAAAAAAGGCGACCGCATCATTTTTGGAAAATATCACGGAGACGAAATCTTGATTGACGGTAAAAAGCATAAGGTCCTCAAAGAAGAAGATATCCTCGCCGTTTACGGATAAACCGATTTAACAAAACCCACCCACCACTTTCCTTACAGCGGCTCGTAAGCGACGCTGAGCCGCTGTAAGAGGAAGCATCGTACGACGGGTGCCACGCAGATTTTCCTAATTTCCGTTTGACAACGTTGGCATAATCCTATTAGATATAAACCACATTAATCTTCCTGCCGGTATGTTTTATCCTTTATGAGCGGTTGATCACATAGAGGGAGGGCTTTTTTCAATGGGCGAGTGGATCGGTCGAGACCGTAAAGCGAGGCGGTGTTATGGATTTGATGAAGTCGCACTTGTTCCCGGGACCGTGACGATTAACCCCGCCGAGGTGGAGATCGGCTGGGAATTGAATGGCGAACGGTTTCCAATCCCGTTCATAGCATCGGCTATGGATGGCGTTGTGGATCCAAATTTTGCGGTGACGATGGGGAAGCTGGGCGGTATTGCGGTGCTCAATCTAGAAGGTATTTATACGCGTTATGACGATTACGATTCCATTTTAGCGGACATCGCAAAAGCGTCGCCGGAGAAAGCAACGACGCTGGTTCAAAAACTTTACACACAGCCGATTAAGGAAAAGCTGATTTCGAAGCGCATCCGGGAAATTAAAAAAGGTGGAGTGCGTGCTGCGGTGAGTGCGATTCCCCAGCGTGCCGAGAAGTTCGGGCACATTGCGCAAGAAGCAGGATGCGATATTTTTGTGGTTCAATCTACGGTCACCACGGTCCGGCATATTTCAAAGGCGTATCAGGTGGTTGATCTCAAGAAATTCTGCAGACAAATCAAGATTCCCGTTATTGTGGGCAATTGCGTGACCTATCAAGTGGCCCTGGAACTGATGGATACGGGTGCGCGTGCTTTGCTGATTGGCATTGGGCCAGGTTCTGCCTGCACGACACGCGGCGTTCTTGGATTGGGGGTCCCACAAGTCACCGCAATTTGTGATTCCATGGCTGCCCGTGATTTTTAT
The DNA here is from genome assembly GCA_001804315.1 of Omnitrophica bacterium RIFCSPLOWO2_12_FULL_50_11. Lineage (GTDB taxonomy): Bacteria > Omnitrophota > Omnitrophia > Omnitrophales > Danuiimicrobiaceae > 2-12-FULL-50-11-A. Next base: position 39,132 of record MHFT01000050.1, read on the forward strand.
TTTAAAAGGACGAAGCGCTACGTTCCAATTATTGCGGACGGAGGGATGTCGACGGGAGGCGACGTTTGCAAAGCGTTCGCCTGTGGAGCGGATGCGGTGATGATCGGTTCTGCCTTTGCGCGCGCAAGAGAAGCGCCGGGACGTGGTTATCATTGGGGAATGGCGACGCCCCATGCAAACCTACCGCGCGGGACGAGGATCAAAGTCGGGACCACCGGATCCCTTGAAGAAATTTTGTTTGGGCCCGCGCGCCATGACGATGGAAGCGAAAATTTGGTGGGGGCACTCAAAACCTGTATGGGCAGTGCGGGCGCACGAACGATTAAGGAATTTCACTTTAGCGAGATTATTATCGCGCCCGCCATTAAGACCGAAGGGAAACTTTTCCAAGCTGCTCAAAAAGTGGGCATGATGAAATGACTTTTCACCCTTCTTTCCAAGTAAAGAGGGGTGAAAAGTCATTGCATGGATCGCATCCTCGCAATGACGGCTGCGGTGGGCTTCTCCCTCGGAATGACGGTGCAGTGCAAGGCCGTCGGCTACCGTTTGGCATGCTGGCCTCGCCATGACAAACGCTAAAACAGACACGATCGTCATACTCGATTTTGGTTCTCAATACACACAGCTGATCGCAAGACGCGTGCGGGAGCAGAACATTTTTTCTCTCATTCACCCGTACTCCATTTCGCTCGGAGAGATCCGTAAGGTCGAGCCCAAAGGCATTATACTTTCCGGTTCACCCTGTAATGTTTATCAAAAGAATGCACCCATCCCGGATCCTGGCATCTTTTCTCTCGGCGTTCCGATCCTCGGCATCTGTTACGGTCTCCAGTTGATCGGACATTTGTTTCAGGGGACGGTGAAGAACGTAAAAAAACGTGAGTATGGGCCTGCTTGCCTCAAGGTGGACCGTAATGAAGACTTATTCCACGGCCTTCCCAAGGAAATCGACTGCTGGATGAGTCACGGTGATCAGGTGATCAAGTTAGGCAAGGACTTTGACCGGATCGCGCATACGCGCACATCTCCAATCGCAGGTTTTCGAGACACGAAACGCCGGATCTATGGCGTTCAGTTTCACCCTGAAGTGACACACACGCCTCTTGGCCACAAAATCTTTCATAATTTTCTGTATCGGATTTGCAGGGTTAAAAGAGAATGGACGCCTCGATCTTTTGTTCGGGAGTCGATTCGATCCATTTGCAAGCAGGTAGGAACCGGCCGGGTCGTACTCGGTTTATCGGGAGGTGTGGACTCCTCTGTGACGGCCGCATTGCTTCATCGGGCTATTGGGTCGGAGCTCACCTGTATTTTTGTGGATAACGGTCTGCTTCGCTTGGGCGAGCGGGAACGCGTCCGACGGACTTTTCGCGAGCACTTTAGGATGAAGCTTCGAATCGTCGACGCCTCAAAAGAATTTTTAAAGGCACTGCGTGGTGTCGAAGATCCTGAGCGGAAAAGGAAAATAATTGGGAGGACCTTCGTTCGCGTTTTTGAACAGGAAGCAAAAAAACTGGGGCGGGTTTCCTTTCTGGGGCAGGGGACGCTTTATCCGGATGTGATCGAATCGGTTTCGTTTCATGGGGGTCCCACTCAAACCATTAAGTCGCATCATAATGTGGGCGGCCTTCCGCGGAAAATGAGGCTCAAACTCATCGAACCGCTTCGAGAGTTATTTAAAGACGAGGTTCGCCGGATCGGCCGGACCTTGCGTTTGCCAAAGGAAGTGGTCGATCGCCAACCTTTTCCGGGACCAGGACTGGCGGTGCGAATCTTGGGGTCAGTCACCAAGGAACGTTGCGATTTGCTCAGACAAGCGGATTGGATCGTGATTGACGAAATGAAGAAGGCTGGTCTTTATTACCGACTTTGGCAGAGTTTCGCCGTTTTACTCCCCGTAAAAAGCGTTGGGGTGATGGGGGATGAGCGCACGTATGAGCATGTCATTGCCATTCGAGCGGTGACTTCGCAAGACGCGATGACGGCAGATTGGGCTCGGATCCCAAACGATGTTCTCAGTCGGATCTCGAACCGGATCATGAATGAAGTTCACCGTGTGAACCGCGTCTGCTACGATATCTCAAGTAAGCCTCCAGCCACGATCGAGTGGGAATAATTTTGCCAGCGTCGTCATCCTGAGCCCGCCACGATTTGCGGCGGGCTCAGGATGACGGATGGTTTTGGTGTGGGAATCGCTATGTCGCATGTTGATTTTGCTCATCTTCATTGTCATACGCAATTTTCTCTGCTGGATGCAACTTCAAAGATACCGCAGTTACTTAAACGAGCGGTGGATCTTCATTTTCCCGCGCTCGCCGTCACCGACCACGGCAATTTATTTGGCGCCATTTCTTTTTACGAAGAGGCCATGCGGCAAGGAATCAAGCCCATTATCGGTATGGAAGCCTACGTAGCGCCTAAATCACGTTTTGACCGAACAGCTCACGGGATTAAAGAGGCTTCCTTTCATCTGACGCTCTTATGCCGAAATGAAGTTGGGTATAAGAATTTGCTCAAACTGACCACTGCAAGTTACCTCGAAGGTTTCTATTATCGGCCTCGAATGGATAAAGAGCTCCTTGCCAAACATCGCGAAGGATTGATCGCCCTCTCCGGTTGCTTGAAGGGGGAGGTACCCTACCATACGTGGCACGAACAATTGGACAAAGCAGAGGAGGCAATACGCGGATATATCGACATATTTGGAACCGAGAACTTTTATCTGGAGCTCATGGACCAAGGAATTGAAGCGCAGCAGAAACTTTTCCAGCACTATCCGAATTTTGCGCGCGCATTCGGCTTGAAACTCGTCGCGACGAATGATTGCCATTACATTCAACGTACGGATGCCGTGTCCCACGATGCCTTGATCTGCATCGGAACCGGTTCGCTCATTTCCGACGAAGACCGGATGCGGTACCACGGAGACCAGTTCTATTTAAAATCGGCGGAAGAAATGAAATCTCTGTTCCAAGGAGTTCCGGGAGCGGTTCGGAACACGATTGAAATCGTGGATCGGTGCAATTTGGAGATGGATTTCACGAAAACGCATCTTCCTATTTTTACGCCCCCAAATGGAAAAAAACAGGAAGGCTACCTTGAAGAACTGTGTTGCGAGCTGCTCAGAAAAAAAATGGGCGAGCAGATTCCTCAAGGGTATGTGGATCGGCTCCGCCACGAGCTGTCGGTGATTCGGAAGATGGGTTTTTCAGGTTACTTCTTAGTCGTGTGGGATTTTGTCCGCCATGCGCGCGAAAATTATGTTCCCGTAGGGCCGGGCCGGGGTTCTGTTGCAGGAAGCCTGGTCGCTTATGTCTTGGGGATTACGAGTTTGGATCCGATTCGACACGGTTTGATTTTCGAACGCTTCCTCAATCCAGAACGAATTTCGATGCCTGACATTGATATTGATTTTTGTTACGAGCGCCGCGATGAAGTCATCAACTATGTCGGCAAAAAATACGGCGAAGAAAGTGTAGCGCATATCATTACGTTTGGAACCATGGCAGCACGAGCGGTGATTCGGGATGTTGGACGCGTCATGGGGGTGAGTTATCAGGAAGTAGATCAGCTTGCAAAACTGATTCCTGCCGAGTTGGACATGACGATCGATCGGGCGCTGCATATGGAGCCCAGGCTCAGAGATTTGGTAAATTCAGATGAGCGAGTTCGGAAACTCATCGAGACTTCGAAAGCACTTGAGGGGCTCTCACGTCACGCTTCCACCCATGCCGCAGGAATCGTCATTTCAGAAGGACCGCTCTCCGATCATAGCCCGTTGTTTAAGGCCAATGACCAAATCACGACCCAATACGATATGGGAGCGGTTGAGCGCATCGGTCTTCTGAAGATGGATTTTCTCGGTTTGAAGACACTGACGGTAATAGACAAAGCCGCGAAACTTGTCCAGAGTCGCTGCGATGTTGAGATCGAAATTGAACGCATTCCACTGGATGATCCAGGGACCTATCAAATGTTAGGCCGCGGGGAAGCGATTGGGGTGTTTCAGCTGGAAAGTTCGGGCATGCGAGACCTGTTACGGAAGATGAAACCGAGTCGTTTCGGGGATCTTGTGGCTTTGCTCGCGCTTTTTCGTCCCGGGCCGATTGGGAGCGGTATGATTGATGATTTCATTCGAAGGATGCACAATCCTGCTTTGATCCAGTACGATCACCCGGTTTTGGTACCGATCCTCAAGGAAACGTACGGCATTATTTTGTACCAAGAGCAGGTGATGCAGATTGTTTCAACGCTTGCGGGTTTCAGCATGGCGAAAGCCGATTCACTCAGACGAGCGATTGGCAAAAAGATTCCTGAAATTATGGAACGTGAGAAAAAATCGTTCATCGACGGCGCGACGAAGAATCGAATTGACCCTAAAATCGCTGACCGAATTTGGAATCTAATCGAGTACTTTTCCGGTTACGGCTTTAACAAGAGCCACTCGACGGCGTATGCGTTCATCTCTTACCAGACTGCCTACTTAAAAGCGAATTATCCAAATGAGTATATGGCTGCCTTGCTCACATCAGAGCAAGACAATACGGACAAGATTGTTCGCTACATCGAGGAGTGCAAGCGGCTCCGGATTCCAGTGCTCCCGCCCTCCGTGAACGAAAGCTGCTCAGAGTTTGCCTGTGTCGGAGATACGATTCGGTTTGGTTTGAGCGCGGTAAAAAATGTCGGCCTGGGGTCTGTGGAGTCGATACTAGAAAGCCGCACAACGCAAGGTCGATTCAAGTCCTTACAAGATTTTACCGAGCGTGTCGATCTTCGGTTGTGTAATCGAAAGGTGCTGGAAAGTTTAATTAAGTGCGGGGCGTTCGATGATTTTGGATTGAAACGAGCGCAACTGATGGCCATGTTGGATTCGGTGTTGAATGCGGGCGCAAGAGTCCAACATGATCGACAACGAGGTCAATTGTCCCTTTTGACGCAAATGGGGACAAAGGAGAGCTTTTTTGACATTGTTACCTCGATCCCAAATGTTGAAGAGTGGGCTGAGAACGAATTGCTGGGCTATGAGCGGGAAATGCTCGGATTTTATGTGAGCGCGCACCCTCTTGCGAAGTATGAAAAAGCCCTTCGGACATTTGCGAGTGTGACGTCCGCTGGATTGCGAGATTTACGAGATCAAACGCAGCTGAGCATTGGTGGTGTCGTGAGTTCGAGAAAGGAAATTGTGACGAAGCGGGGAGATCGGATGGCCTTTATCGGCCTCGAAGATTTAGACGGTCGTTGCGAGGTGGTCGTATTCCCTGAGTTGTTCAAATCTTCATCTTCGTTGCTCCAAAAAGATGCGTGCGTATTTGTCCGTGGCAAGGTGAATGGGCGGGAGGACACGCCCAAGGTGATTGCCGAAGAAGTGATTCCCCTTGATGAAGTTAAGAGAAAGCAGGTCAGAATGGTTTCCATAGACCTGCTGACCGCTGGGTTGGATTTGCAAACCCTGGAGCAACTGAAGGAGATTTTGTCCCAGCATCCTGGAAAAACCCCCGTCCATATTAATTTTAAGGATTCGTCGGGTCGCAAAACCGTCCTCCATCCTGGGGATCGGTTTAGGGTTGAGACGAGTGAGCCATTGTTCGAAGAATTGGAGCGTCTGGTTGGTTCGGAAGCGGTTAAGATTAGCTGCTAATCCCCACCACTTTGAGGAATGTTACGGGGGACGCACCTTAAAGTGGTGGGGGGATCGAACCCGTTTAGTTGAAACGTGTTAGGAAAAAAAATCCATTGACACAGTAGAGGGAATTTGCTATTTTCTTGCGACATAAAGACTTAGCGCAACCGGTGTGAGGGGTTGGTTACGGTTCTTTAGCCGTTTCTACGTCAACAGCTTTGGTGGACCGGGAGGTAAGAATAATGACCAAAAAAGATATCGTCACCAAAGTCTCCAACGAGACCAATCTCACCCAGATAGATGTAAAAAGAATCGTCCAGCGCACCTTGGATTGTGTACTCGAGAGTTTGGAACGGGGTGAGACAGTCGAGTTGCGCAATTTTGGTGTTTTCAAGGTAAAGACCCGCAAGGGTAGAATTGGCCGGAACCCGAGGACCGGACAAGAAGTTCAGGTTCCCGAAAAGAAGGTAGTTGTGTTCAAACCGGGACTTGTTCTGAAAAATCAGGTGAAATAAGCTGAAGTGTGGAGGAAGCAATGTCAGTTAGAGGGAAGGTGAAGTGGTTTTCGAATGTGAAGGGTTATGGTTTTATCGAACAGGAAGGTGGACAAGACGTGTTTGTTCACTATTCCATGGTTCAAGGCCAAGGGTACAAAACACTGTCCGAAGGTGATGTGGTTACCTTCGATATCGTCCAAGGTGAAAAAGGACCCCAAGCCTCAAATGTCGTAAAGGAAGAGCCAGCAGCATCAGATCAAAAAAGCTAAGCCATCCTTTTTTCACTTAACCATTATTCTTACATCGAAGGTCTCGTAGGCGCAAATTTATATTTGGCCAGTGAGACCTTTGTTATTTTATGACCAGGAGACTCAAACGGTTTTACGTGTCTTCATCTCTGGAGGCAAGAGACAATCGTCACCAAAGTGGAAAGGAGGCGACCGTCCTTCTCACACAGGAGGAGACACATTATCTTAAACGTGTGCTGCGGATGAAACGGGGAGATCGGTGTCTTCTATTTGATCGGAGAGGAAGTGAATTCTTAAGCTGTCTGGACCGTGTCGATCCCAGTGGAAGGTGTGCAGTCAAGCTGCTTCGACCGATGACGCGTACGCGACGTGAGCGGTTCACACTGTCAGTCGCGCAATCAGTCCCGCAGCACAGGAAAATGGATGAGATCGTCCGCAAAGCAGCAGAGCTTGGGGTGTTTGAACTGATTCCTATGGTGACCGACCGCACTGTGGTACGAATGAGCAAGGAGCGCGAAGTTCAGGTGGATCAACGTTGGGACAGGTTGGTGGCCCAGACGCTGCAGCAATCGCGGATCGAAACGTTTCCCCAAATTCGACCGATGACATCGTTTCAAACCCTCTGCGCTGAACTCGAGAAGTTCGATCAAGTTTTTCTGTTTCATCCGTCTCCTGAAGCACGTCCCATTCGTGATTTGCTGCGTCCGCAGGCTGAAGGTGAATGCGGTGACGAGCATCGGTCGGTTCGCATTTTGCTTTTGATCGGGCCGGAAGGCGGGTTTACGGATCGAGAGATTAAGGCATCCCAAGCTTGCGGTGCGAAGCTTGTCCGGATGAGCACTGGAATCATGAAATCAGACACTGCGTTTGTTGCGGCAACGAGCTTGATTCGATGTATGTATGAGTAGCAACGTCATGCGAGGCCAACAACCCAAGCAATGGCCGAAGTAATTGCAACTGCACCGTCATTGCGAGGAAGCGAACCAGGCGAAGACGAAGCAATCTCAGAACCTAGATTGCTTCGGCATTGCTTTGGGACTCAGCCTCGCAATGACGGATGCGTGATGTCTTCGTCCTTGCCCGGATCGCTTCTTCGCAGTGACGAACCTTTTCGGAGGAAAACGGTTAAATTTTCAACGCTTGGATGTCGCTTGAATCAATACGAAACTCAAGCCATTCGGGAACAGTTTCTGCGAGGCGGCTATGAGGAAACTGGCGATGCTCAAGATGCGGATGTGTTCGTCTTAAATACGTGTTCGGTTACAAGCGAAAGTGACCGTCAAAGCCGTTATCTCATCCGCCGATTTCACCGTTCGAAGCCGGAGGGAAAAGTGGTGGTGACCGGTTGTTACGCAGAACGAAATAGGGAAGAAATTGAAGCCATTCCGGGCGTGACTCTGACCGTATTGAACCGAGAGAAATCAGAGCTCTATGACTTGTTTGAACGTCACGGTCGTGACCCAAGCTGTCTCAGACGAGCGGAACCTGCGCCGCGGCGGCGTTTTGCACCACTTCAAATTTCCCACTTTGAGGGACGAAGTCGCGCCTATGTGAAGGTTCAAGATGGATGTAATCATGCCTGTTCGTTTTGTAAGGTCGTGCTTGCGCGTGGTCCTTCTCGGAGCCGGCCGGTTGAGAAAGTCGTCGAAGAAGCGAGACGTCTTGTTGACGACGGCTATTTGGAAGTGGTTCTGACAGGGATTCAGTTGGGGGCGTACGGTTATGACCTCCGGAAACGTCAAATGCTTGTGGATCTGCTTGGGCTTTTGCCTCAAATCCCGGGGCTCGAGCGGATCCGTTTAAGTTCCATTGAGCCTACGGATGTGACGGATGAACTTATTTCTTCGATGGCTTCGAACCCAAAGGTTTGTCCTCATCTTCATATTCCGCTTCAAAGTGGCGCGGATCAAGTACTCGAGCGTATGAACCGCCGGTATCGAAGAAGTGCCTATACGGACTTGATACATCAGTTGAGGGGTTCCATAAACAATTTTGTACTGACGACGGATGTGATGATCGGGTTTCCTGGTGAAACGAGTGAAGATTTCGAGCAAACGGTCGAGGTTCTCGAGGAGACAGAGCCGTACAAGCTCCACATTTTTCCATTTAGTCCGCGCGAGGGAACGCGGGCAGCACGCTTTCAGAATACGGTCGCCTCGGATGAAGTACGCGGACGACGGCACCTAGCCTATCAGCTGGAAAAGAAGCTTCGGAGAAGGGTTCAAGAAAGATTTCTGGGCCATACGGTAGACGTTTTGGCGGAGGAAACACGACGCGGACAAGGTTGGACAACAGGGCGGAGTCGTCATTACCTCAAAGTGCGTTTCTCAGTTCCCGGAGCGCAGCCCGGGTTGTGCTATCCAGTGCGAATGACACAAATCGAGGGCGATGAGTTGCTTGGCTACGCAGTCGCAGACAGTGTTTTTCAATCTGACACATAACATGGAAACATATTCCTATTGGCTCTTGATTTGGAAGTATATGGGATGGATCGACGTTGTCTTTGTCATCGCGTTTGCGGTGGGTGTCTTCCTAGGCCTGAACAGAGGTTTTGGGAAAATGTTGCGTCGGGTGAGTGAAGTTTTGGTGGCGCAGGTCGTTGTACTCGAATATTACCAAGCTCTTGCGCAGGCGGTTCACGTTCGTATTCCGATTCCAATTCAGCTGCTTGAGATCTTTATGTTTGCTGCTCTCGCGATTGGGTCGATTCTCGCTATTTTATTTTTGTTTCAGGTGTTATCTGCAATTGTGTTCATTGAAGCAACACCGTTTGTAAGAAATATATTGGGAGGGATCATCGGTGGCGTTTATTTTGTTTTACTGCTGGGCCTTCTTTCGTCCTTTTTATTGATGTTTCCAAATCCGTGGATGCATGACAGCTTTCATAAAAGTGCCCTGAGCGGCCCTTTTCTGGCAGAGCTGACTCCCCAAGTGCACGGGTGGGCGAAGTCGTTCATTCTGGAACGTCTATCGGCACCGTGAAACTGCTTGCACCGTTTTCTCCTCCACCTCAACCCATTCACTCCGAAGGGGGAACCGAGAGGGTGAGGGGGTTGAAACCGCTCGACCGGTCTTTTTATAATCGTTGTACTCAGATTGTTGCGTATGAATTGATTGGAAAGATCCTTACCTTTCGCGAAGGACAGTCGCTACTACGCGGCCGAATCGTCGAGACAGAGGCTTATCTCGGCAAGGAAGATCGAGCGAGCCACGCGTATCGGGGTGTGACGCCTCGGAATCGTGTCATGTTCGGGCCGCCGGGCTTTAGCTATGTCTATTTTACTTATGGGAATCATCACTGTTTGAATATTGTGACGGAGCTGGAGGGCATGCCAGGAGCGGTATTGATTCGAGCCGCAGAGCCGCTGACGGGGATTTCGGTGATGAGGAAGCGGAGGAGGCAGGAGGCAACGGTACAATTAACGAATGGCCCGGGAAAGTTAACACAAGCGTTTGGAATTACACGGGAACATTCCGGCCGTGATATGACCACCGAACCTCTTTGCGTTACTGAGGCGCGCGATGACAAAGACATAGACTTTTCCTCGGTCCATATTCGAGCCGCAACGAGGATCGGCATCCGCCACGGGAAAAAGTTGCCGTTTCGATTTTATCTGATGGGCAATCCTTTCGTTTCGGCAGGTTGATCGATGGCTTTCAGCGAGCAAGTGATTGATCAAGTCCAGCAAGCGAGCGATATTGTGGATGTGGTTTCTTCTTATGTTCCGCTCAAGCGGGCAGGTCGTAACTATAAAGCGCTTTGTCCGTTTCATCACGAAAAAACCCCGTCTTTTATGGTGAATCCCGACAAGCAAATCTTTCACTGCTTCGGTTGTGGCGTTGGAGGCGATGTCTTTTCATTCGTGATGAAACATGAACAGATGGGCTTTCCGGAAGCGCTCCGGCATCTGGCCGATCGCGCACGGATTTGTCTCCCCGAAGCTAGTGACACAACACCGGAAGCGCGTTCTCTCAACGAGCGGTTGTATCAGATTTATGCCCTTGCTTCAGAATTTTATCATACTCGTCTGACGAATCCTGCACTGGGAGAGCAGGCACGATCGTACTTGGCCAAACGTAGTTTTGATCTAGAGGCGGTTAAGACGTTTCAGTTGGGTTTTGCACCCCCCGAATGGCGCGCACTTCTTCAGATGTTGACCAAAAAAGGATTTCGGGACGAAGAACTGCTTCGTTCCGGGTTGATTGTCCGATCGGTCCAAGGCGAAGCGTATGACCTTTTTCGAAACCGTATCATATTCCCCATTATGAACGCGCAAGGCAAGCTGATCGCATTTGGTGGTCGGGTTCTGGGTGATGAAACGCCCAAATATCTGAACTCACCTGAAACCTCAATTTTCAAGAAGCGGAAGGAGCTGTATGCACTCCACCTTGCGAAACGATTTATTTCTGCCCCTGGTGCCATTCGCCGTGTCCTCATAACGGAAGGCTATCTGGACTGCATTCGCCTTTACATGAGTGGTTTTCAAAATGTGGTTGCGAGTCTAGGGACTTCGCTGACCGAAGAGCACGTTCGGAATCTCAAGCGTTATGCAGATGAAGCGATTGTGATTTTTGATCCGGATCCGGCAGGTGAACAAGCATCGTTGAGAAGTCTGGACCTTTTTCTTGAGGAGGGGATGGCGGTTAAAGTGCTCTCACTCCCTCAGGGGATTGATCCGGATGACTTCGTTCGGGCGCGCGGACCAGAGGCGATGAAGCCGTTGATAGAAGAAAGCCAGGATTTTTTTGACTTTAAGCTTCGTGTCCTTCTCGCGCGTTACAACCGGTCGGATTCACTTGGACTCTTGAAGGTTACAGGAGAGTTTTTAGACAGTATTTCCAAAATTAAGAATGCGGTACTTGTAGACCGCTATTTAAAACGGTTGTCAGCGAATTTAGGTGTTGAAGAAACATCGTTACGTTCTGAATTAAAGAAGTTGAAACAGAAGCAGACGTCACTCCGGTTCACCAAACCAGCCGGCTCGCAAGTCGGCCAGACGAGTGACAAGGAGGGACCATTTGAGAATATCCTCCTAAGTTTACTCCTTAATGAACCGATGCATTTAACCGTTTTCCAGGAGATGTTTCCTCATTTTGTGTTTTCGAGCGAGAAAGCAAATAAGGTGCTCCATCTGCTCGGCCAAATGGCTCATGAAGAGGCGCTGTCTCGGCATTCGGCTTCAAAATTGTTGAATCGGGTCAGAGACCCTGAGTTGAAAAACTACGTCAGTAACTTGCTCGTCAGGGAGTGGGGCTCAGCGCGCGATCGGGACCGTGCATTTCATGACTGTATGGAACGGCTGAGGAAGGGGGAACGATCGGAGCAGCTCAAAGCGCTTCGCCATCAGATTTCGCAGGCAGAAAAGACAGGTGACGAGAAGCTGGTTCTCCAGTATGTTAGGGAATATCAAGGGTTACTTGGAAAGGGGTGACGTGAGGTAAGGATTTAGTCCGGTTTTCTCATCAATTTGGCGGATTGATGAGAAAACCGCTTTGGACGCACGAAGTTGCGTCCAAAGTTTTGCGCCCCTGTCAAAACGGGGCGCAAAAGACAACCCCTGTGGTACAAATGGACAAGCCCATTTGCACCACAGCCTCTTCGAGGGCATTTCTCATTGGCGATGAGAAATGCGGGTTAGGATTCTATGAAGAGGGAAAGAAGGTTTAAGAAAATTCGTCAGAAGAAGCGAAACCGGAATGCCAAAGGCCGAGGTCTGGATTCTCGGCGCGATTCAAAGCATTCGCCGAAATCGAGGCCCTGCTTGGAGAAAGAGACTGTGTCTATCACCAGAAAAGTCCATGGCCGTACAAGGAAGAAGAAAACACTAGCTTCTGAGGCAGCCAGTTTGAAACGAGGCGGAACCGCTTCTTATCAGGCGGACTTAGATCAGCTTGTCTCGTTAGGCAAGCGGCAAGGCTATGTCACTTATGAGCAAATCAACAGTGTATTTCCACGCGAAACCACTTCTTCCGAAAGGATCGAGGAAATACTAAACGCACTTTCTGAGCGGAATATCGAGGTGACGACGAGCCCGATTCAAAAGGGGGCCGGCGTTGAAGAAGAAAGTCAAGTGAAGAAGGAGAGGAAAGAAATAGCTCTACCTCGTAAAGAATTTCCGATTCAAGAAGAAGAATATGAACGCGCCCGCATGGATGATCCTGTTCGGACCTATTTGCGTCAAATGGGTCAGATTCCGTTGCTGACGCGGGAGCAGGAAATCGCGCTCGCGAAGCGCATTGAAGATGAAGAGGCGAAATTGGCGACCACGGTGTTTGAAACGAAAGCGGCACGATATGAGGTGTTGTGCTTGGCAAATCAAATTGTGAACAATGAGGTCAGCTTAGAATCCATCATTGATGAAGACGAGGCATCCAAACTCCAGTTCACGAAGCGAAAGTTACAAAGTCTAACGCGCAAGCTTCGTGCGTCGCGCAAAGATGCTGACTTAGTCCCGCTCCTGAAGCAGTTCAATCTGAATGTCGGGATCGTCGAACAAATTATTGCCAATTTGCGTTCCAAACTCAATGAGCTTAAGCGGAACGAAAAGGCGATCGAGCAACTTAGGAGAACAGAGGTTCGGGGACAGATTGGTGCCCTGATGGAACGGAACAAAGAAATTCTCAGTCAGATCGGCGAGACGGAAAGTGCGGTTTATGAGCATATGAAGCGGATTCAAAAACGTGAGCGTGAGCTTTCTCGGGCGAAGAAAGATTTAGTCGCTGCGAATTTGAGGCTCGTGGTGAGCATTGCCAAAAAATACACGAACCGAGGGCTCACGTTCTTGGATTTGATTCAGGAAGGCAATATCGGTTTGATGAAAGCGGTAGATAAATTCGAATACAAGCGGGGTTACAAATTTTCTACTTATGCGACCTGGTGGATCCGCCAGGCAATTACGCGTTCGATTGCGGACCAGGCGCGAACGATCCGCATTCCGGTGCACATGATCGAGACGATCAATAAATTTTTCCGTGCGTCGCGACATCTGGTTCAGGAATCGGGCCGCGAGCCGACTCCGGAAGAAGTGGCGCGTGTGATGAAGATGCCGGTTGAAAAGGTGAAGGGGATCCTGAAAATTGCGCAGGAGCCCATCAGCCTTCAGACGCCTGTGGGCGAAGAAGGAGACACGAGCTTTGGCGATTTTATCGAGGACAAAGGCGCCGTTTCTCCAGCGAATGCGACTGCTTATTCCATGCTCAAAGAGCAGATGGATGAGGTTTTGGACACGATTACAGAGCGCGAGGAAAAAGTTTTGAGGCTTCGGTTCGGGATCGGGGATGGTTACTCACGGACGCTCGAGGAGGTAGGGAAAATCTTTAATGTTACGCGCGAGCGCGTCCGTCAAATTGAGGCGAAGGCGCTTCGAAAACTAAGGCATCCAACGCGTTCGCGGAAGCTGAAAAACTTTTTAGACTTGAAGTTCAAGGACTAGTCCCCCACCACTCTTGAAATGATGTGCCCTATATTGTTCAAACCACCAAAATTGAACGTGGTTGGGATTAGCCGGTGAAATGACGAAATTCTCCGCCAGAAAACGCGGTGGATTCGCCCTGTCGTTTGGCGGAGAATGACAAACGGCCCTGTTGCTTGAGCAACCACTGATGAGATGAGGAGAACGTTCGGATATGCCAACACGAGAAGAAGTCATCGAAGCAGTGAAACAAGTATACGATCCAGAAATTCCGGTCAATGTGTACGATCTCGGTCTCATTTATGAAATCAACGTTCAGGGTCAAAAGGTAGTGTTGAAGATGACGTTGACGAGCCAAGGCTGCCCCTCCGCTCGCGAGTTGCCGGATATGGTCCGCACGCGAATCGCGGTGTTGCCGAACGTACAGGACGTAGACGTCCAATTGGTTTGGGATCCAGCGTGGAATCCCTCCATGATTAGTCCCCAAGGAAAGCAGATCCTAAAGCTTGAGGATGAGTATTAGCTTTTCTTGACCGATGGATAAGGTGCGGCGTCTATACGAAGAGTCGCGTGTCTCCTTTCGGGCCGGTGATTTAAGCGAAGCCATCTCAAAATTGGAGGAAGCGGTGTCTTTAGATCCTGAAGATCCAGACGTACTGGAAGCGTTGGGTGTGTGCTATTCTAAAATAGACCGACTGGACGATGCGATCGGTATGATGAAGCGCTTGGCCAAAGTTTCCCCCAATCACATCATGGCACATACTAATCTCTCCCGGTTTTATGTTCAAAAGGGAATGATTTTGGAAGCGGAACAAGAACAAGCCGAAGCACGTCTGCTTTCCTGGAAAGCAGAATTGAAAGCTCAAAAGGAAACGCAAAGCCAGGAAGCGAAAGAGAAAACGTCAGAAGAACAAGAACGAGAGCGGGTGAGAGAAATTGAAGATCGGATCATTCGGTATCAAAAAGTGATTGCATTGGATCCAGACGACGTGCTTGGTTATTTCAGTTTGGGGAGCGCTTATTTGGAAGCGAAACGCGTCGAGGACGCAAAGGAAGCGTTTTCGCGGGCGGTTGAAGTCGATCCCCATCACAGCCAGAGTTATCTGAACCTGGGTCTTGCGTTGGAATCTCTCGAGCAGAAAAGCAAAGCAATTCGCGTTTACGAGCGGGGAATTCAAGTGGCTGAGGCGCGCGGCGATATGATCCCGCTTCGAAAAATGGAAGCGCGTTTGAAGATGCTTCGATGATCGAGTCCGGGCCTGTAGCTCAATCGGTTAGAGCAGCGGACTCATAATCCGTTGGTTCCTGGTTCGAGTCCAGGCGGGCCCAAGATTCGCGGTTCCGAACGGTGGAGAAATAAAGGAAACCGTGAAACGAATTTGCCATGAGAATTTTACACCGCTACTGCCTTCGTGAACTCGTCGCGCCATTTTTGCTCTCCTTGGTGCTTGTCACTTTCATTTTTCTCGTGGCCAATTTGTTTACACTCGCGGACCTGGTGATTAATAAAGGTGTGAGCTTCTTCGAGGTGTTGAAACTGCTCGTTTTGATGATCCCAGAATTATTGGGTTTTATTTTGCCGACCGGCACCTTGGCAGCTGTCCTTCTTGTTTTCGGCGCCTTTGCTCAAAACAACGAAATCCTCGCCATGAAGGCAAGCGGACTTCATTTGTTTCATGTCTTTGCGCCGGTCGTGGCGATCGCGTTCTTCCTGAGCTTGTTTTCGCTTTTTTTGATCGATCAACTGCAACCTGCTTCCGAATACCGTTCTCGTCAAATCGTCCGCAAAATGTTGGTTCAGAGGCCCGCCGCATATTTGGAAGCCGGCCGATTTGTCAAAGATTTCCAAGATTACACCTTTTGGATCAATAAAGTGGATGGGAATCGGCTTAAGGGCGTCACGATTTTTCAGCATTTGGAGGATAAACCCACAAGAACGATCATGGCTGAATGGGCAGAGATCATTCCATCAGAAGATGAAAAATCGTTTGCCTTGAGACTTCACAGTGGTACAAGTGATGAAGTCAATCCGGAAGACCCAAGTGTTTTTTATAAGCTCGACTTTAAAACGCTGTTGCTTCAAGACATCGTGCTTGGGCGCGAGCGCGGTGGGGTAGATAAGAAAGAGAAGGAGATGTCGATCGATGAACTGCTGTATCGATTAAAGCATGATGCGACCGTCAAGAGTGTGCCGAAGCGCGAGCGGACGTTTAAAGCGGAAATTCATAAGAAAATTTCATTTTCCTTTGCGACACTCGTTTTTGTCCTGGTTGGTTTGCCTGCTGCGATTCTAAGTCGGCGCGGGGAGGCTGTGGTGAGTTTTAGCGTGGCAATGGGTATGGTGGCTATTTATTATGTTTTGTTTGTGGCTGGGCGGACGGCCGCGGTTTTCGGGTATTTGCCTGCCTGGATTGCTCTTTGGTTGCCCAATGTGTTGCTTGTTGCGGTTGCCTTATTCCTCGGGAGGAAAGTGGTGCAGTTGTAAGTGCTGGAGATGTTTGGTAATATAATCGAAATTGTTCTTTCTGAATTTGGTGATGCGCGGTAGGGCTAGGAGATGATCGCTCCCGCCGGATTTGGGCGGGGGAGGAAAGTCCGGGCTCCATAAGGCAGAGTGCTCCGTAATTCGGAGGCTTACGTCCCGAAAGGGGTGTAAGACGGAAAGTGCCACAGAAAAAAAACAGCTCCTCATTTTTTTGGGGGGTCAAGGTGAAACGGCGGTTTAAGAGACCACCGGTCCAACGGCAACTGCGGACGCATGGCAAACCCCACTTGGAGAAAGACTGAATAGAAGACGATCGGCTTGCCCTTAAAAGACGTCGAGCCAGGGAATAGCCTGTTCCCTGTCCCCCACCACTTTAAGGTGATAATCTTTGGACACACCTTAAAGTGGTGGGGGACTAAAGTCTTGGGTTAGTCGCATGAGATTTCGTGAGAGCGGAATCCTAGACAGATGATCATCGTCCCCCACTACTTTAAGGTTCGTCCCCTGTGACATTCCTTAAAGTAGTGGGGGATTACAGAACTCGGCTTAACTTAGCGTTACCGCGCAATCTCCACTTTTGCACAATGTAAACGGGTGCGTGGCACCAAACTTTTTCTTGGTTTTTGCTGTTGACTCTGGCGGTTCTTTGAGGTATTATTACGCTCGTTCGCCTTTTAAACTGGTCCTGTGAGGCCGGAAAAGGTATCAAATGAAAATCGAAAGACGAGAAAAGATTAAGATAAGCTCACTCAAATAGTGAGCTATTTTTTTACCTACGAACTGGAACATTATGACACACTCAAGAGAAATCATTAATTCAGAGGAAATGAACCGTGCGATGGTGAGAATCGCGCACGAGATCCTTGAGAAGAACAAAGGAACAGAAGGACTGGCCTTAATCGGGATCCGTACAGGGGGTGCCTATCTGGCAAAGCGGTTTCAAGAGAAAATTCATGCCGTGGAAGGATGTGAGGTTCCGCTTGGGCTCCTCGATATTACGATGTATCGCGATGACTTGACTGAAATCGGCCCGCAGCCGAATGTTGGCGAGACCGACATCAGTTTTGATGTGAACGGAAAAAACGTCGTGCTCGTAGATGACGTTTTGTTTACCGGTCGTACGATTCGATGCGCACTCGACGCCTTAATCGATTTAGGGCGGCCGCGGTCGATACAGCTTGCTGTGCTCGTGGACCGGGGTCACAGGGAACTGCCGGTCAAACCCGACTATGTGGGAAAAAATATTCCGACCGCAAGACACGAAGAAGTGGTGGTGAAATTTAAAGAGCATGACGGCGAAGATAGCGTTTGTATCGTTGAGAGGAGCCCCGATGTGGAAGCGTAAAGATTTGGTGGGCTTGAGGGATTTGACAGCTGAGGAGATCAATCTCGTTCTCGACACTGCGAAAGCGTTTCAGGAAATTTCGCTTCGTCCCGTGAAAAAAGTACCGACCCTTCGCGGCCGGACAGTCGCGAATCTTTTTTTTGAGCCGAGTACACGTACACGAATTTCATTCGAGCTGGCGGAGAAGCGTTTGAGCGCCGATACGATTAACTTTACGAGCTCAAGTTCGAGTACCGTGAAAGGGGAAACGCTTCGAGATACGGTGCTCAATATTGAGTCACTGAAGGTGGATATTATCGTCATGCGTCATTTTGCTTCGGGTGCACCGCATCGGCTCGCTCAAGCACTTCCTGTGAGTGTGATCAATGCGGGTGATGGGATGAATGAACATCCAACGCAAGCACTGTTGGACATGTTTACGGTTCGGGAAAAGAAGGGAACGGTTGCCGGAATCAAAATTGCATTTGTGGGTGATATCTTGCACAGCCGAGTGGCGCGATCTAACGTTTGGGGCTTGACGAAACTTGGCGCACGCGTGACCCTCTGTGGACCTAGGACGCTTTTACCTAAGGGTGTGGAAACATTCGGCGTTCATGTCACGACTGATCTCGAAGAAGCAATCCATGATGCGGATGTGATCAATTTACTTCGGATTCAAGCGGAGCGGCAGAGCGAATGTTACTTTCCAAGTATCCGCGAATATGCGAATAACTACCAAATCAACCGCGAGGTGTTAAAGCACGCCAAGCCTGATGTGTTGATCATGCATCCAGGCCCTGTCAACCGAGGTGTGGAAGTATCGAGCGATGTGATGGACGGCCCTTATTCGGTCATTCTCGATCAGGTGACGAACGGTCTTGCCGTGCGAATGGCGGTATTGTATCTCTTAAGCGGCGTCCGGAAAAAGAGGTGGGGAACAGTTCCTGTTTCGCCAAATCAGACATGAACCTCCTAATTAAACAAGTTCATATCATCGATCCGAAAAATGAAGTGGATGGCGTTTTTGATCTTTCGATTGAAAACAGCGTCGTCAGAGAAATCAATAAAGAAATTTCATCACAAGTAGGCGAAGTGATCGATGCGAAAGGCCTTTATCTGTTTCCTGGTTTGATCGATTTGCACGTTCATTTTCGTGAACCTGGTTATGAGCAGAAGGAAACCATTCAAAGCGGCGCAAAAGCTGCTTTAAAAGGCGGATTTGTGGCGGCAGTCACGATGCCGAATACGAATCCACCCTGTGACCACCAAAGCGTCATTGACAATATGATCCGAAAAGCGAACGAGGTGCCGTTTTACATTTATCCTGCCGCGACGTTGACGAAAAATCGAGCTGGTGGTGAGCTTTCTGA
The DNA here is from genome assembly GCA_001804315.1 of Omnitrophica bacterium RIFCSPLOWO2_12_FULL_50_11. Taxonomy (GTDB): domain Bacteria; phylum Omnitrophota; class Omnitrophia; order Omnitrophales; family Danuiimicrobiaceae; genus 2-12-FULL-50-11-A. Next base: position 58,088 of record MHFT01000050.1, read on the forward strand.
GATGGCGGATTTAAGGAAGGCAGGCGCCCGGGCGGTAACCGACGATGGAGATTGGATCAGTGATTCACTTCTGATGCGGCGGGCCATGGAATATGCCTCGATGCTGAATCTTTTGGTCGTTAGCCATGCTGAAGACAAGCGGCTCACGGCAATGGGGGCCATGAACGAGGGGATCATGTCCACTCAACTGGGTCTCAAAGGCATTCCGAACGCAAGCGAGGACGTGGCGGTAAGTCGAGACATTTTATTGGCGGAGCTCACGGGCGTACGGCTTCATTTAACTCATATCTCTACAAGAGGAGCGGTCGAGCAAATTCGACTGGCCAAAAAAAGAAAAATTTCGGTGACAGCTGATGTAACGCCCCATCACTTGACACTCACGGACGAGGCGCTCGCCGGTTACGATACAAATTTTAAAATGATGCCGCCGTTAAGGACCGAGGCGGATCGGAAAGCGGTAGTCGACGGGCTCATAGACGGGACGATTGATGCGATTGCCACAGACCATGCGCCCCACACCGAAGAGGAGAAGATGGCGGAATTTCAAGATGCCCCAGTTGGCGTTACGGGACTGGAAACCGCTCTTGGGGTGGTGCTCACAGAGTTCTACCACCGGAAGTTGATGGATCTAAACAGCGTCGTTCGACGGATGTCTGCGAATCCAGCGGAAATTTTGAAATTACCGCCTGGCTTTGGCGAGATCCGTGTTGGGACAGAAGCAAACCTCACGCTCGTAGACGTCAATCAAGAATGGACGGTGAAGAAGGAAAACTTCGTTTCCAAGTCACAAAATTCTTGCTTCATCGGTAAGAAACTGAAAGGAAGAGCAGTTGCAACCATATGTCGCGGGCGGTTATGGCGCTTCGCCACACTGGTTCCTGAGGCGGTCGAGCAAGCACCGTTAAATCAATGCCGAAAGCAATCTTAGGGTTAGAAGACGGGCTTGTCTTTGAAGGGAGTTCCTTTGGTGTGGAAGGGGAAGCCTACGGCGAGGTCGTCTTTAACACCTCGATGTCGGGTTACCAGGAAATTTTGACCGACCCTTCCTACAAAGGACAGATTGTAACGATGACAAATCCGCACATCGGTAACTACGGTGTCAACCAAGCCGATGTCGAGTCGCGGCGACCTTGGGTGGAAGGTTTTGTCGTGCGGGAACTGAGCTCGGTTGTGAGTAACTGGCGTTCCGAAATGTCACTTCCTGAGTATCTGGCCAACTGCAAGATCATCGGCATTCAAGGGATCGACACTCGAAAGCTTGTCAAACACCTAAGAGATCATGGCGCGAAGAAAGGGGTGCTTTCCACCGTTGATCTCGATTCCAAACGCCTCGTCGTGAAGGCAAAAGATTCTCCCAGTATAGTCGGCATCGATCTTGTGAAAGAAGTGACATGTGAGAAGCCATACGATTTTCGTGAAACCCTGCCCAGTGAATTTCATTGGCCCGCTAAAGGCATGTCCACCTCTTATGCTGGGCCCAAGCGGCGTGAGCATTTTATCGTTTGTGTGGATGGTGGAATCAAATGGAACATGTTACGGAAGCTCAATCAACACAACTTCCGCGTAAGAGTGGTTCCAGCCAATACGACTGCGGAAGATATTTTGGAACTAAAACCGGAAGGTGTTTTTTATTCAAACGGCCCTGGCGATCCGGAACCCGTAACGTATTTGTGGGGCGAGATGCGTAAGCTGATTGGAAAAATTCCGATTTTTGGGATTTGTCTTGGCCATCAGATGGTCGGTCTTGCGCTCGGCGGAAGGACATTCAAGTTGAAATTCGGCCACCGGGGCGGCAATCATCCGGTCCTGGATTTGAAATCGAAACGGGTAGAAATCACCTCTCAGAACCACGGCTTTTGTGTCGACATGGATTCCCTTCCTAAGGATGAAATCGAGTGTACGCACATCAACTTAAATGATCAGACTCTTGAAGGCCTTCGACACAAGAAGTATCCCCTTTTTGCCGTTCAGTACCATCCGGAAAATTCTCCAGGACCTCACGATTCAGATTATTTGTTCAGTCGTTTTTACGCTATGGTTGACCATGGCGTGTGGTGAAGGAAGCCTCGTTTTATGCCAAAACGGACGGATATTAAGAAAATCCTGATCATTGGTTCCGGACCCATTATCATTGGGCAGGGGTGTGAGTTTGACTATTCAGGTTCGCAAGCCTGCAAGGCTCTTAGAGAAGAAAGCTATCAAGTTGTGCTCGTCAATTCAAATCCAGCCACGATCATGACGGATCCCGAAGTTGCTGATCGAACGTACATTGAGCCGATTACGTCCGAAGTGTTAGAGCAAATTATCGAGCGGGAACGTCCAGACGCGTGCCTCGCGACCATGGGTGGCCAAACCGGTCTCAACACGGCGGTGGAAGCGTATGAAAAAGGGATTTTTGACCGCTATGGCGTAGAAATGATCGGGGTGAATTATGCAGCCGTGAAGAAGGCAGAGGACCGACACGAGTTCCAACAGGCGATGCAACGTATCGGCCTTGATTTGCCGCGTTCCGAATGCGCCTATTCGGTGGAGGAAGCGATCGAAGCCGCGAAACGAATCGGTTTTCCCGTCGTCGTACGGCCAAGCTTTACCCTCGGCGGTTCTGGAAGCGGCATTTGCTTTAATGAGGACAGCCTTCGGCGAGTCGTCCGGCTCGGCCTGGAATACAGCATCGTGCGTGAAGTACTCATTGAAGAATCGGTTTTGGGTTGGAAAGAATATGAGCTTGAGGTGATGCGAGACTGTAGGGATAATTTTGTCGTCATTTGTTCCATTGAAAATTTCGATCCGATGGGAATTCATACGGGCGATTCGATTACGGTTGCGCCGGCTCAGACGCTTACCGATAAGGAGTATCAGAGAATGCGGGACGCCGCGCGGAGGGTCATCTCTGAAATCGGGGTGGAGACAGGCGGTTCGAATATTCAGTTTGCTGTTCATCCGGTGACGGGCCGTATGGTTGTGATTGAAATGAATCCGCGCGTTTCTCGGTCTTCAGCGCTTGCCTCTAAAGCGACTGGGTTTCCCATCGCAAAATTTGCAGCGAAGCTTGCCGTTGGGATGACCTTGGATGAGATTCCGAATGACATTACGAAATACACGCCCGCCGGTTTCGAACCGAGTATCGATTACTGCGTCGTCAAGGTTCCTCGATTTGCCTTTGAAAAGTTTGAGGGGGTAGACGACACGCTTTCGACACAGATGAAGTCTGTGGGAGAAACGATGGCGATCGGCAGGACTTTCAAGGAAGCGCTTCAAAAGGGCCTGCGGGGCCTCGAGATCAGGAGAAGTGGTCTTGGCGGCGACGGCCGTGACGAAATTTTTGGCGAAGAAATCAGTTCAAAGGAAGCGTTGTTGAAATTGATAGACCGCGCGAAGCAAGATGAACCCCTTCGAGAAAAGATTGCGGAGTATCTCCGTATTCCAAAATCGGATCGACCATTTTATATTAAGTACGCCTTTTACGCAGGTCTGACCTCGCAAGAAATATTTGAGCTTACGAAGATCGATCCATGGTTTCTGGAGCAGATCAGACAAATCGTCGAGATGGAAAGAGAATTGTTGTCTGTAGGGGCGCACGGCCGTGCGCCCCTACTCCTGCTACGCAAAGCGAAACAATTCGGCTTCTCCGATCAGCAAATTGCGTTCTACTGGGATCAAACGGAATCTGATATTCGTGCACTTCGCAGAGCGCACGGAATCGAGGCCGTCTATAAACTCGTAGATACTTGCGCTGCGGAATTCAAGGCGTACACGCCGTACTTTTATTCGACCTATGAGGAGGAAGACGAGTCCGTTACAAGTGAAAAGAAAAAAATTATGATCCTCGGAGGAGGTCCCAACCGAATTGGACAAGGGATCGAATTCGACTACTGTTGTGTTCACGCGGCACTTGCGTTAAAAGAACTAGGCTATGAAACCATTATGGTGAATTCAAACCCCGAGACGGTCAGCACGGATTACGACACATCGGATAAACTTTTTTTTGAGCCGCTCACACTGGAGGACGTTTTAAACATAGCGGATCGTGAGAAACCGGACGGCCTCGTTGTTCAACTCGGGGGCCAAACCCCGCTTAATCTCTCGAGCGGCTTAGAAGCGGCCGGCCTCAAGATTTTGGGGACGTCTACGCGGTCGATTTATATGGCGGAGGATCGGAAGCAGTTTCGGGCCCTGCTCGACAAACTCGGAGTCCGGCAGCCAAAAAGCGAAACCGTTTTTACAGCGGAGGAAGCCTTTCAGGTTGCTCAAGCCATTGGTTACCCGGTTCTGATCCGGCCTTCTTTTGTCCTAGGTGGGCGTGCGATGGAGATTATTTATGATGACGTACAGCTGAAAAAATACATCCGGCATGCGGTAGAAGCAAGCGACAGAAAGCCGGTCCTGATTGACAAGTTTTTAGAAAATGCAATAGAGGTGGACGTCGATCTCATTGGAGACGGGAAAAATTTTGTCGTGGGAGGAGTTCTGGAGCACATAGAAGAAGCAGGCGTTCATTCGGGCGATGCGGCGATGGCACTTCCTCCGTTTACGCTTTCAAAAAAATTGATTTCCGAGCTCAAGGAAAAAACAAAACAACTCGCGGCTGAACTCGACATCGTCGGCTTAATGAATGTCCAATACGCTATTCAAGATGGCGAGATTTATTGTTTGGAGGTAAACCCGCGGGCTTCTCGGACCGTGCCTTTCGTGAGTAAGGCCATTGGTATTCCACTCGCGAAACTTGCTGCGAAAGTGATGATCGGCAAAACGCTCAAAGAGCTTGGGTTTACGGAGGAGGTGGTGCCGCGCCATTTTTCGGTCAAAGAGTCTGTCTTTCCATTTGTGAAGTTTCCCGGTGTGGATATCATCCTGTCACCGGAGATGAAATCAACGGGCGAGGTGATGGCGATTGATGAAGATTTTGACCTCGCGGTCTACAAATCCCAGCAGGCGGCATACTGCAGCGTTCCTGTTTCAGGGCGGGTGTTTATCAGCGTCAAGGATGAGGACAAAAAAAAGGTGGTTCCGGTAGCCCAAGAGCTTTTGCGGCTTGGATACGAGCTTGTGTCGACGCAGGGCACAAGTCGGGTTTTGGAAGCCCACGGTGTAAAAACCGAAGTCGTGAAGAAGATTGCTGAAGGGCATCCGAATGTGGCCGACAAAATTCGGGCGAAAGAAATCGGTCTCGTCATTAACACGCCAACCGGTAAGGGGCCGATGTTGGATGAAGCAAAGATCCGTTCTCTCGCTGTTTCGTTTAACATTCCTTGTATTACGACATTGAACGCAGCCCGCGCCATTGTGCGTGCTGTGAAGTCATTCCGCAAGCGTGGACTGACTGTCAAGTCACTCCAAGAGTATCACGAATTGAACAGCAACGTCATTGCGAGGACGCAATTCAGGCGATGACGAAGCAATCTTGCATTCTGAGATTGCTTCGGCAATGCTCCGGTACGCTGCCTCGCAATGACGGACGTGGATGAAAAGGTCATGTATGACGAAACAGTAACGATTCTTGAGAATCAAAAAGTGAACGCTCAATATTACAAGCTTGTTTTTTCCTCCAAGCGGATTTCCCGGCGCGTTCGAGCTGGTCAATTCGTCAATCTTCAAGTTGAAGACAGTTCAGATCCACTGCTCAGAAGGCCGCTGAGTTACTACCGGGTGCGCAGTGAGCGGGTCGAACTTCTGTATGAAGTGTTAGGGCGGGGCACGGCACTCTTAGCGCAAAAAAAACGAGGTCACAAAGTTAACGTGTTGGGGCCGCTTGGCCACCCTTTTTCACAGACTCTAAACGGGAAGCGCCGCCTCCTCGTGGGCGGCGGTGTTGGCGTTCCACCCCTTTTGTTTCTTGCAGAGCACGCCGGTAGGGAAAAGCACGCACCGGTTTTTCTGATTGGCTGTAAGTCAAAGGGCGAAGTACTTCCAAAGCGGGAACTTTCGAATGTGAAGGGAGAAGTTCTCTACGCCACGGAGGATGGTTCCTACGGCCAAAGAGGACTCGTTACCGTTTTGCTTCAAAAGTTGCTTGAAAAAGGGGATCCCAAATCGTGGTTTATTCAAACGTGTGGTCCCCATGCGATGCTGGCTGCTGTGATGAAGCTGGCGCGTCAATTTGGCGTTGAAGGCGAAGCTTCCATTGATGAGCGAATGGCTTGTGGTGTCGGTGCCTGTTTGGGATGTGTTGTCGAGACGAGAGAAGGATTTAAAACGAGCTGTGTAGAAGGCCCGGTATTTTCATTTCGTGATTTGGTAGGATAGGAGCAGCAGAAAGGACAAAAAGGTCGTAATTTGGTGGCATATGAGTAGACGAAGACGAACGCAAAGACGGTCTCTGAAGAGGCGAAGCCGGCGAAGACCGAAATTGAGACGTCCATACCGTTTCATGAGAAAACGTCTGCGGAAGATAAGACGTGCGGGAACGAGAAGCTCAACACGGTCGGAACGTGCAATCTCAGTAGGTGTCGAACTTGAAACGTATTCTATCTCAGTGCCTGAGTACCGGATTTCGCGCGAGCTGCATTTCCCCCGGCGCGGCATTGCAGAGTTGGGTGAGCGCTTTACGAAAGATGCCAGTATTGGAAGCGAGTACAACAGTAGGGTTTTTTATACCGTTCGGGAAGCGTTCTTCTTACTTAAAAATGGTCTGCGCAAGTACATTCACTACCGATCCTCGCCCGAAGAACATGATTACCGCACTTTGTTTCCCATTGGGGGATGGACAGACCGATTTGCAGGCAGCCACATTCACATGGCGCTTGGAAAGAAAAAGTTTGAGTATCGTCGCGCGCGGTTGCTTGCACGGCGCTTGCACAGCCATATTCCGTTTCTCATTGCCCTCTGCGGAAATTCACCCGTATGGCGCGACCGGATTACTGCGATCAATTCGAATCGATTGCTCCGCGGGACAGAGAAATATTGCAAGGTAACAAGACGGGAGCTCTTGTACAAGCACCACTACCGAGAGCTGACGTATAACGAAGGCGGAAAAAGGAAACCGCCGACTTTGGAAATTCGCGTGTTGGACTCAGGAATTCCCGAATACGTTGTCGCCGCTATTTGCGTTGTGAAAGCGGTCGCCCTTCAGTGGCTCGAGCGAAAACCGAGCTTAAATCATTTGACCCATGAAGATTATCTGAGTGCTCGGGATCAGGCGATCCGGTATGGGCCAAAAGCCAAGCTGTTGTGGAACCGTCATGCACTTACGGTTCCTCAATATGTGGACCTTTTTTTCCGAAAATATGAAGACGAGCTGGACCAGCTGGCCATCCCGGATGACGTCATCGATGTCTTTAAATATCTCAAGAGAGGATGGAATCAGTCGACCGTGATCCGCAGAGCAGCCCAGAAGTCCAGATGGCATCATCGTCCGACTTGGGAACGGCGTTTTGCCAAGAGATACGCAGCTGCTATTCGGGCGCTTCTTGACGGCAACTCCTATACTGAATTTGCAAAAGCCTTGGGGGTACGGCTCCCGAGCATCGAGCGAACGTGGATGGGTCGTAGAGAATCTAAATGGTGAAAAGGCGGCGTCATTTCTCGGCACTGCGATGAGCGGCCGCATCTGGATGACAGGTAGGCACAACTCATGAAATACTCGAGGCAGACAGGCAAACCGATCATCGGGATCAGCTGTGAAGTGATCAAGCTGAAACCGTATTATTTTGAGTTTGAACTTGCCTGTGATTACCGCTACATCCGAGCAATCTTACGGGCTGGCGGAATTCCACTCATGCTTCCGATTAATCACAATCCAAGGGATGTGATGAAGCTCCTCCGAACGATCGACGGCCTCCTCATTATCGGAGGTGCCGACATTCCGCCGAGTTTCTATGGCGAGCGGAATCGGCACAAGATCAAGCCGATGTATCGAGGCCGGATCCGATTTGATATGAAGCTCTACCGAATGGCACAGCACTTGAAACTGCCTATTCTTTGTATCTGCTACGGGTTGCAGCTCTTGAATGTGATTTACGGCGGCACTCTTTATCAAGATCTTCAAAAGCAGATGCGTCGTGCAAAGAATCACCAGTCGAGGCGCCATCCGATGCACACCCTTCACCTTGATCAAAGGTCCAAACTCATTAAAATCTTTAGACATCAGCATTTCATGGTACACAGTCAACATCATCAGGCCGTCAAGCGCCTCGGCCGTTCGCTCCGGGCGGTCGGTTATTCGCCAGATGGAGTGGTTGAGGCGGTCGAAGGACCGCCTCGAACGCTTGCCGTCCAGTGGCATCCGGAGCGCCAAGATCGCGATCCGATCCAGAAACGGCTATTTCGTCGATTCGTAGACGAGTGCCGAAAGCGCAAATGAGACCAGATTTAACGACAAAATTTGCAGGTCTCACGTTCAAAAATCCTGTGACCGTTGCCTCGGGAACTTTTGGTTCCAAAGATGAATATGCCGCCTCCGTTGACTATTCCAAATTGGGCGCGGTGGTAACGAAGACCGTGACGCTCCAACCGAGGCAAGGCAATCCCATGCCGCGGATTTGGGAAACGCCGTGCGGCATGCTCAATGCAATTGGGTTACAAAATAAGGGCGTTGACGATTTCATCGAAAACAAGATTCCATACTTTAAGAAAATAAGGACCCATCTGATTGTCAATATTGCAGGTGAGAGTGTAGATGATTTCGTGGCCCTTGCGCGAAAGTTGGACCGCGTAAAAGGTGTATCGGCGCTCGAACTTAATATTTCTTGCCCCAATGTGAAGCGAGGTCTTGAGTTTTGCGCAAAGCCTGAACTGGCCCATGAAGTAGTGGCGGCGGTCAAAGGTGCGACGTCACTGCCGTTCTTTACCAAACTTTCGCCTGAAGCAGGCGATTTTTTGGGTGTCGCCGAAGCAGTGATTCGAGCGGGCAGTCACGCTTTGAGTCTCATCAATACGATCCGAGGGATGGCTGTGGATATTGAAAAACGCCGCCCCCAGATTGCCAATGTGTGTGGCGGCTTAAGCGGTCCTGCCATTCGGCCGATCGCGCTTCGTTTTCTGTATGAAGTGAAACGTCACTTTGAGATTCCAGTGATGGCGATGGGAGGTATCGCTACGGCGCAAGACGCCCTTGAATTTTTGATTACCGGTGCGGATCTTGTTGCACTTGGTACCGTCAATTTTGTTCATCCCAAGGCGACGATGGAGGTTCTCAAAGGAATCGAAGCCTATCTGAAAAGGAAAGGTCATCCATCGATTGACGATGTTCGGGGTACCCTTCAAGTCAAATCTGAGTTTGAAAACCACCACGTGCCCGCGGGTTAACCCCGCCGCTTTGAGGGAAAATGGGACGAAAAGACATGCGCGAAAAGAAATCCAATTACAAAGGGCGGATCATTGTTGCGCTCGATACGCCGGATCTTGGTTTTGCGAAAAAGCTGGTTCGCATCCTCAAGGACGAGATTAAAATCTTCAAGGTCGGAAGCGAGCTCATGACTGCCCATGGTCCGAGAGCGGTCCGGACCGTTCTCGAGTTAGGTGCGGAAGTCTTTTTGGACCTTAAGTTTCATGACATTCCCAATACCGTCGCGCAAGCAACGCGCGCCGCGGTACGGCTTGGCATTTGCATGCTAAACCTCCACGTAGCGGGGGGCCTTCAAATGATGCAAGAGGCCTGTATTGCTTCTGCAGATGAGGCACGGAGAAACAATTTAAAGCCGCCCAAACTTCTTGGTGTTACGCTCCTCACGAGCTTAAGCGATGAGGAAGTACACGAGGAAATCGGCCTTCCAAAATCGATCAATCGAATTGCCGTTCAATATGCGCAGCTGGCTCAAAAGGCTGGCTTGGACGGCGTCGTCTCCTCTGCGCTGGAAGCAAGAAAGATCAAGACCCAGTGCGGCCCGAATTTTTTGGTCGTCTCGCCGGGGATTCGGCCGGAATGGGCTGGCCGGGACGATCAGAGGCGCGTTTTGTCACCGCGAGAAGCCTTCGAGCTTGGCGCGAGTTACATCGTTATCGGTCGTCCGATTACGGAAGCAGACGATCCTGGCAAGGCTATCCGGCAAATTTCAAGAAGTTTGTGACCGTTGCTGTACCGCTCCTTTTGGCAGGTTGTCTGTGGAGAGCGAATAGGAAACCGCGATGGCGAAGAAGATTTTGGTTATCGACGATGATCCTGATGTAAGAGAGGCTCTGAAGCTTCGTTTGGAGGCGAGCGGCTATCATGTCGTGACGGCTACAGGCGGGATCAGTGGATTAAAAGTTTTTGAAGAGACACAACCGGATCTCATCCTGCTCGATGTTGCCATGCCCGACATGGATGGATACGCGTTTATCAAAACCTTTAAGGCGAAGTATTTCGGTCGATACGTCCCCATCATCGTGTTGACAGGGAAGGATAGCATGAAAGATGTGTTTGAGTTGGAAGGTGCTAGAGCCTATCTCACCAAACCTTGCGATCCTGGTGAATTGGTTCAGACGATACAGAACCTTTTAAGGTCACGCTAAGCGATGGTCTATCGGTTTTTCTTTTCTCTTTTTGTCGTCTTCGCTGCTGGTGCCTCGGGCGTTCAACTCGAAGCGTCTCCAGTTTTGGATGAAGCCGAAAGCACGCCGCAAGAAGGATCTCCTATTGTAAAAATCAAAATTGAAACCTCGCTCGGAGAGATCTACGCAGATCTCTATCAAGCTGAAGCGCCACGCACCGTCGGAAATTTCGTGAAGCTGGCGAAACAAGGTTTCTTTAACGGCCTCATTTTTCATCGCGTGATTCCGGATTTCATGATTCAAACGGGGGATCCTACTGGAACGGGACGGGGCGGTCCCGGATACAGTTTCCCTGATGAGTTCTCACCGAAGTTACGTCACAATCGGCCTGGGGTCCTCTCCATGGCGAATTCAGGTCCCGATACAAACGGGAGTCAATTTTTCATTACCGAGGTCCCAACCCCATGGCTGGATGACCGGCATTCAGTTTTTGGACAGGTGACAGAGGGGGTGGAACTCGTTCAGAATATTGCACGAGTACCCAAAGACGCCCACGATAAACCACTGCAACCGGTCGAGATGCGTCAGGTAGTGATTCTGGGATAGGGTACTGCCAGTAGAAATTTTTTCGTAACTCCTCAGGTGCTTCATCCTCTTTTTCTGGGAAATTTGGGTTGATGGTATCCACTTGAGACCAATTCCTCAGTGAATAGATCCAGGTGAATTGGC
>MHFT01000051.1 GCA_001804315.1 Omnitrophica bacterium RIFCSPLOWO2_12_FULL_50_11
CCGTGCCAAGATTCGTATTGGAGTAAGGAGTCCAGGTACTAGGATTTGACTGTCCGCAGTCTGGTTGAAGAACCGGAATGGTTCCTTTCATTCCTTCTATCGCTCGTTCTGCTCCTGATTCTGCGGTGTAGAGAGCTTGAAGCCTACTTAAACGCCTTTGGGCCAGATCAAAGTCATAAAAGGAGCGGGAGAAGTAACTAAAGACAGTGGTGAGAAGACCTGCGATGAGGATGTAGGAGGTGATGAGAATAAAGCCTCCTTCTTTGCTTGACCTTCTCACACCTGACATTTCCAAGTGATACAACCTATGTTTCATTCTTCTGTGCATTGTGATAAACCGCTCTCTTCTTAAACGATACCCAGTCACCAGTTAAAGTCAAGTCTGAGGCAAGAGAAAAAGAGAAATCGTTCAGATTAAACCTTCCTTAATAAAACCCTTGGAATACTGTAACCATAATATGACAGCAACCTTTGAACCATCAACGGTGCTTCTTTTCGAGATATGATAAGGGAAACGGAATTGAGTTTATCTACTCATAAAAGAACAAATCGGTAGCACGTGTGGTGCACGTGGACGAAGTTTTCCAGCATCCGTCATTGCGGAGCCAGAAGCCCAGGGATGGGCCGAAGCAATAGAGGGCATCGTCATTGCGAGACGGCGTACCAAAGCAAGGTCGAAGCAATCTGGCGTTCTGAGATTGCTTCGGCAACGACACCTTGGCTCGTTGCCTCGCAATGACGGTGTGCCGCACCTGGTACCGGTGGTTATGCTAAAATAGCGCCCATGATGAAGATCAAAACCATAAAAGAACCTGGATTTGAAGAAATCGTAAGCTGCGAAGAGTCTGCTAGTGGACTGAAAGCGATTGTCGCCATTCATAACACCCGCCTAGGACCCGCTCTCGGCGGTATCCGAATGTACCCGTACGCGAATCAAGAACTGGCCATTCAAGACGTGATGAGGCTTGCCAACGCGATGTCGTACAAGTCAGCCGCGGCACGCTTGAAATTAGGTGGCGGCAAAGCGGTCATCATAGGCAATCCGACTTGTGACAAAACGCCGGAACTCTTGAAAAGCATGGGGAAATTCATTCATTGCTTGAAGGGACGCTATTATTCGGCGAAGGATGCGGACATTACTACGGAAGACCTTGTCGAAATTGCAAAAGAAACCGAATATGTCACCGGTCTTCCCGAATCTATGGGAGGAAGTGGTGATCCTTCGCCGTGGACCGCCCAAAGCGTTCTGGAAGGAATGCGCGTCTGTTTAAACGAAAGAATGAACAGAAGCGACTTTGACGGTGTGACCGTTGCGGTCCAAGGCGTTGGCCACGTCGGATTTGCCTTGGCGAAACTGCTGCACGAAGAAAAAGCACGGCTCATCGTGTCGGACGTGAATCCAAAAGCGGCGGACCGCGCAGCTCGTGAACTTAACGCAGAAATCGTAGCACCCAATCTCTTATTGGACGCTGAGTTTGATATCTTCGCACCTTGCGCCATGGGTGCGGTCGTCAATGACCAAACGATCGATATGCTCGCGTGTAAAGTCATTGCAGGCGGCGCCAATAATCAACTCGCCGATGAGGCAAAGCACGCTCTCCAGCTCGCCGACAAAAACATCCTTTACGCGCCCGATTACGTGATTAATGCAGGAGGTGTCATCAATATTTATGTTCGGGATATCCTAAAGGAAAAAAATCCGATGCCCTGGATTAAGAAAACGGGAGACTGCTTGCGCACAGTTTTTGAGCGCTCGAAGCAGGAAGGGGTCCCGCCTTCCCAAGTCGCGGATGAGTTAACGGGGCAGATTCTCGCAGGCGGGGTCTAGAAAAAAGAAAGTAGGCAGCAGCCCGCTAGTCCCACTCGAGCGTGCCGCCGGTTCGGTATTCCGTGACGCGCGTTTCGAAGAAATTCTTTTCCTTCCTGAGATCAATAATCTCACTCATCCAAGGAAATGGGTTGCGGGTTTCGTACTGCTTCGGAAGGCCTAGTTTTTCAAGTCTGCGATCGGCTACATACTTAATGTAGTCGTCGATCATCTGGTGCGTCAAACCGAGGAGCCCGTTCGGCAGGCAGTCTGTACCAAATTGGATTTCGAGTTTGACGCCTTGTCTAATCTTCGCTACCGCTTGCTCGCGAAATTCGCTTGTCCAAATATCCGGATTTTCTTCCTTGATCGCGTTGATTAAATCCAGGCCGAAATTGAGATGCATGCTCTCATCGCGCAAAATGTATTGAGTCTGTTCGCACGTGCCGGGCAGCCGGTTCGTTCGGCCAAACGAAAGCAGCATTACAAAGGACGAGTAGAAAAAAATCCCCTCCATAATGGCCGAATAGCCGATCAGGTTATCGAGCAGTTTCTGGCGTCCCTCAAACGACTCGGTTTCAAAATCGGGCCGAAGCAAATCAACCGTAAGACGAGCTTCAAATTCGTCCTTGGCATGGATGGAGGGAACTTCCCGGTACATGTTGTACATCTCGCCTTCGTCCATTCCGAGCGACTGAGGGATGTACTGGTAAGAGTGCGTGTGAATCGCTTCCTCAAATGCCTGACGCAAAAGGTACTGACGACACTCGGGAGCGGAAATATGCTTGTACACAGCGAGCACGAGATTATTCGCAACGAGCGTATCCGCAGTCGTAAAAAATCCGAGGACTCGCTTGATCACACGCTCTTCATCCTCGGTGAACATACCGGATTTCCACTGCTCAATATCCCGCTGCATCGAAACCTCTTGCGGCATCCAGTGATTCGCGCAGGCATCGAGGTAATATTCCCACGCCCACGTGTACTTGATCGGAACCAGCTGATTGACATCCACCGCCTTATTGTTAATGATTCTCTTATCTTCGGCTCTCACCCGTCTCGTGGTCATTTCAATGACATTTTCCATCTCAATCCCCCCAATTCAACATCGGAACCATTGTTGAAAAGCATTCGCCCCTACTGGCACGCCTCACATTCGCCGCTGTCAGATGTAGTACAGATCGCTCCTTCGGTCACTTCGGCCACAACCTTGTGCTCGCGTTTTTTCTGCCCCAACGGATTCCCGTAACGGTTTGCATCTACGGTTGACTTTTCGATCCTCGTGGCACCCAAAGAACGTAAGTAATAAGTCGTTTTGAGGCCCTTCTCCCAAGCCATGAGATACATGTTGTGCAATTTCTTCCCGCTCGGCTCGGCAAGATAAAGATTGAGCGACTGGCCCATATCGATCCATTTCTGACGCCTGCTCGCACATTCGATGACCCACTCATAACCGATGTCAAAGGCGGTTGGATAACGATCCTTAACCGGCTGGGGAATCCGATCGATCTCCTGCAAATTTCCATCAAAATACTTGAGGTCTTCGATCATTTTCTTATCCCAGAGCTCAAGCGCTTTCAGCTCATCCACCAGATACGAATTGACGACGGTAAATTCGCCCGAAAGATTGCTTTTGACAAAGATGTTCTTGTACGTCGGTTCGATCGATTGAGTGACGCCGGTAATATTTGCAATCGTCGCGGTCGGTGCGATCGCAAGTGTATTCGAGTTCCGCATTCCATACTTTCGGACCGATTCGCGGACCGGTGTCCAATCCATCCGCTGGCTCCTGTCCATCGCAAGATGTCCGCCGCGCTCTTGATCCAAAAGTGCAATCGTATCGATCGGAAGGAGCCCTCGATCCCACTTAGAGCCCGAAAAGCTGGGGTACGGACCACGCTCGCAAGCAAGCTCGCTTGAAGCCGATAGCGTGTGGTACGAGATAAATTCCATACTTTCATCGGCAAATCGAGCCGCTTCATGGGATGTGTAACTCAACCCTTGAATGTACAGCGCATCCTGAAAACCCATAAGCCCCATACCAATTGGACGGTGGCGCTGGTTTGAAGTTCCCGCTTCCCGTGTCGGGTAATAGTTCGTATCGATCACGTTGTCGAGCATTCTCACGCCCGTTTTCACCGTCTGTGCAAGCAAGTCCTTATCGAGCCCTGCTGGCGTCGTGTGAACGGCAAGGTTAACGGATCCAAGATTACACACTGCTGTTTCTTCCAAAGATGTATTCAACGTGATTTCAGTACACAAGTTAGAACTGTGAACCACGCCTACGTGATCCTGAGGCGAACGGACATTCGATGGATCCTTAAACGTCATCCAGGGATGGCCGGTCTCAAACAACATACTGAGCATCTTGCGCCAAAGCGCAACAGCGAAAACAACTTTAAATAGCTGTATTGTGCCTGCGCGTGCTCTTGCTTCGTATTCCTCATAGCGCTTCTCGAAGTCAGACCCATACAAATCGTGCAAATCTAATACCTCGTTTGGGCTAAACAGCGTCCACTCCGCGTTCTGAAGTACGCGTTTCATAAAAAGATCCGGAATCCAATTCGCCGTGTGCATATCGTGTGTCCGCCGGCGGTCGTCTCCTGTATTTTTTCTTAACTCCAGAAATTCCTCAATATCAAGATGCCAAACTTCAAGGTAGCCGCAGACCGCACCCTGGCGTTTTCCTCCCTGATTGACCGCTACCGCGGTGTCATTAGCGACCTTCATAAAAGGAATGACGCCTTGGCTCGCTCCATTCGTTCCTTTAATGTGAGCTCCCATGGCGCGAACAGGGGTCCAGTCGTTCCCAAGACCGCCGCTCCACTTGGAAAGGAGGGCGTTGTCTTTGACCGCCTTGAAAATGTGGTCCAGATCGTCTCCGATGGTCGTAAGAAAACAAGAGGAAAGCTGCGGATGATTGGTTCCAGAATTAAAAAGTGTAGGCGTTGACGAAATAAAGCGAAAAGCGGAAAGGACTTCGTAGAATTCAATCGCCCGCTCATTCTTGGCTTCCCCCTCATTCAAGGCAAGACCCATCGCCACGCGCATCCAAAAAGTCTGGGGCGCTTCCAGCCGCCTTCCTTTATCGTGGATGAAATAGCGGTCATAGAGCGTTTGAAGCCCCATGTACGTGAACAAAAAATCGCGCTCCGGCTTGAGTGCTCGTCCCAATCGATCGAAGTCAAACTCAAGCAGCTGGGGACTCAAGCGCTCGCAGGAAACGGAAAAAGCAACATTCTCATCAAGCACTCTGGGGTACTCGTTCGCCATCTCTGTGAGCGAGACTTTGCGATGTAGCACCTCCCGGTATACCTTCTTCAAAAGAAGCCGTGCGGCGACGTAGTTGTACGTCGGTTCGCTTTCAATCAATTGACGGACCGCCAAAAGCATGGCCTCCTGAATTTGAGCCGACGTCATTCCGTCATAACAATTGGCGAGTGTCCTTTCGAGCGCTTCGTCGACAGAAACGCAGTCCTCCAAACCATGACACGCTTCTGCGATTGAAAGTTTCAGTCGTTCAATGTCGAGCTGAGCCGTCGCGCCGTCAGAACGCTGGACAGTAAGGCGTTCCTTGTACGCAAGCGGTTCAATTCGTTCTTTAACCGGCGCTTTTTCGCGTTCGCGTTTTCGGTCTTCACGATAAATAATGTAAGACCGAACTACATCCAGATGGCCTTTCTCCATCAGGGTCTTTTCAACCAGATCCTGGATGTGTTCAATGTGAACGGTCCGAATTTGCGGCTCACCCGCTTTCAAAACCGAAACGACTTGGTCTGAAACTTCCAACACTTTTTCGCGCGTTTCCGGCGTTAAAGGGCCTTCGCCCTTGGTCGCTTGAAAAGCATGTCCGATCGCGATCGTAATCTTTTCGGGCTTAAAAGACACGGCGCGGCCGTCCCGTTTCCGAACACTAATCCGTTCCGCTTCGAACCGCTTGAGTTCTTGCTGATAACGATACGAGGCGTATCGTTCTGCGAGGTCTGGATAACCGCTCTTGCGTAATTCCCCAACAACGGCATTTTGAATGTCTTCGATAAAAAGGACGGGATTTGTTTGGGCTTCGTTCTCGCACCAAGATACCACCCGGTTCGTAACCTCGTTTACCCTTGCTTGCCAGTCTTCGTTTAATTCAGATTCGTGCGGGATTCCGAAATGGGCTTTCGAGGCGGCTTCAATCGCTTTTAGGATTCGGACTTCAAAGAAAGGAACTTGTTGTCCGCTGCGTTTTTTTACCGTGAGTGTGTGAGTGCGAACAGACGAGTTCATTGGGTGATTCTCCCTATGTTCAGCATTTTCCTCGGGGATGGATATGACGAATGATGCCGCTTCGACCAGTCAATGAGAAAACTCGACGACGTTTACCGACGCTTCTTACCTCTTAGCCACCACCGTTTCAACCTGACTTAATTGAGCCATCGGGGAGTTTTTTTAAGTGAGCCCGATGGCTCATCCTGAGTCCTTCGCCGTCATCCTGAGCGGAGAAGCGGCTCAGGACAGGCTCCGCGAAGGATCTCACAAGATCCTTCGGCCGTTCGGGCCTCAGGATGAGGGGTCGGGAAACTACCCGACCCCTCAATTATAATCGATCGCGATTGGAAAACGGAAGCGAAATTTCGCTGTCTCTTTTAGTGTTTTGGTGTACCGTTACTGTGAGGGCGGGATTGTAATCACGGCGGACGCAACCCGGCACTTACAGTAACGGTACCAACCCCCATGCATCAATGCAGTACACCCGCTCGCTAATAATGGGAAATTTGGGTTGATGGTATCCACTTGAGACCAATTCCTCAGTGAATAGATCCAGGTGAATTGGCTGTAAGTTTAACACGTTC
>MHFT01000052.1 GCA_001804315.1 Omnitrophica bacterium RIFCSPLOWO2_12_FULL_50_11
CCACATGCACGCACGGGATGATCGACATCCCGGCGTGCAGTGCTGGCCCATAAAGGGCCGGCAAAGTTTTGCGCCCCTCTCAAAATGGGGCGCAAAAGACAACCCCTGTGGTACAAATGGACAAGCCCATTCGCACCACAGCCTCTTCGAGGGCATTTCTCATTGGCGATGAGAAATGCGGGTTAGTCAAGTGAGCACGGCGGCTTTCGGAACGCCTACCCTCATTTTTTGTCCCCTTACTCTAATAAATCCGATCTAATCTACGATGAGGATTAGGCTTACGACGCTTTCTATGTGTATCGGAAGGATACAATTTTCGGAGCGCTCCGAAAATTGGCGGTGGTTCGACTCGCCTAAAGCTCTTGTTAGCTTACTTCGTAGCTTTCGCGAGGCCTACCTCAACCGTTCTGATATCCTCGCGCGAAGGGCATAACGTGTTGACGGTGCAGACAGAACAGTTTGGTTTTCTGGCAAAGCAGGTTTTGCGGCCGTGCTTGATTAAAAGAAGCGAGAACTCTGTCCAATCTTTTTCCGGAATGATCTCTTGTAGATCAAACTCGATTTTAACCGGATCATGCTGACTCGTTAGGCCCAATCGATTCGAGATCCGCTTGACGTGGGTGTCTACGACAAGACCGGGCGTGTCAAAGGCATTTCCCAAAATAACGTTTGCCGTTTTGCGTGCCACTCCGGGAAGCGTGAGCAGATCCTCCATTCGATTTGGAACATTCCCTCCAAAACGTTTTACGATCTCTTTGGCAGATCCGATGATACTTCTCGTCTTCGCGCGGTAAAAGCCCGTTGAGTGGATTTCTTTCTCGAGCGTCTTCACATTCGCACGCGCAAAATCCTCCGCGGTCTCGTATTTTTTAAAGAGCGCGGGTGTCACCATGTTCACGCGCTTGTCCGTACACTGCGCCGACAGAATTGTAGAAACAAGTAGCTGCATCGGATTTTTAAAATGAAGCTCAATGGCCGGATCCGGAATCGCTTTCCGAAGACCGTTCATAATCGCTAATGCTCTCTTTTTCTTAGAATCGAAATCTTCTGCAATCATCCCACCACCTGCTATTTCCGTCTGTTTAAATAGGCTTCCATTTCATCGCGAGACATCGTATTCAAGACATCTTTTTTTTCAAGCCACCCCTTGCGCGCAATACCCACCCCATACGGCACGTCTTCCAATCCTTCCAAACTGTGGGCATCGGGATTAATACTCATTCGAAGCCCCCTGGACTTCGCCTCGCGGCAGATGCGCCAATCCAAGTCGAGCCGGTGGGGGTTCGCATTAATTTCAATCGCGACGCCATGTTTCGCCGCGGTTCGGAAGATCGTTTCATAATCGACAGAATAGCCCGCACGGCCCAGCAGGAGCCTTCCTGTAGGATGTCCCCAAATGGTCATCGCCGGATGTTCCATCGCAGTGCAAATGCGTTTCGTCATTTCCTTCTCCGGCATCTGGAACCGTGAGTGAATCGAACCAATGACAAAATCAAACGTGCGAAGCACGCGGTCCGGATAATCGAGCGATCCGTCCGCTAAAATATCGGATTCAATCCCCCGGAAAATCCGAATGCGCTTAAATTTCTTTTGAAGCTTGTCAAGCTCCCGATGCTGTTCCCCCACGCGCACTTCCGAAAGACCATTGGCATAGGTAGCTGTTTTCGAATGGTCAGAAATACCGACGTATTCATAACCCAATTCACAGGTACGCTCGATCATTCCCCCTAGAGCAGCGGCGCCGTCACTGTACGAGCTGTGAACGTGAAAAATACCTCTAATGTCCTTTGTCTCTACCAAATCCGGAAGCGTTCCCTCACGCGCAGATTCAATCTCACCTGTGTTTTCGCGGAGTTCAGGCGGAATGTAACGGAGCTCCAAGGTTTTAAAAACATCCGATTCATCACGGCACGGAATGAGCCGTTTTCCTTTGAAGATGCCGTATTCGCTGATCTTAAATCCCTTCTTTTTTGCGATGAGCCGTGTGGCCACGTTGTGTTCTTTCCCTCCCGTAAAATAATAAAGCGCGTAGGGGAATTCCTTGTCCGTGACCGTCCGTAAATCTACCTGAATCCCGGATTTTAAAATGACACTCGATTTCGTCTCGCCGTTGGCCAGAACGCGATCGACTTCCGGATAGGACGTAAAAGCTTCGTGGATGGACTGCGGCTTCTTGGTACTGACCAAAATATCAATGTCGTGCACGATTTCGTTGTGCCGCCGGATACTTCCGCCTACCTCGATTCGAACGACTTCATTTCGCTCCTTCAGGTATTTGACGAACTGGGCGCTGTCCGAAACCGCCTGAGAGATCAGAAAATAACCTTTCGTTTTGTTCCGATGTTTAATTGCTTCAAGGATCTTTGCTTGCGACTTCTCGCCGAATCCATCGAGCTTTACGAGCCGATTTTCCTGACAGGCATATTCGAGTTCAGCGACATTTTTGATTCCGAGCTCCTCATAAAGCATCTTCGTCCGGCGCGGTCCAAGCCCCTGAATTTCGAGAAGTTCTAAGATTCCCTCCGGGACAGAGCGCTTCAAGTCCTGGTGATATTCTGATTTCCCTTTTTGGACGAGGTCCGTAATCATCTCGGCAAGTCCTTCGCCAATCCCTTTCACTTTGCGAAGGGAGCCCGTCTTCACCAACTCCGCTGGATCTTCGACCAGACCTTCGACGACACGCGCCCCATTGTAAAAGGCGCGGACACGAAACGGATTCTCACCTTTGATCTCGAGCAGCTGAGCGATTTCTTCCAAAACCGCCGCGATTTGTTTCTTGTCCATCGTTTCAATATAGTACTAAATCTCCATCGCTCATGCTATACTTTCCCTCCCGTGGAAATTCAAATTACCGCTCCCGAAATCGAACGCTACATTGGAAACCTTTACCCGCCCGAGGATCCGGTTCTAAAGGAAATGGAGCAGCTAGGCGATCAAGTTGGTTTTCCGATCGTAGGACCGCTCGTTGGGCGGCTGTTTTACCAGCTTGCCAAGATGACTTCGGCCAAAAGAATCTTCGAAATGGGTTCCGGTTTTGGTTACTCTGCTGTTTGGTTTGCCCTCGGAGCACCTGAGGACGGCGAGATTCATCTGACGGATCTGTCTCAGAAAAATCTAACTCGTGCCAAAGAGTTTCTGACCAAAGCAGATCTCGCTCATAAAGCGCGGTTTTACGCCGGCGAAGCGCTTGAGATCTTAAGGAAAACGGAGGGTCTTTTTGACATCATTTTCATTGACATTGGCAAAGAACAATATCCCGACGCGCTTAAACTCGCAAAACCAAAAGTAAAGCGCGGCGGCCTGCTCGTTACGGATAACCTCCTTTGGTTTGGACAGGTTCTGGAAGACAAGGGAGACAGTGCTACTGCAGGGGTCAAACAATACAATCAAATGCTCTTTAACGATCGTGATTTTATTTCGACTTTGCTCCCGATCCGTGACGGGATCGGCGTAGCGTATAAAATCAGATGAAATTAACCGTCATTGCGAGGCAGCAAACCAAAGAATCGCCGAAGCAATCTCGCGATTTGAGATTGCTTCGTCATCGCCTGGGTTGCATCCTCGCAATGACGGTTGCGATGTAATGAAAGCAATAATTTTCAACCAACACGGTGGTGTGGACCAACTGACGTACACGGACTGCCCAGAACCAAAAATTGGCCCCAATGAGGTGCTCGTCAAGGTCAAAGCGTGCGCTTTGAACCACCTTGACATTTGGACGCGGCAAGGAATGCCCGGCATTTCGATTCCACTGCCTCATATTTTAGGGTGCGACGTCTGCGGCGAGGTTCAAGAAGTCGGCGGAAAGGTAAAAAGCATTCGAAAAGGAACTCGTGCCGTTCTTGCGCCTGGGATCTCTTGCGGACGCTGCAAGTGGTGTCAATCCGGATGGGATTCCCTTTGCGATGAATACAAAATTATTGGTTTTCAAGTGGACGGGGGATACGCAGAATTCGTAAGAGCCCCGGCACGTAATGTCATACCCGTTTCCAATCGCTGCTCCGATGTCGAGTGGGCTGCTTGTCCGCTCGTTTTCCTCACCGCTTGGCATATGCTCGTGACGAGAGCAGAATTAAAAAAGGGCGAAACCGTCTTAGTTCACGCCGCAGGTTCTGGAGTTGGCAGCGCAGCGATCCAAATTGCCAAAGTCGTCGGTGCACGCGTCCTGACCACTGTTGGAAGTGACGAAAAAAGCGAACGCGCCAAACAACTCGGTGCAGATCATGTCATCAATTACAAGAAAGCGGATTTCTCAAAAGAGGCGCGCGCCCTTACGGACAAACACGGAGTCGACGTCGTCTTAGAACACATCGGTGCGGAAACCTTTTCAAAAAGTATTGCGGCCCTTTCTAAAAAGGGCCGACTTGTCACGTGCGGTGTCACGAGCGGGCCAAATGTCGAAATCGATCTTCGGTTTTTATTCGTCCGGCAATTTTCAATTATGGGCTGCTACATGGGCGGGCGCCGGGAATTGGATCAGGTGATCCAGCTTCTCGAAGATGGAAGTGTGAAGCCTGTCGTTGACACCGCCTTTCCATTGGCGGAGGCGCGGCGGGCGCAAGAGCACATGCTTGCGCGCGGGAACTTCGGAAAAATTGTCCTCAAGGTGTAGGGGGTGCTGCCGTTCGAGACGGCCACATGTGCTGCACCCAGAGTACAAAGAACAGATCACAGAGAACAGAAAATCCACGGAAGAAAGTCTGTACTCTGTACTCTGTTATCAGGGCGCATCGGACGGAACCGTCTGGCGTGGATGTGCCCGGAATTGTCTTGATTTTGATGCGGGACAATTTATAATACGGTTTGGTCTCGACAAAGGTTTACGCCATCGTCATTCAATTCTCAAACGTGAGGAGGAACGCTGCCATGAAGAAGATTGTCGCCTTCAGTATTTTTTCATGTTTCATCTTTTCGGTCTCCGCTCAAGCAAAAGACGTATGGGAACTAGCAAAATCGAAACAATACAAAGAAAAAAGCATCGGAATGTTGGGCCGCGGACTGCTCAATGCGGCCTCCAGCCCGATTGATATGCCGGTCCAGGCTGTCATCGGTGCCGGTAAAGCGAAACCTGAATTCGTAGGATTTGTCGGCGGTTTTGCAATGGGCGCTGTTTGCACCGTATTGCGGGCGAGTTCCGGTGTCCTCGATGTGGCAACTTTTTGGGTTCCTGGATTTAACGGCGTTCCGGTCTCAAGAAGTTACGAGAATTGTCTTGATTTTTCACGGGCTGAAGAGAAAGCAGCACCTCCTCCATCTCGGTATGTCCCGCCTCCGCCGCCGAAATTCGTAACGCAGGCAGCCGTTGTGCCCCAGCAACAGGAAGCGGCACCTACAGAAGAGGAAAAGCGCCTCAAGTACGTTAAAAAATAGGCGCCAACAAACGCGAAAGTCTACGCAAAACTTCCGCGAAAAAAATCCCCACGTTTTACTTTCTGGATCCGTTACCTGTTTACTGTCTCTTTTTGTTTCCTGAAGAATGAACAAAGAGACCTCTTAAGACGAATTACTCTTCGAGAATTGACGGATGGAATCCAATCCGGCGCTTGCGCTTTTCCAGTTCGGGCTGCGGAGTTACGAGCTTGCGTATGGCTTCAAAGATTGCCTGTATTTCTTTTTCGTGTTTGCCTACCCTCCTTTCAAGAAGGTTCAGTTTATGCGCGAGTTTTTTGTGAAGGGAAACCACCCGTTTTAATCTCACGAAGGCACGCATAATTTCGATGTTGACCAGAATGGCACGTTTGCTCCGGAGAACGCTTGAAAGCATGGCCACACCTTGCTCAGTAAATGCAAAGACATTCGGCGCGTGCTTGATTCCTGAACTTATCACAGATTGTGATAAGTTCAGGATCTCCGATCGGTTTAGTCCGGTTTTCTCATCAATTTGGCGGATTGATAAGAAAACCGCTTTGGACGCACGAAGTTGCGTCCACATGCACGCACGGGATGATCGACATCCCGGCGTGCAGTGCTGGCCCATAAAGGGCCGGCAAAGTTTTGCGCCCCTCTCAAAACGGGGCGCAAAAGACAACCCCTGTGGTACAAATGGACAAGCCCATTTGCACCACAACCTCTTCGAGGGCATTTCTCATTGGCGATGTAGAGTCGAAATGTGGTGCGGTGGTTTAGGCTTCGGCATAGTCTGTTTCAGGGTTTCCCCGTACGTGTCTCAGTATCCATATGCCCTGCTTCCGTTTCCACGATCCCGCTTCATCGAACCGGCCGTGCGGATTTCCTGCATCCGGCTCTCGGACAAGGTTGCTTATGCTCTCGCCCACGGCAGATCAGCGGTCAACTTCTCAAGTCTCAGCAGGCCAAGCTCACCGTACAGATATTCGTCCGTGAATCTTTTCCTGCCTTGCCCTTGAATTTTGTGTTTCCCGCATGACCACTGACGGAGCCGATGCCGCGTGTGTGCATCTATCCCGCGGTAGGCTTTACTGACTGGACCAAGACTAAAGTAATCCGCCCAGCCGCGTAGCCGGCTGTTCAGACTCTTTACCACCCCTTCTGTTTCTTTGACTATCGTTGCTCGGCGCGTCATCTGGCTGATGGCTCTGCACAGCCGCTTTACTCTTTTACGCGATGGTTGCGTCCCAATATAGGCCCGTCCCGTCCGTTTCGAGTAACACCTCCCAAAGGTATACCCCAGAAAATCAAAACTCTCCTTTGGCACCGTACAGATTCGGGTCTTTTGCCGATTCACCTCCACTTTGATCCGTCGCAAGATCGTCTCCATCCGTTCCATGGCCTCCGCCGATTTCCTCCGGCAAAGAATCACAAGTCGAGTAGGACAAAGGAATTTCACCTTCAGCCTC
>MHFT01000053.1 GCA_001804315.1 Omnitrophica bacterium RIFCSPLOWO2_12_FULL_50_11
AGTATGATTTTTGGATAGACCCCGACCAGAAGAATGAGCACCACGAGCGGCGCAAGCGTGAAAATTTCGCGGCCGTTGATGTCTGGAAGATGGGTCCACTTTTGATTCAAATCTCCAAGCAACACGCGCTGAATCATGTAAAGCAGATACGCGGCCGCAAGCAAAATTCCGCCGCAAGCCAGAATCGTAAGCCACCGGTACACCGGAAAACTTCCGAGGAGCACCATGAATTCGCTCACAAAACCTGCAAGCCCTGGCAGTCCGAGCGAAGCCAATGAGCAAAAGACGAGAATTCCTCCGTAAACGGGAAGTTTTACCCACAAACCCCCGAAGGCGTCCAAGTCACGGGTGTGCGCACGGTCGTAGAGAACACCCACGAGTAAAAAGAGGGAGCCTGTGATCAAGCCGTGTGTAAACATCTGCATCAGCGCGCCATGAAAACCGGTCACCGTAAAAACCGCGAGTCCTAAAAGTACAAAACCCATGTGGCTGACGCTTGAGTACGCCACGAGTTTCTTAAAATCCTGTTGCGCGAAGGCGACAAATCCGCCGTAGAGAATTCCGATAATGGCAAGCACCCCCAGTGCCGGCGCAAACCAGCGGGCTGCTTCGGGAAGGATGGGGTAACCAATTCTAAAAAAACCGTACGTTCCCATTTTCAGTAAGACCCCGGCCAGAAGCACGCTGATCGGCGTCGGAGCTTCCACGTGGGCATCCGGAAGCCACGTGTGAAAAGGCCAAATCGGCACTTTAATGGCGAAACCTAGAAAGAGCGCAAGGAAGACAACTTGCTGGAACGCGCGGGTAAATGTGTTTTGCTGGAGCGCCGTGATGTCAAAGGTGTGCGGCGTACTGGTCAAATAAAGTGCGAGGATCCCGACGAGCATGAAAATGCTGCCCGTGAGCGTATAGAGGAAAAATTTAATGGCGGCGTATTCTTTTCTTGGTCCGCCCCAAATCCCAATTAAAAAATACATCGGAACCAGGACGACTTCCCAGAAAATGTAAAAAAGGAAGAGATCAAGCGCCACAAAAGTTCCAATCATCCCCATTTCAAGTAACAGGTAAAGTACAAAGTATTCTTTGACGCGCTCCGTGATCCCAAAAGAGGCGACGCAGGCAAGGAAACTCAGCAGCGCAGTCGTGATCAGCATGATGAGGCTGATGCCGTCAATTCCGACGTGGTAGTACACATTGAGCTGCGGAATCCACAGGGCCTGCTCGGCAAACTGTATGCCGGCGTTCGCAAGATCGAACCTGGCCAAGACCACGACCACAAGCAATAGTTCAAGGCCGGTAATGATGGTTGCGACGCAGCGAATCAGTTTGTGCTGATCACGGCGAATACACAAGATGAGGGCAATGCCAATTGCCGGAAGAAAAACAAGCCAACTCAACAACATGTTCATTTCTCCTTTACCAGCGCCCGTCATTGCGAGGCAGAAAACCAAAGCAGTGCTGAAGCAATCTACGTTCTGAGATTGCTTCGTCATCGCCTGGGTCGCATCCTCGCAATGACGGTGCCTTCGAATACTTCGTCAATGTCTTGGTGGCTTCATCGTAATGACGGTTACGCATTTCATTAGTGAATTGTGTACAAAATAATCAAGAAACCGAGGATTAAAATAAACAAGTAATTATGTACGAATCCGGTTTGAATGAGCCGAAGGACGCCGCTTAAGGTTCGTGTGAACCAACCGGTGAAGTTAACGAGGCCGTCGACAATGTAGGTGTCGAACCAGTTGTAAATGCGCGTCGTGTCGATCGTCTTAAGCCCGACTTGATTAACAAGGCTGTCGATCACCTGAGCATCAAATTTATATGAAAAAAGCGCAAGCGATTTAAATCCGCGGATCCAAGTAGCGTTGTAGAGCTCGTCCAGCCAAAGCCTGTTTTTCGAAAGGGAATAAAAAAGCCAGAATTTTTCGGCGAGCCGTTTCGGCAGCTCGGGCTGCCCAACGTAAAAAAGGAGCGCAATCAACAATCCCGCAAGGCACGTTGCTACAGACATCGCAATCACGAAGGGGCTTGGGTGGATGGGTTCTCCGTGCGCACCCTCCAGAAAATTCTGAAACCAGTGACCAGTCCAAGGCGAACCGACAAGGCCGATTCCAATCGAGCCAATTGCTAAAATGACGAGCGGAATCGTCATGACTGCCGGTGATTCGTGGGCGTGCGTGTCCCCGCGCGCGTGGCCGAAAAAGGTGAGAAACAAGAGCCGGAACATGTAGAAAGAGGTCATGGCTGCCGTCAGAACCAAGATCCAGAAAATGCCTTGGTGCTCGCGTTCAAACGCCGTCAATAGAATCTCGTCCTTGCTCCAGAATCCAGAAAGCGGGAAAAATCCAGTGATGGCAAGCGTTGCAATCGCAAACGTCCAAAATGTTGTGGGCATCGATTTCCAAAGGCCGCCCATCTGGCGCATGTCTTGGACACCTGTTCCGTGAATGATGCTGCCTGCGCCCAAAAAGAGCAGCGCTTTAAAAAAAGCGTGCGTCATCAAGTGAAAAGCGCCTGCACTCATCCCGCCGACGCCCAGCGCGGCCATCATGTAACCCAATTGGCTAATCGTCGAATAGGCCAGGACGCGCTTAATGTCCCACTGGGTCAGTGCAAAGTACGCGGCACCAAAAGCGGTCACAGCTCCAATGACAGCGACCACTTGTGAAGCATATTCAAACGCGTGAAACAGCGGAAAAAGCCGTGCCACTAAGTAAATACCAGCTGCCACCATGGTCGCTGCATGAATCAAAGCGCTGACGGGCGTTGGCCCTTCCATCGCGTCCGGAAGCCAGACATGAAGCGGAAACTGCGCAGATTTTCCCACCGCACCGCAAAAAAGCAGCAGTGCCGCAAGCCCCAGGGCAGCGGAACCGGCATGAGCATGCACGAGTTCTCGTTGAATGTCGACAAACCGGAGTGTTCCGGTCGTGTAGAAAAAGAGGAGAATCCCTAAGAAAAATCCGATGTCTCCAATTCGATTCACAATAAATGCTTTGCGCCCTGCTTGGGCAGCAGCCGGTTTTTCAAACCAGAATCCGATCAGGAAATAGGAGCAAAGCCCTACCAATTCCCAGAAGAGGTAAATCTGGACAAGTGTGGTCGAAAGTACCAGCCCGAGCATCGAAAAAAGAAAAAGAGACATGTAGGCAAAGTATTTCGGATACCTTGGGTCGCCGTGCATGTAGCCCACGGAGTAAATGACAATGAGCGATCCGACGAAGGTCACCACGAACAGCATCATGGCGGAGAGGGGATCGATGAGCACGCCGAACTCAATTGGAATTTGATTGACCGCGAGCCACGTGAAATTCGCGTGAAGCGTTTTTCCGCTGACCACACTTGCGATTTCAAGAAAGGCGAGAACGCAGGAAGCCACACTCGCTCCGATCGCGAGCCAAGCGCTTTTGGATTTGAGCCTTGCGCCAAAAAAAGTAATGGCAGCAAAGGAAACGAGCGGAAGCAAAGGAATGAGAACGGCACGCACTACCATTTGAGAAGATCCACTTCGTCGGTGTAGACCGTTTTTTGGTTTCGGTAAATAGCAAGCACAATGGCCAATCCCACCGCTGCGGTCGCTGCCGCAAGGACAATGACGAAAATGACAAAGACCTGTGCAACTTCGGCAGACACGTCCGAGATCCTAGAAAACCCGATGAAATTGATGTTGACTGCGTTGAGCATGATTTCAATCGAGATCAAGATGCCTACCATGTTCCGGCGTGTTACGGCTCCGTAAAGACCGGTCAAAAAAAGCAGTGAAGTGAAAATTAAAAGATGCTGAATCGGAATCATCGTATTACTGATCACTCCTTGCTGTGACGATCGCACCAATGAGGGCGACGAGAAGTACCAGGGAAATGACTTCAAATGGAAGTACAAATTGGCCCATTAAAGCTTTGCCGAGCGCAACGGCGTTCGTCGTTTGCAAGGTTCCAGAAACAATCCACGGCGTTTTCAAAATTGCCAAGATGAGGAAAACACCGACGATACCCGTCACCACTAAAGCCGGAATGCGTTGTCGGTTGCTTTGCGGCACCGAGGGGTCACTCATCCGCGACGTAAGCATAATCGCGAAAATGACCAATGTCATGATCGCGCCTACGTAAAGTAAGATTTGAATCGCAGCGATGAAGTCGGCATGGAGAAAAAAGTACAGAATGGCCACACCCAAAAGCGTAAAAGCGAGGAAAATCGCCGCGTGGAACAGATTCCGCACCGTGACCGTTACGACCGCGGTTGCGAGGATACCCAGCATCAATCCGTATAAAGCAAATGTAGCGAGAGGTGCGAATGCGTCCATGGCTTATTCGTATGCGTATCTGTACGTTCTCTTTTTGGGCATATCGGGTTTGTTCGCCCAGTAAAGAATCACAATGCTGACAGCGACAATGGCGCCGGCGACAAGGTAGTTTATGGGGGCGTCAAGTTCAATCCAAACGCCTGCCGCAAAGATGTTGAGAAGAGCAAGCGGGAGCAAAAACTTCCAAGCAAAGCCCATCAATTGGTCGACCCGGAATCTTGGAAAAGTTCCGCGAAACCACATCATGACCAAGATGAGGAAGTAGGCTTTGATCATCAGCCAAAGCCAACTCGGAAGCCACGGCCCTTGCCAACCACCCAAATAGGCGGTGGCTACAATCGCAGAGATCGTGAACGCGCTCATGAATTCGGCCATGTAGAAAAGTGCAAATTTCATGCCGCTGTATTCCGTGTGAAAACCGGCCACAATTTCCGATTCCCCTTCAGGCAGATCGAACGGTGTCCGATTCACTTCAGCTACTCCAGTAAGGAAGAAGAGGAGGAAACCCACAATGCCCCAAGGGGTGAAGATGAACCAATTTCCGCCGGCTTGGGCGTCGACAATGGAAACGGTTGAAAACGATCCGACCACCAAAAGGACCGGCACGACTGAAAGCACCATTGGAATCTCGTAGGAAATCATCTGCGCTACAGATCTCATACCGCCCAGGAGCGAAAACTTATTTCGCGATCCCCACGCAGCGACGAAGATCCAAATGGTGGTCGTCGACGAGAGCGCGAGAAAAAAAAGCAAGCCGATCGAAAGATCGACCGCGGTCATGCCACGGCCGAAAGGGATGACTGCGAAGATGAGAAGCGCCGGAATGACGATGACGACAGGAGCAAGGAAGTGCGCAAATTTGTCAGCGCTTTGCGGAACAATGTCTTCTTTGGTGAGCATTTTAATTCCGTCCGCAATCGGTTGGAGCAATCCCCACTTCCCAACGCGGTTTGGGCCGTATCGGTTTTGGATTCGTCCGATGGCTTTACGCTCAAGAAGCGTTAAGTACATCATGGTCACCGGACCAAAGATGGCGATTGCCGTAACGCTCACGAGGATGGAAATGACAATCACCACCCATTCAGGCAGGAAACCGCTTGCCAGATCAAGAATCGCGTGTTTTGCGTTGACAAAAATTTGATCGATTTGTTGCATTTGTTATGTGGCTTGTGTCGGTGCAGCCGGCGGTGTTTTTTGCGCCTTTGCCGCACGCTTCGCGTCGATGTGTCCCGCGTCGGTTGGCCTAATTTTCTTAAAATATTCGTTCGATTTTAACAACTGCTCCTTACGGTAATTCAAGTCTTCAAAGCGTCCGTATTTTGCAAGTTCGAATTCGTGGTCCATAAAAATGGCATCGAAAGGGCAGACTTCTTCGCAGATACCACAGTTCATGCAGATCGAGAAATCTATGTCAAAGGTTTTTGGGCGTTTGAGGGGCCGGCCTTGTTCATCGTGATCGCGCACGATCGTAATACATTTGGGCGGACACTCTTTGGCGCAAATGTCGCAAGACACACAGCGCAAGTGCTCCGGCTTGTCATCGTAAATCAAAAATGGGAAATTCCGAAACCGCTCTTTTTGGGCTAGCCGCTCAT
>MHFT01000054.1:0-27809 GCA_001804315.1 Omnitrophica bacterium RIFCSPLOWO2_12_FULL_50_11
ATCCCGAATGGGGTGTAGGCATAGGTGTTTTGGATGTTTCTTGCTTGATCCGTGATGGCGATCGTGTTGCCGGTGCCGTCATAGTGATAGGAGAAGGTTTCGTCTTGAGGAGTCATCATGGCAAGAAGACCGAGACCGTGGACGTAATAACTGAAGATCTCATTATTCGCATCTGCTTCGGCGATGAGGTTTCCGTCTAGGTTTGGTTTCCGAGGGTCGTTACACAAGTGATTTGAAGCGCAAAGCGAATCCTTTTCCGTTTACGGTTAGCGTGACGCTAAGCAACTTGATCTCCTATTGGAACTCGATACGACTTAACGATATTTGTGATGGGGTGGCAGAGATTCTTTCTTGGATTTAATTAATGTTCTTAACTCATCAATAAGCAGTTTATAGTCCTTGCATTTATTTTTAGATTTAATGTATTTCTCAATCATTAACTCAGCGTTTTTGACATCCGATTCTTTTACCATAAAATACTGTTCATATAGAGCATTTAATGCGTGTGATTGAGTTTCATACTCATTCGACAGAGCTAGCTGAACAAAAAAAAGAAACAAATCACGACAATCTAAGTATGTTAAAGCATGAACTAACGTTCCTCTATTATTTTTATTCCACGGTTTGTTAATAGCTTTTATCAAATAAGGTTTAGCGCGATTATCTTTTAACTCATAAAGAATTATAGCGGCGGCGTCTCGAATAAAGGGCGTCCGCGCATCTAACAGCGAAATAAGTAAAGAGAAAGCTTTTGGCTTTTTTAGATTACCCAACAATCTAGCAATTTTAAGAATTTTTTCAAAATCGTACCAATATGGATTTATCTTTCTACCTTTTAAATTGATCATTTTGTTAATACGCTGGTTAGCGTATTCCTTTTTCCCATTGCTCATACCAATGCCATGCATCATCGCTCGATTCAAGTGGATATTTCCACTTAAACTTGTCCCACCACCGCCAAAAGCCTTTGTCTCTAATGCCAAAATTTCTATCTCGCCTGCCTTTCTTGCCGCCTTTGAAACTGTCTCCGCCTTTCGTCAAAATCCCACCACCTGGCAGTGCTCCTATCCCAGATCCAGGTATTGGAACTGGAGCTACAATTCCGGGTCCAACTGGGACCGGGACTACGCCTCCGGTCGGAGGAACTGGCGGAGCGCCTGGAATCTCGATACAGCGACCGCCGAGAAAGCAGGCTATTCCGCCGCCTTGTGGTCCCTGTGCTTCGAGCCCCAAAGGATCAATCCAATTGACAGGATCATTGGATACATAAGCATATAAGTTCACATCGCCTCCGGCAAAGTGGATGGGGTCTTCTGAGATAAACCTTCCAATGACGGGATCGTAGTAACGGGCACGCATGTAGTAAAGGTTGTTTGGTTCCTGGATGACGCCATATTCTCCTGAAAAGGTAAAGGGCTGATCAAAGGATTCATTCTCGGTTGTGATGCCGAATGGGGTGTAGGCATAGGTGTTTTGGATGTGTTTTGTTTGATCGGTGATGGCGATCGTGTTGCCGGTGCCGTCGTAGTGATAAGTGAAGGTTTCGTCTTGAGGAGTCATCATGGCAATGCGTTCATTTTAACCTCTACCGGCGGACGGCGTCCAGTTTGCGGTTTATAATTTAGACTACGTGGAAAAAGTGTATCCCAAATAAAAACACCACCGAAACAACTATCGTAAAAGCGAATACAATAGCGGTATAAAAATATCTTTTAATCGAATCTTTTAAGCGAACAATCTTTTCGTCTTTATTATCTTCATTGCTAAATACATATCTAAAAAATCTAGGGCTGTTACCTCCACCGGCCCCGAAAGGCGGAACAGTTGTAACATATTGCCACCTGTCGTAATAATTTGCTTTTAAATAAGACCTGAGTCGCAATGCATCGATCGTGGAAAGTAGTCCTGCACCAATAAGAAATAAAATTGACGAGATAATCAATACCAGCAACACAGTCGATAATGGATCCATGTTGTTCTTTTTGCTTGGTTACTAAATTCTAATTTTAGTTACTAAGTGCGTTTTATTTGCTACTGGAACTGTCTAAATCGGGGAATAACCCTAACACAGATGTTTGAGTATAGAAGGCGTGTTCCTCTACTGGCACTGGCAGATTCAAACCAGACCCAATATTAAACGTATAAGAGGGAGATTTGCTTGCATCCAAAGGCACGTTTACCTCGCCCCCTACAGACGCTGCAAGATTAACGCTACCACCGATTGTTCCTGCTCCTCCAAACAGATCGTAAATATTCTTATTTCCTGACCCCGTCACATCGAACGTCAAGGATCCTCCCAAGCCTCCATAACCTCCTGCACCTATCGTTGAATAAATTCCAATTTGAAAGCCACTTTCTCTGCTATATCCAAGCACTACCCCGCCACCACTTGTGCCGCCTCCACCAACTCCTCCAGTTGTGCTAATTCCAAGTTGAAGCGTCCATAATCCATTCGGATCCACAAAGTTAATTGGATTATTGCCCACATACGCATATAAATTCACATCACCTCCGGCAAAATGTATGGGGTCTTCTGAGATGAATCTTCCGATGACGGGATCATAGTAACGGGCACGCATGTAATAGAGGCCGTTTGGTTCTTGGATGACGCCATATTCTCCTGAAAAGGTAAAGGGCTGATCAAAGGCTTCATTCTCGGTAATTGTTCCAAATGGTGTATAGGCGTATGTGTTTTGGATGTTTCTTGCGTGATCGGTGATGGCGCGACAACAAAACGAGCGATACTTGTGTATCCGGGTAGAAAACGTGTTCTTCCACAAACGCAGGTAGGTTAAGACCCATTGCTAAGTTGAGAGGAGACACAGCGATTAAGGGTGTCGCAGTCAAAATTCAATGTGTGTCCCTTTAAGAGTGCTCATCACTTACGTTCATCACTGATTTAACTCGTGCGATAAACTTTTCGGGATCTTTTGGGCTAATCGATGCTTCTCTAAACAAACGACGGCCTTTGAGTTTTATCATGACATACGATTTCGAGAAAGGTCTTGTAATAAATCCTCCTCTTAGAAATACAGGGACCTTCCATTTTTCTTCCTGAATCTCGTCGATGTCCTCCAGGTCAATCCGATAGATTGGGATTAGGTGAAATAATTTGATGTTAAGACGCTTTGGTGTGAGCTCATAGGAAATGACAACCCAGCGAAAACACAAAGCCCACAAGCAGAGTATCAACAAACATAAAATAAAAAAACCAACAACTGCCAAGAAGGTCAGCCATGAATAATCACTCATTGTTTTCTCCAGCAGATAGAATCATTTTTTTCCACCCCCAGGTCCCCCGCCTAAAATAGTCCTTCCCTTTGTTACAGTATCAAGTGTCGACGTACCAAAACCGGCTCCTAAGCCCGCAAACGGAGGTTGAACGGAAACCATCCAAATGCCGTTTACCTGACTAATTTTAATTGATGCCGAGAGATACGGAATCCATGGCACACCTATGTCTATTGAAGTAGTAGAACTAGTTTGAGCCAATTGGCCCGCTGAGGTGGCATTTGTAAAAAAGAGTCCAGCACCTCCACCTCCATAAGCTCCTGTTGCTGTTTGGGTAGGCCATGGTTGCGTAGGCGGTGTAGCTCCTCCAGCATTTACAAAACCTCCATAGGAGGTAAAACCACCTAATGAAGTCGCATTATTCCCAACAAAAACGCCTCCTCCAGCTGAAGCTGTAGCTGCTGCAGCGCCACCTAGTTGCGTAGCCCCCGCCTCCCCTGTCACACTCACATCCAATCCAAACCCCCAATATCCATAGGGATCAATGAAGTTAATTGGATTATTGCCCACATAGGCAAACAAGTTCACATCACCCCCGGCAAAGCCAATCGGATCTTCTGAGATGAATCTTCCGATGACGGGGTCGTAGTAACGGGCACGCATGTAATAGAGGCCGTTTGGTTCTTGGGTGACGCCATATTCTCCTGAAAAGGTAAAGGGCTGATGAAAGGATTCATTCTCGGTTGTGATGCCAAATGGGGTGTAGGCATAGGTGTTTTGGATGTTTCTTGCGTGATCGGTGATGGCAATGGTATTGCCGGTGCCGTCATAGTGGTAAGAGAACGTTTCATCTTGAGGTGTGACCATGGCAAGGAGGCCGAGACCATGGACGTAATAACTTACGATTTCATTATTTGCATTTGCTTCGGCTAAGAGGTTGCCTTCAAGGTCATAGACGTATCTGATTTCAATGCCAAAATGGATTGAGCGCAAACGTGTGCCAACGCCATCGTATTCATATGCTGAATTTCCGACACTGGTAAGTCTGTGTTCAAAATCAAAGGTATGAGTGACGCCGCCCATTGTTTGTAGCTGTCCTTCATCATCATAGGTCAAAGTGACTCCTCCGACCTCGATGAGTCTATTCTTCTCGGGGTTGTAAGTGTAGGGCACATTCATTGTCTCGATCGTGGGCATAAGAGGCGCAAGCATGTCGATAGAGGTGCGGTTGCCGTTACCGTCTAGGGCATAGGTATAACGGGCAATGATGTTATTGGCTGCAACATCTTTATGTTCAACCGCAATCAAACGGTTTGCATCGTCATAGTCATAAGTTGTTTGTATCCCATTAAAGTGCGTGAGGCTTACAAATCTTCCGGCCTGATCGTATTCATAAGTCGCCGTTTGGCCAAGCCAGTTGGTCACGGTCTTGAGCCTGTTAAGTGGATCGTAGGTATAAAGGACCTCTTTACCTCCAGGATAGGTGATCTTCGTGACATTGCCTGCCTCATCATAATCATAAGAGACCGTAAACCCATGAGGATCGGTCACTGTGGTCAGGCGATAGAGCGCATCCCGTTCAAAATGTGTGGTGCCGAGCAAATCCGCCATATCAGTCAATTGGTCATGGAGGTTATAGGTAAAGTGAACGGTGGAAAGATCGGGATACGTTACGGTATCAACTTTGCCGGTGGGTGTATAGGAATAGGTGATGAGGTCGCTCTTGCGATCCTTTCTCGTAAGCAGTCTGCCTGCGTCGTCATAGGTATAGAGGACTTCTTTAAGGAGTGGGTCTGTGCTTTTGAGCGGCAGATTGCGCTTGTCGTAATCAAAGAGCGTTTGGGCATTTTCATTGTCTGTGAGTTCCCGCATTCTCCCAATGGGGTCAAAGCCATATTGAATCGGCGGATGAGGAGCAACGCG
Organism: Omnitrophica bacterium RIFCSPLOWO2_12_FULL_50_11; assembly: GCA_001804315.1. Taxonomy (GTDB): domain Bacteria; phylum Omnitrophota; class Omnitrophia; order Omnitrophales; family Danuiimicrobiaceae; genus 2-12-FULL-50-11-A. Next base: position 5,155 of record MHFT01000054.1, read on the forward strand.
AGCGGATTCAAGCTGGCCCAAGGGATCATAGAAGAAGGTGGTGGCGATATTGCGCCCGTCCACAACACTCTCCACCTGGCCATTGGCATAATAGCTAGTCAGTTGCCTGTCATTTTCGGCATTTGTCGTCTGGGTCACGTGGTGTTCCGTGTCGTAATCAAGATAGGAAATATGATGAAGCGGATCTTCTATCTCATGGAGACGCAGGTCGGGATCATACCTGAAGAGAGTTACTTGGCTTACCGCATTCGTGATCTTGGTCACATTATGATCACCATTATATGTGAAGGTAGTGAAATTGCCTCTGGGATCCCACACCCGAATTTCATGATTTTGCCCGTCATAAACAATGTCTGTCTTAAATCCCAATGCGTTCTCAAGCGTCATCGTCCTTCCGATCTCATCCAAGTGATAGATCGTCTGCCTTCCGAAGGGATCTTCTTCGACATTGCGAAAGCCTGAAAAAGAGAAGTTGTACGTGGCGGTCCCGCCGCCCTGGCGAGGTGCGGTTTGGGTCTTCACGCGGTCCTCGCTGTCATAGACGTTGGTCACCGTTGTAATGCCAAGCGGATTCGTTAAGCTTGTCAGCTGGTGTACACCATCATAGCCATACGTCCACACTTTGTTTTCAGGATCGGTATAGGTGGTGAGATTATTTTGGCCATCGTAGCCATAACTGACCGACCGGCCTTCAGAATCCGAAACTGAAGTCAAGTTCTCTCCCGTATAGGAAAAGGCAAGCGATCGATGAAACTCATCCTGCACCATTGATAACTTGTCACCAGTGTAGGTAAAAGTCATGTTATTGCCGTCTACATCCCGCCAATTCTGGAGGCGGCCGTTTGTGTCAAAATCCATGTGCGTGCCAAATCGTTCTTGAAGACTCAAGGTTCCATTCCCGTTATCCACGAGCTTTGTCGTGATGCCTGGAGGCGAGACATAAGTTCCGTCAGGGAGTTTTATAAATTCGATGGATCTGGAGCCGATGTGAACGGTTACTGCGTTTTCGATCAACTGGTCCATGGCCCATTTAAAAATGAGTGCGACCGTCGCATAAGCGAGTTCGTCACTTGTGCGCTGATAGATGACATCGTACGCGATCCGTAATGCCGTCAGGAGCGGAGCGGCATCTGCCGGGGTTCGCAGGCCTAATCCTGGCTGTGCATGCCCGGTACGACTAAGGCGAATGTCGTAGTCATGGGTCCAGCCAAACCCAAGGTTCCTTTTAGAAAAATGACTACTGCTATTGTAGGAGCGAGCGAGAGAAAGACCCAATGGGGGATCTCCTCCCAACGCTAAATCAACATGGTCAAAAACAAAAGCTCCGCTCGCCATATTGACAGGATCTTTAGATGTGTAACTGTCGATGTCCACTCGAGTGCTATGGTCCGGAATGTGTTTTTTCAAGCGATCATAAAGGGCATCCGGATCAACGTTGCCTGGATCTGAAGAAGTGCCTCCAAAGTATCTTCCCGAAATCCAGAAGCCCGCTCCTTGTCCTGGTGTCTGAAACCAGACGTAACCCGCACCATGCCAAGATCCTCCTACATCAAGGTCGCCGCGTTCGGGAAGAATGAGCGTGTTGCCATCCAATATTCTCGATACAATGAGGCTCATCGTATCGGGATCGTAATACTCTAGTTGGGGTAAGATCGTCGTATAATTACTACTATTGGCTTTAAAGATCTTCTTTCCTTGCTCATTTGCACGCTGTAGGAGTTTGATGGTAGAAATACCTGGGTTTTGAGGATCTACAAGCTGCTCCAGCACGGCGTGCTCAAAGGCACTTATAACCGCCCATGTGGAATCAATAAATGATCCCCGAACTTGGTCGTCATCTATAGGCCCGATATTGACGGCTTGAGCATATATTTGCGGCATATCAAGGAGATAATTGCTCGTCTGGTGGACCATTCCTATGGAATGCATTGGAGTATAGAAAATGTCGAAGCTCGGTGCCAGCAAAGTTGCAGCGCGGAAGATTTCCTGGTTCCAAGTAAGCCCAATCACATGTAACGATTCCCCTAAAACTTCTTCGGATGTCTCCAGTGAGCCTGTGCTTAAATTCTTGACGATCTCATCGCGGTGCCTTTGGATCAATTTGTCTGCCACTACTCCAAAGACTTTAATGATCGCGTACGTACTGTCCCCGCTTAATACTCGATATGTTGCTACTTGATCGAAATAGGTACCGTTATTGTAGGCAAAAGGATGGTCAATCGTAATCGTCGCATCATAATAATAGTCCTGTGATGTCGCGTTTCCCTGTGCGACCAGCACTCCATTCAAGCGAAGCTCGGGACGAAAGTCTGATTCTGTAAACGTGATGGTTAATCGCTTTTCCGCTATCTCTTCTGTATTGAAGGTGATGTCAATCCCCTCCATTTGAAAACGAAAGGTGGTCTGATACTGTGCGTCAATTTGGTCTGTTACGGCATCGATCGAACTGGGGAATGGAAGAGAGGTCCGGTAAGTCTTAAGATTGGTTTCAAAGATTTTTCTTCCTCCATAAACGCTTCGGACAGGACTATTTGGAAAACTATCCCGAATCTTATTGACCACTGCAGAGGTATATTGGGCGAGCTTATTCCTCAGATTGGTTTCATTAAGGTTTTGTACATAATCAGTCCCGATTGTTGCTCCACTGGTTACCTCTGCCATGAAGTTACTAATGTTATGGCCGGTCGAGATGTTAAACGTACTGATATTCATCAGTTCAGAAAAATAAGCATAAATCTTAAAAGCAGGGTCAAAGAGATAATCGACTCCATCAATAGTGGCTTGTACCCATACTCGCGCCACACGAGCTGTATCGCCGCCCGTGCCCGCCCATTCATAAGGAATTCCATGCCATGACAACATTCTGTGTATCCTCTGCCATCGAGGATTTGATGCGGAATTCCCAAGTCCTCCCAACCAATTGGCTAAATCATTGCCTGGTATGGTCTGAGTGCCGATGACAAACTTAGCGGGATAACCGCTTTCGCGAAGAAGCGCGATGAGGAGAGAGGCTTGATCAAAGTCGTTTCCGCTTCCTTCAAGGAGCGTTAATGTGGCACCTTTTAAAGCGCCGTAGTAGGGGGTGTAATCGATATGATTGTGTACATAGTCGTAGATAAGCTTCGGATCGTATTTTAAAGCTCGGGCAAGACTTTGTATTTCTGGGCTGGCTGTCATGGCTGCCTGGACCGCGAGCCGGTCTTTGGGCGAAGGGCCGCGGGGGAGAGATTTCTGCGCTTCGTAAAAGCGCTTGGCCTCGCTGAGTCTTACCTGACCCCCTTTCGGCGCATACCAGCCTTCTTTCGTAATTTCTGAAAAAGCTGGTGTGGATAACGCACACAAAAGAACTGGGGTGCCAAAGGTAAAAAGCATGTACTTTTTTAGCATCACTTAGGCCTATCCGCTGCGAAACGCTGTTCGATTTCCCACTTCATCATAATCATATTCAATGTGTTTCCCATTTTCATAATAGACGCTTCGAAGCCGATTGAGATCGTCGTATACGTAGGTAGCTGTTAGCGGTCCTACAACTTCTACTAAGAGAGCAACTGATGTCGTATGCTCGCCGTCAGAAACATGAACATCGATTTGATATTGTCCGGCATCTCCTGCGACTGGGCTCCAGTTAAATTGGGCCGTACCATTACCCAAATCAGAAAAAGTTGATCCCGAGGGGAGGTTGTCTGCTGTCCAGACTAATCGGTCTTGATCGAGATCGGAGGCGCTGAGCACAACAAGAAGAGATCCACCTTCTATGACCTTCTGACTTGAAATCGGGTCTATCGTAGGCGGACGATTGCCCATCTGGTAGTACTCTTCTTTGACCGTTTCCGTGTTTCCAGCTGTGTCCACCGCAAAAAACTTAAGTAAAGTTGTAGCTGAAATATTGATGGGTGTCGCATATACGGTTGATAACGTGGTGGGCTCGCTTCCATCGGTTGTGTAATAGATGGTTGCTGGTTCATTGGTGGTGAGGGTAACATCAATCGCCTCGTTAAAGACACCTCCTTCTGGACTTACGGTTGTCGTGGGAGGGGTGAGATCCTGGACAGAGACAAGGACATTTTCCCACTTGGACCAGTAGCCGGCTGTGTCTTTTCCTTTCGCCCATAAGGTGGCATTGGAGTTTCTGGTGATGTGGGATGCGAGAACGTTAAAGCGCCAGATGCTTGTCTGGGAATCGAAAGTTGCGGGTTGACTCACCACTGTGAACTTGCGCTGTGAAAGGTCATAGACATAGATACGCACCTCTTCAATCTCGGATTGAAGATCCATCACTGTACCTTCAAAGTCAAATCCCTCGTCAGAGACGATTTGGCCAAGTGTGGGAGAGGTAATGGTAAGGATGGGAGGAGCGATATCGGTATCGTCAGAGTCTGGCTCTATCGTGACAAAGCCTGTTTGGCGTGGAGACCAGTTGTTGAAACTGTCTCTTGCGGCCACAAAAAGATAAGCCTTTGAGCCTGGTGTGATGTGAGTTGAGAGGACTTGAAAAGACCAGGTATTGGTAGAGGGGTTATAGTCTGCCAATTGAGAGCGAACCGTGTAGCGCTTCCTTGCAAAGTCATAGACATCGATCCTCACTTCACTGACACCGTTTTGGTCTTGAGCCTGCCCCGTGAAAAGAAAACCCTCCTTTGAAACTTCCTCTTCAATGGCTGGAGCGGTTAGGGTCACTTGAGGAGGAAGGAGATCCTCTGTGGAGGCTCGCTCTACAGTAACGGTTCTCTTCTTTGATCCTGACCAGTTGCCATGGATATCCTTGGCCCTTACCATGAGGAAGACCTCGAGTCCTGGTGTGATGTGGGTGGGGAGAATTTGAAAGGACCAGATTCCGGTAGAGGCGTCATAATCAGCCAATTGGGACTGAACCGTATAGGCATGCCTGAGACCATCATAGACATAGACCCTTACTTCACTGACACCGCTTGGATCTTGAGCCTGGCCTGAGAACAGGAATCCTTCTTTCGAGACTTCCTGTCCTTGAGCTGGGGTAGTGATGGTAACCGTGGGAGGGGTGCCATCGATATTGGGATCAGCTTCTACGAGGGCTCTCTGGTACTGCCAGCTTGACCAATTGCCTTTGGTGTCTTTGACTCTTGCGTAAAGCTGAACACTTGAGCCTGCTCTTATGTGGCTTGGGAGGACTTCATAGGACCAGGTGTTGGTAGATGGATCATAAGCGGCAGGCTGATTGCCTACGGTGTAGTGCTTGCTGGAAACATCATAGACATAGACTCTTACTTCGCTCACACCGCTTGGGTCTTGAGCGGTGCCTGTGAATAGGAAGCCATCTTTCGAGACTTCTTGGCCAGAAGCTGGGTAAGTGATGGTGACCGTGGGCGGTGTCACATCCACATTGGGATCAGGCTCTACGACCACTCTCCTAGACTGCCACCCTGACCAATTCCCACTCGTGTCTTTGGCTCTTGCGTAGAGATAAACATTTGAGCCTGCTCTCAAGCGGCTTGAGAGCACTTGAAAGGACCAGGTTTCGGTAGAAGGATCATAGGTGGCTTCTCGATTGCTTACGGTGTACTCTTTCGTGGAAGCGTCATAAACATAGACCCTGACTTCAGTGACACCGCTTGGATCTTGAGCCTGGCCTGAGAAGATGAAGCCTCCTTGAGGTACTTGAGAGCCAGAGGCAGGCTGGGTGATTGTAACGGTCGGAGCAGCAAATACTTGAGAGGGTGAGACAAGTAGCGTGATCCCTGTGAGAATGATAAGAGCAGCACCGAATAAGACCCACGCTTTCTGAGGGACAATTCTTATAGGAGGCATCTCATTCGACATACGAAAAGTGGATCAAATGGGTCATTCATAAGGACAGACCATCTTCCTTATAACCGGACTAAGATTGCTCAACGAATGGAATCTGCTGCTCTTTCTGCAGGATTGAGTTTTCCCCGCCTCAAGCCCTAGGGGGAGGAAAATTGCGTTAATCTACCACGAAAGAAATCAGCCTGGAAGGAAAAAATGTATGAGGCGTTGTTATACACAACAAGCTTGGAATTGTGATTCCACCGGCGCTTGTAAAAATCACAGCTTTTTTGCGCTCTTGGGTATACCAGCGCTTAATTGATTTCCAGCCCGGCGCTCCGCGAACACCTCCGCTCATACTTTCGTTTCTCGCAGCATCAGAAATCGGTGGCGAAAATTAATTTGGTGTCCATATAGGTGTCCATGGAATGACCAAAAATGCCCGAGAATCCAAAAAAATCGATGAATGCAAAAGGCAAGTTAACTGATTGATTTTAAATGAGGTAGGTCAATTTAAACTCAAATTTCAAAATCCCCAAAATCTGATTAGGAGTCCGGTGCTCTATCCGCCTGAGCTACAGGGGCGATCAAGAGGGTCATGAATATTGAATCAATGAGTGGACCGGATATGGAGCGAGCCGTTCACGGCCTCTGAGAAACGCGAGTTCCACAAGAAATGCAAGAGCAAATACCGTACCCCCCAACTTCTCAACAAGCTTCACGACCGCTTCCCCGGTACCGCCTGTTGCAAGAAGGTCATCGATGATGACGACACGTGTCCCTTCTTGGATCGCGTCCCGATGAATCTCAAGCGTATCTTCGCCGTATTCTAAGCTGTAAGCGATCACCTCTTTCGCAGCGGGAAGTTTTCCTTTCTTGCGGACGGGGACAAATCCGGCACCAAGTCGGTAGGCAACGGCAGGACTCAAAATGAAACCGCGTGACTCGATGCCGACCACTTGATCGATCGGCAGCTCCTTTAAAGCTTCTGCAAGCTGATCGGTAGCGAAGCGCAGCGCCCCCCCGTCTTTCAGAAGCGGCGTGATGTCCTTAAAAATAATTCCTTTCTTCGGAAAGTCGGGAACGTCGCGAACCAGTGCTTTCAAGCCTTCAAGATCCACGGTCATTTTAGCGCACATAATCTTCTAACCTCTCCTCCTTCAGTTTCAACAGGTAACGAATCTTCCGAATCGCGGCAAATTCAATTTGCCGGATCCGTTCCCGCGTCACGCCAAAATGTTTTGCTGTTTCTTCAAGCGTCCGCGGCTCGCCCCCCTTTAACCCAAAACGAAGAATGAGCACCTGCCGTTCACGCTCATCCACGAGACTGAGCAACTGGTCGATCCGGGCACCTTCAAATAGTCCTTCCACATTGTCGACAGGAGAGGTGATCGAATCATCTTCGATTAAATCCATCATCTCAGCGCTTCCGTCCAGGCTGACGGGCGCATTGAGCGAACCCGGCTGAGAACCAATTCGTTCTACTTCTTTCACCTTTTCCACCGGAATTTTCATGACGTCCGCGATCTCATTTTCGGTTGGGATCCGACTCAATTTTTGGATCAGTGAATCCCGTACTTTTCGCCACTTCGAAATGACGTCATACATGTACACCGGCACTCGAATGGTCTTGCCTTGATTCGAAAGGGCACGCATAATCGCCTGCTTAATCCACCAGGAAGCATAGGTAGAAAAGCGGTATCCCTTTCGGTAGTTAAATTTGTCGACCGCCCGCATGAGACCAATGTTGCCTTCCTCCACGAGATCCGAAAAAGGAAGCCCTAAGTTCGCATAACGCTTGGCGATGCTGATCACGAGCCTCAGGTTCGATCGGATCATTTTCTCACGCGCCTCTTTCGCACCGGGATTTCCGGAAACGATTTTTCTGGATACCTCAACTTCCTCCTCAGGGGTTAGGAGCGGAATTTGCTCGATTTGCTGCAAATAGATTCTCATCGGCGTTTTATCTAGAGTGACTTCTTCGCCGATGTCTTTGTCTTTTTTTGGGAGAGCGGGTCTGCCTTTCTTCGCGACCCGATCTAATGAAATGGAAACTTGTGGCACCGCTTTCTTTTGCGTCCCGGCCTTCTCGAGTTTAGAAGGACGAGGACCCAAAGCGGCATTCTTGCTTTTTTTCGCAGGTTTTGGCGGGCGATTTTGCCTTCGTCTCTTCCGTTTCACCATCCGAGATAATTTCAGCTTTTCGCTTTGATCACTGCCTGGGCGGCTGCGAGACGTGCGACAGGAACGCGAAATGGAGAGCAGCTCACATAATCCATGCCCACCTCATGGCAGAATTCTACCGAAGCCGGATCACCTCCATGTTCCCCGCAAATCCCAATCTTCAAATCTTTCCTCACCTGACGGCCCTTCTCCATGGCCCATCGGATGAGCACACCAACCCCTTCTCGATCCAAGCTTTGAAAAGGGTCGTTGTCGAGAATTCCACGTTTCACATAATTCGTAACGAAGGCGCCTGCATCATCGCGGGAATAACCAAAGGTCATCTGCGTCAAGTCGTTCGTGCCAAAGGAAAAAAACTCGGCCTCTTCTGCAATCTTATCTGCGACGACGGCCGCTCGCGGGATCTCAATCATCGTTCCGATTGAATAGGGAACCGAGATTTTCTTCTCGTCAAAAACTTGCTCAATCACATGGGTCATCTCTGCTTTCAAAGTTTTAAATTCCTGATCGGTTCCCACCAAGGGAATCATGATCTCAGGATGAACTCGAATCCCACGTTGTTTCACATCGCAGGCAGCTTCCATAATGGCACGCGATTGCATATCATAAATCTCGGGATAACTGATTCCTAAACGGCAACCGCGGTGACCCAGCATCGGATTAAATTCCACCAGACCTGCGACCTTGTCCCGAATCTTTTCAAAGGGCACCTTCATGATCTCAGCCATCTCAAGCTGACGTTCCCGTTCATGAGGCAAGAACTCATGGAGGGGCGGGTCGAGCAATCGGATGGTGACGGGATAACCAGCCATCGTTTCAAAAATTTCTACAAAATCTTGCCGCTGCATGGGAAGGAGTTTCGCCAAAGCACGTTCTCTTTCTTCCTTCGTGTCTGCCAAAATCATCTCCCGCACGGCCAAGATCCGGTAGTCCTCGAAAAACATGTGTTCTGTCCGGCACAGACCGATCCCCTCCGCGCCAAATTTGAGTGCCATCTTTGCATCCTTCGGTGTATCTGCATTGGTCCGGACACGGAGCCTCCGCGTCTCGTCTGCCCAGCGCATCAGCTTTGCAAAATCACCGCTTAGGGTTGGAGGTGCGGTCGCCACCTGTCCCAAATAAATCTCACCCACGGTTCCATCGAGCGAAATATAATCCCCTTCCCTGACCGTGACACCACTGGCACGAAAGAGCTTCCGCTCATAATCAATATTCAAGCTTTCGCAGCCGGCTACGCAGCACTTGCCCATGCCACGCGCCACCACAGCGGCATGAGAAGTCATGCCGCCGCGGGCGGTTAAAATCCCTTCTGCCGCATGCATTCCGCCGATGTCCTCAGGCGACGTCTCTTGTCGCACTAAAATCACTTTCTCGCCTTTCTTCGACCATTCCTCTGCGCTGTCTGCACTAAAGACTACTTTTCCGGTCGCAGCGCCTGGGGAGGCCGGCAAGCCTTGCGCAATCAGTTCCTTTTTCCCTTTGGCATCAAACGTCGGATGGAGAAGTTGATCTAAATCTCCCGCCGGTACCCTTGTCAGTGCCACCTCTTTGGAAATCAAACCTTCCTTGACCATATCGACAGCAATCTTTACAGCGGCTTGCGCAGTTCGCTTTCCCTGCCGCGTCTGTAACAGATACAACTTGCCTTCCTGGATCGTAAATTCCATGTCCTGCATATCCTTGTAATGATGCTCTAATTTCTCCCGAATCCTTACCAACTGCTTGTACAGCTCAGGCCATTGTCTCTTCAACCCGTCCAGCGGTTCGGGAGTGCGAATGCCTGCGACCACATCTTCGCCTTGCGCATTAACCAAAAACTCGCCGTAAAACTCGTTTGTGCCTACCGATGGATTCCGCGTGAAGCAGACGCCCGTCCCCGAATTCACACCCATGTTGCCAAACACCATGGCTTGCACATTGACGGCGGTTCCGAGCAACCGACCGATATGATGAAGCTCGCGGTACTTGACCGCGCGTGGATTATTCCACGAATTAAAAACCGCATGAACGGCTCTTGACAGCTGCTCTCTCGGATCAACTGGGAACGGCTCACCCGTATGCTCCTCATAAAACTTCTTGAACTGGCGAACGAGATCTTTTAGGTCGTTTGCGGAAAGATCGACATCGGTTTCGGCGTGCGCCTGCTTTTTCTTCTTTTCAAGGATGTGTTCGAACTCGTCATGAGGAATCCCCATCACGACGTTGCCAAACATTTGAACAAACCGGCGATACGCATCCCACGCAAAACGCTCGTTCTCCGTCTTAATAATCAAGCCCTGGACAACATCGGAATTCAAGCCGAGATTAAGCACCGTATCCATCATGCCAGGCATAGACACCGCTGCCCCGCTGCGAACGGACACAAGCAGCGGATTCTCGCGATGTCCAAAGCGGGCCCCCATTGCCACCTCCAGCTCCTTTAGATTCCGATCGACTTCTACCTCAAGGCCGGCGGGCCATTTTTTCCCTTGTTCATAAAAAAGCGAGCACGCTTCTGTCGTAATCGTAAATCCCGGTGGGACAGGAACCCCAAGGCGGGTCATTTCAGCCAGGTTAGCACCTTTACCGCCCAAAAGCTCTTTCATCTGTGCGTTTCCCTCAGCTGCTCCGCGACCAAAAAAATAAACAAACTTCTTTTGTTTCTGCATCGACGTCCTCGATTTACCTTTCGACTTGGAATTCGTGAGAGTTGACATCGTAACTCCTTTCAAATAAATATCTTATGTTTGATACCGACTAAAGACAGGCAACGTATTTTATCTTAATATCGAAGGAAAATCTAGAAAATTGTAGGGGTGCAAGACCGTATCTGCGTGATTAGCCCTTGTCTCCTCTCCCCCTTTTTTTGGGGGGGAGAGGGAAAAAAACTACAATTCCGGTCTTGCACCCAAATTGTAGCACCCGCACCCTTTGGTTTCATATGTCTGAACGGTGGGGGACCACGTGAGATAAATCGGCAACCCCACGTGCACAGATTTGATTGACACTTTTGACCAGCGACTGCCGATTCGTGCGGACCTTGGGATCCTCGACATTAACCATCACCTGATCAAAAAAATCATGGATCGGCTGATAAAAGACATCTCCGTAATGCCTTGTTGCATGACTGTATTTTTCCTCGTCGAGGAGCTTTTGAATCACCGGTGCTTCCTGATGGACTAAATCAAAAAGCCGCTGTTCTAATGGGCTTTGAAAGAGTGACGGTTCGACATGACCAGTAATTTTCTCACGAACACCTTTCAAAATATTTCCCGTTCGTTCCATCACCTTACAAGCCCGAAGAAAGGAATCGTTCTCTAAATCCGCGCTTAAGACGCTAAATTTCTGGTAGACTTCTGCCACATCGTCAGAACCGCTTTCAAAAATTCCTTGCAGGAGATCGAACTCCTTGGTTCCTGCTTTCACCCGCAGCTCGTAAACGATGCGCTCCTTAAAAAAAGGGACTAATTTTTTCGACAATTCCGCTTGTGATTTTGTCATCAAGGAACCAAATTGATCACGCGACATGCGGCCCAATCGGTCCATCGAAAACCTCAGACCCATTGCCCGGACGATTTTAACGATACTTCCAGCTGCACGTCTCAAGGCATATGGGTCTTCGCTCGAAGTGAGTTCAATCCCAAGGCCTTGAGCACCCACCAAAAGATCCATGCGGTCACAAATCCCAAGAAGGGCGCCTTCAAGGTGAAGCCGCTTTTTGAGAGCTTGAAAATCTTCCGAAAGACTGCCAGGAAGGTAATGATCCTGAATTGCCTTTGAAACGGCCAACGCTTCACCCTCCAGACGCGCGTACTCAGAACCAGCGATTCCCTGAAGTTCAGGAAACTCAGAAACAAGATGGCTCGTCAAATCAGCTTTAGACAAGTGTGCAGCCCGCTTCACATGACGAATCGCCTCGGGAGTCGCGCCTAGTTCTTTGCCCAAAAACTCGGTTAGAACTTCGAGCCGCTTCGTCTTGTCGTAATAAGATCCCAAAGCACCCAAGAACATCATTTTCTTGAGACCGTCGACCTTGCTTTCCAACTTCGATTTCTGATCTTCGGTAAAGAAAAAACGGGCGTCTTCCAGTCTCGAGCGCAAGACCGACTCATAGTTCTTTGCAATAGACCTGACGTTCGCTCGAGGACCGTTGATCACGGCAACGAACCGGTTCTCGAGATGCTCTTTCGAATCGTATTGCGCAAACATCCGCTGATACTTGCTCATACAGGTAGTTAAAATTGGCACTGGCAACTGAAGATAACGGCGGTCAAAGCTGCCCCCGATGCCAAACGGCTCCTCCACCATATGAGCAATCGTATGGACGAGGGCCCGATCGTCGTCTCGAACATTTTTGAGGATCTGTTTGATCCGCTGGATCCGTTCTTCTGCATTCAAAATGACGTGGTGTTTTCCAAGCAAACGCTTGAACGCCTCAAAATCGGAACTCCTGACCTTTAGTTTCTTTGGACTAAGCAACCGGTGGCCAAATGTAAAGCCAGCACTTGTCACGTCTCCGATCCGATAGGTTTGCTTTTTGGGTCCGACAAAAGCAAAAGTCCAGCGCACGGGACGTGTAAACGGGTACCGATTCGGTTCCCACCGCATGGTTTTTGGAAAGTGGATCATCTTTGGCAGAGTTTCAAAAAAATACCGGAGCGGTTTGGGTTCCTTCGCGACTCGAACACACGCACGAGAACCCCGCGGCGTTTCATTCCATTCGACGTCCCTTTCGGTCTGATTCACATTTTTTAAAAAACCCTTCAGCGCCGCTGTCGCTTGGCCATTCTCGTAGGCTTGTTCCTTTAAGGGTCCCAACTTTTCTTCCTCCTCGACGGAAAGACGGTGAAAACCAGAAGCGTGAATCACGAACCGGCGAGGTGTTGTGTCGACAGTGAGTGCATCGAACGCCCAACCACATTCTTTAAGGAGGCCGGCCGCTTCCGCGTGAATCGATCGAACGGCATCATCGAAATAGCCCGACGGAATTTCTTCAACGCCGATTTCAAAGAGGAGTGCGAGATGGTTGGTGCATTTCATCGAAGGGTAGTGGATTCCGCGCGCGGAATTCGCGTCATTAAATAACCTTCGGCACAGGCTCGCGCGAGAGACCGGACACGTCCAACGTAGCGCGGCCGTTCTGTCGTTCCGAGGGCACCGCGGGCTTCTAGCAAGTTAAAGGTGTGAGAAGCCTTCAAGCAAAAGTCGTAAGCAGGAAGAATGAGATTTTTTTTGACCAAACGCTTGGATTCCGATTCGTATTGACTGAATTGATCGAAAAGCGCGTCGATATTGGCTTCTTCGAAATTGTACCTTGAAAATTCGCGCTCGCCCTGGAGGTGAATTTCACCATACGTCCTCTCGCGATTCCACTGAATATCAAAAATAGACTGCTTCCCTTGTAAAAACATGGCAATCCGTTCCAGACCGTACGTGATCTCACAAGAAATAGGATCCAAGTCAATACCGCCGCACTGTTGAAAATAGGTAAACTGTGTGATTTCAAGACTATCCAGCCACACCTCCCAGCCTAAGCCCCAAGCGCCAAGAGTCGGAGACTCCCAGTCATCTTCGACAAAGCGGATGTCGTAGCGCTCAACGGGAATGCCGACGTAACGAAGACTGTCCAGGTACAAACCCTGTGCGTCTTCAGGAGAAGGTTTGAGAATCACTTGGTACTGGTAATAATGCTGAGTCCTGTGCGGGTTTTCACCGTAACGGCCGTCGGTGGGCCGACGGGAGGGCTCTACGTACGCCGCACGCCACGGCTCTGGTCCAAGTGCTCTCAAAAACGTGTGCGGTGAAAAAGTTCCCGCCCCAACTTCAACGTCGTATGGCTGTACTAAAATGCATTTTTGCTTCGCCCAGTATTCACCCAGCTTAACGATGAGCCCTTGGAAATCAAGCGACCGTCCTTTTTTTCTCTCCGTCATCAGAAGCCTTTCCGCAGCAAGCAGTTAGAAAAACCGACGCGGAATTCTACCAAAAATGATCCCACAACGCAAGGAAACCGAACAGGAAACCAAGGGCAATCGCCTATCAATAAGAAGTAGACCAGGCTGAAACCTGCCCAATTGTAGGCAAGGCAGGTTGAAACCTGGTCAACATGTATGGAAGAATGAAACACTTATGATGCGATCGCCCTGACGGGAAACCAGAGCCGACGCATAATCGTTTTTTGAAGAGAAAAAAAGAAGGACAAGAAAACGTAGGAAAACGGAGGCGCTACTGTGGGTGCGTACGACCAGCAATAACGCCTCCTGTTCGATGCTCTTTGATGTAAGGAACGGGACGGCAGTCCTTTGACGTCGTCTCAAGATCTTCCAGACTGACCATCCCTTCCTCCCGCAATGCTCGGTTCCTGCCGGTTCCCACGGGTTTCACTTGACCGAGCACGCGCAACACCACTCGGATTAGAGCGTGATCCGGTCCTTGATTCTATCCAACTTAACGCTTCCAATCCCTCGGATTGCCAGAAGTTCTTCGACAGACTTAAACTTACCGTTTGCTTCACGATAGCTGACAATCCGTTCCGCCAATGCCGGACCAATACCCCGCACAGTTTGTAATTCCTCAACCGTAGCTTGGTTGACATTGACCTTTTGCATCGCGCTAGACTCGGATACGTTCGCGGTCTGAGCGAAACCCATATCGATGGGAAACGCCAAGAAGCTGGAAAGGATCAAAACCATCACGATCCACCTTGCGACAGTCACGTTGTTCATCGTATTTACCTCCTTTCTCTTTCAGGTATATCCTGCGGCCGCATGATCGGGTTACGATAGCATGGAGATATTAAAATGTCAAGTATTATTTTTAGTTTTCACATAATCAAGAAAGTGCTTTTTTTAGGCTTTTATCATATTCTGATTGAACAAATAGATTTAAGCCGTATAATGAGGTGTTAAACAATTAGGTCAAACTGCCAGTTAACTGTCACATTGGGAGGCAAGAAATGGCACGAAAAAATCCGATTGCATCGCAACTTGGTCCGCGGATTCGTCAGCTGCGCCGTCAGAAAAAAATCACGCTCATCGAACTATCAAAAGCAACCGGAATTGCTCAAGCGACCCTTTCCCGTATCGAGACAGGGCTCATGGTGGGTACAGTCCGAAGTCACCAAAAAATAGCAGAGACGCTCGGGGTTTCCCTCGCGCAGCTATATGATCAGCTGGACACCCGGCGGGGTCAGATCCGTTATCTCAGTGCATCCGATTCGAAGAAAGTAGCAGCAAAAACGGATGAAATGAAGTGTGAGTTACTGACGCATGAAATTTCGAAAAAGAAAATTACGCCGCTTTTGATTACGCTCAATCAGCGCGGCAAAACGCAGCGCGAACAATCGGAACGCGGCGTCGAGAAATTTGTCCTTCCCCTCGAAGGTACGATCGTCGTACAGTTAGAAGAAAACGAATATCCACTTAAGCCCTACGAGACACTTTACTTTGACGCTTCGCTTCCGCACGTGATCCGGAACGCGGGAGCCAAACAAGCCAAAATCTTCTGCGCCGTTTCACCGCCGAAAATCTGAACGCCGCCGAGGACATCGTCATTGCGAGGATGCGATCCAGGCGTTGACGGATGCGCGATGTCTTCGTCCATGCCTGGTACGCTTCCTCGTAATGACGAAGACCGTCTCAGAATGACGGGCCTTTGTTTCTCTTACCTTACAGCACTTGAAAGCCAGTCCAAATAGGGCTGGTGACCCCACGCGATTGGCCAGGCGATCATTTCTGGAACCTGATACGAATGATGGGTTCGAATCGTTTCTTCGATCCGTTTTAAGTGGGGGGCGTCCGTTTTCACGATCAGCAGCAACTCACGGGCGCGGTCGATTCTGCCCTGCCACCTGAAGACAGAATCAGCAGCGGGAACGATATTGACGCACGCAGCAAGCCGCTCACGTACGAGCACCCGAGCAATCTTGAGCGCCTCTTTGCGTTTAGATACAGTGGTGATTAAAAGGTAAGGCCGGGAAGATTTCGATTTCGACACGAAACACTAAGAATGAGAAGACGCGCTTAGGCGGGCTTCGTAATTAGACTTTTGGTCGCCTAGATTGATATGACCTTCACGTGCGAGCCACCCTAAGCTCATGAGAACCAACTCCTTAGGTCTATTAATTCCTTGAGTCAGCTGATCGAGCGTTGCACGTTCGTGCCGATCCAAATAGTGCCAAATCTCCCCTGCCGTGATACCGATCTCTGTGATCATCGCGACTTCCCTCGCTAAACAGCAGAGTCATAATAGCAGATGACACCCCGAAGTTCAAATACTTTGAACCGGATTAGCTGACGGCCATTTCGAGGGCAAGATCTTCTAAGGTCTCACCCGTTTTTAGCTCTGTCGTGTCAATGATCACGTCGATTCTGCGAATGCCAGATAAATCGGAGTCGACCGGAAACGACTTGTCCAAATGCTCATAAAATTGGGCGGTTGGCCCAACCCTTGTGACGTAAGCTGAGGTTTTCCGACCTCCCTGGCCTTCGAGTTCGACCTTCACCTTTTCCAATGCACGATTCGATTTGAAACCGAAGATCAAGTCCTCAAAAGAAGGGTCCTCTTCAAGAGATACCGAAGCAAAGGCTAATTTCCCCTGAGCCTCGAGATTGAGCACGTTAAAGTTAAGGAAACTAAAGTCAGTACGGGACCTTGATGAGCTCGGCACTAAGACAGGTAACTCTCCTTCCCCTTCCGCGGCTTCTAGCGCAGGCACAAAGACAGGAATCAAAGAACCAACTGGAGCTTCAACTGCATGAACACTTGCTAGAGCCTCCCGCGGGATGTACGCCGCATAAGCAGCTACTGCTCTCGCTGGCGCCGCGAGTTCTTCGCGAGCAAACTTGCGAAACGTGATTTCATGAATCGTAAACTCGGCCGTACGGCCTGCTTGGCTCGGATTGACCACCAGATTCACATACCGCACGCTGCCAAGCTGTCTGATATCGATCGCACGATCTCCTGCGCGGTCCTCCTCAATCAAGTCGGAAATAGGGATTCGATAGGTCACAACACCTCCGGTTTGACGGGTTTCTATAAGATGCCGGAAGATTTCATTGTCATCCGCGTCATTCACTTGAATAATAAACTGTGTCGGTAAACTCGCGCCAGAATAAGAGATCAGGAGTTCGCTATTTAGGCCCCTTGCGTCATAATTCTCATCCAACTTCCATAAATGGCCGCCCAAGCCCGAATTGTCGTTGGTGTATCGGATCAAAGTTCCAAAGACGTTCGTGTCGCCGACACAATTGAAATTCACACAAGGCGTGCTGCCGATATTGCGTTCAATTTCAACGTTATTGAGGACAGCAAAACTACGTTCCGGAAATTGGGCCGGCGGGCCGCTTGGCGTCAAAGTCGTCCGTGTGATTCCAAGATTCAAGCGATCATAGAGCGAGTTGTATTTGGCAAGGCGGCCTCTCGACTGAAGATAAGCATCCATCGCCGCACCGCCCGTCCCAAGAAGCCCCAAAATCGTGGAGCCTTGGTCAATCGCAAACGCTGTTTCCGTAAATTCAGTTCCGGATCGAAGACTATCGACAAAGCCAACTTCTTCGACGCGGCCTAAGTCCTGATACTGCTCACGGATCGCTCCCAACCACGCGAGCACCAGATTCGGATTCAGGACATAGGCGCTTGCCAAAGCGTAGATCGAGCCCACGTTAGATACGACCGGCTCTTGCCTTTCGCGGACCACGGGAATCCCAGCGCGTCCTACGTAGCCCCCTTCTGGAAATCCGCTTGCCGAGACAAATCCCGGAATCCGGTTCTGATGAGAAAAATCAAAAGCGGTGTATAGGAAATTTTGCAGCGCCGCCTGCATCTTGGGCTGGTTTTGTTCGTTGGACCACAGGAGCGGCCAAAACACTTGGAACGCGCCGCCATCCCACGGCGCTAAGTTGGCGACCTGATTACGGGATTGATCGGTATACGTCTTGGTCCTCACGAGCAGGTTGTCCCAAGCACGCAGCCATGCATTCGGCGTAGGCTCATACCTCGATATGACAAACGCAACACCGGAACGGAATTCATTGGCAAGGCGGTCGATCCAGAAATTCGTGAAGCCTCTCGTCTCCGGCCTCGTATCGTAGGAGGCGTGGAACTGTCCCCTGCCTGCATCGTAAAATTCGGTGTAACCCGGCCGCTGCTTGTCCAAGAAGGATTCACCAGCCCTGATCACGCTTGAGACGAGAAGCCCTTCATTGGCCGGAAGACCCTGCTGTAAGGGTTCAAGCGTTGAGATTAAGACCGCAAGGCTTTGACTCAAATTTGCATTATCGCCAAACGCGATCAGAGCATAGCTCTCAGTCAGAGGATCGCTCCAAGGTCGAATAGGCACCGTGAGACTGTAACGGTTGTAAAGCAGACCGTTTCGAGCAGTTGCCGGGTCAGATTGAAGCCCCGTCAAGGTGGCTAAAACCCTCTGTATTTCACGGAGCGCTTCAAAACGGCTCATCCCATTCCGTAAGAGCCCACGGCTTACTTCGCCTAAGATTTGAAGATAAAATCCGATGGCCGTCAGCTGTGTGGATCTTTCCGGAGAACCGCTCGCCTTCACATCGTCGAAAGGCAAATGGGTGATCGAATCTACGCCGACACCCGGTCTGAAATATTGCAGCTGATCCGCAATGGCTGCCTGCCGAACGGCTTCTGGAACCGACACGCCGCGAAGCCAGAAATGAAGGGTTCCTTGCTTCGGATCCACGTTTTGACCCTGGACGAACAGACGGATCGAACGGATGCGTTTCGTGTCCACACCCAGATCATCCAGTGAGAGCTGGTAAAAACGCGGTGTTGCAGAAAGCTCTTTCAAAAACCCCCTTTCCACTCGGCCGGCGGCGTCCAAAACTTCATACTGGACCGATGTGCCTGTCCCCATCGTTCCAAAAACAAGCTGGGCGAACGACGAAAGATCTTGATACTCAGCTCCAGGCGTCGCCCGGTTGTCATAGTCGAACACAACTGCTGCGGAAGAGGACGGCGCGCTCACATCAAAGGTTAACTCTGCCTCGCCGTTCGAAATCACACGCGCCGTTCGAGATCCCGATCCAGCTGCGTAGATGGAATCAAACGCAGGCAGCAACTGACCGCTGTTTTGATCGAATCCTGCATCCGGTCCAAGACTGACGGGTTGCGGCTGATGGCCGAAGCGGACTTCTAAGATACCAGTTCTGGCCTTCTCCTCCTGCTGGCGGTACTCTAAAACGAGAACGATATCTTTGACTCGAGTGAGATCCACGTCATTTGGATTTGTTGGGTTGTCAAATAGCGAAAGGTCAATTGCATAAAATTGTTCCTTCGGGCCAATGCCCTGTAACAAGACCCGGCCGCTAAACTTCTGAGCCGGATCATTTTGATCAAAACGCGCGTCATTAATCTGAAATGAGACATTCGTTCCCTCTGGGCCCTTGAGACCAATTACAAACAGGTTATTAGCGTCAAAAGAGGACAAATCCTTCGTTTCGATCACATCATCCGTAATCGGATTGTCAAAACCTGAGAAGATCCCTGCGAAGCTATTCTTCTTTGTGACGTCATAACTCAAATCGAACCGGCTGCCCGATAAAACATTGGCTATATCCAGACGTCCTTCATTTGGTTCCAACGACGCAAAGGGTCTCAAGCGGAGGATTCCGTCGAGGATCGTTACATCGAGACGGTCCTTACTCGGATCAGGATTGATCACACCATACTCGATGATCTGCGGGTGATCTCCCAGCCGAACTTTAAGAGTGGAACTTCTGCCCGGTTCGGTTACGCTGCGTTCTTCCACAACAAGCACCATAGCTGTAACTTTAGTAAGATCCGCACCGGCAAACAACGCTGTATCGATTTGGTAGAAGCGTTCGGTCGCGTCAACGCCCGTGAGAATCACTTGACGCTTCAGGATTTTTTCGTCTTCTTTCGCATTCGGATCCGGGTTAAGGCTTTCCAATTGCAAGATGACCTCGGCGGGTTTCCCTGCATCTTGGAGACCTAAAATAAGTGGCTTGCCAGCCAGGTAGCCGGAAAGGTCGAATGTTTCCTTTGTTTCCGGCTTACTAAAGTCATCAAAACTGGAAATGGAACCGCCGAAGCTGTCCCGCTCCACGAAATTATAAATGAGGTCAAAAGTGGTGGGAGACGTCTGCCTCATATTCACTTGACTCAGCGGATTCTCACCGGCAGATCCAAAACTGACCAAATGGAGAATACCCGGCACGCGTGAAATCTTATCGGGCGTTAACCCATCCGTCGGACCGATGACGGGAGTAAATTTGAGGCCTCGAGTTTCCGCTCTTACTTCACCCGAATTCCCCATTTTGGGCACATCGGCAACTAGAATGATCTGGCCCACCTTGCTCTCATCGAATACGGCCGGCAGTTTCGCATCCGCAAGGTTCAAGGTGTAATTTTGTAATGGCCCGAGCCCCTCAGTCGGTTTCAAGTCAAAGTACGCACGGTCGCCCTGGGCATCAACGACTTCGGCTCTTAATACACAACCCTGAGGACAACCCTGAGGCACATCGACAGCAAACGTGTAACCGGTGCGCAAATCCTGAGGCTTCCCGATGAAGTCGCCTTTCTTGTCAATATAGCCCCAGCTCAATTCGCCCCAGACAAAGTCATCATTGATTTCGTCGGCAAGACCGGCCGTGTCGTCGTCATCTCCGCCTGCGTCAACGTCGATCTCCGGCTCGTTGGGGAACCTGTAGGTGTATGAAAATTCATCCGCTGAGGTTTGTTGGCGAATAATCGTGCCATGTGCACCAGCTCTGCCAAATATGGAGCTCGTTCGAACAAAGTAGTCAGGTGTGTTCGTGAGCTGAGTGAGCACATTGGGGTCGTACCTTGTCCCATCTACCGGCACAACATATCGGATCCCGTGCGCCTCAATTCTAAGGACGCCCACCTCGCCCATCCTCTCCACATCCGAAACAAAAAGGATCTGCGCGATTCGGTCAGGATTAAATTTGCGTGGAAGCTTATCATTGGTTGCCGTGTTCAAATTCATCGTGTAATTGTGTTTGCCGTTGACGAGTTCAAAAATAAAGACGGCTTTGTTTCGGTCCGCGTCGAAGACCTCGACTTTGAGCTCCTTGCCTGTCAAGTCAGTGCCCTCTAGCCCTTCCACGGCAAAAGTGACTGAGTCGCCAAGATCTTGAGCGTCCCTGAAAAATGCGCCGTTTGGCTTAAAAAAGCCCCAGCTCAATTCGCCCCAGACAAAGTCGTCATTAATTTCATCGTCCGGACCCGGCTCGAGGTCATCGTCTTTAGCTGTCTCCGCCGGCTCGTCATTAGGAAGTTCGTAGCCATACGAAAACTCGTCCGGCGACAAGGTAAGGGTTCCAATTATTCCATGTACGTTCTCCTTCCCTGCCAACGTGGACCCGGCATTTCCGGCAACCACGGGGGTGCCGGGCAGGTCTGTGATCAGATCTGCATTGTAATCCTGGGGGGTGACCCTTTGCTCAATTAGCCATTCACCCCAATCAATATTGAGCTTGTGCTCCTGTCCCTCGTTTGTCTCTCCTGCAATAGCAAAAACGATCTCGATCACATTTCTTAGGTCGATATTACGCAGTGCATCGCGCAGATCGATCGAGTTAAAGTCAATTTGATAGACTTGAGGTCTATTGGTAAGCCCAATGAGGTCCGCCTTGAAAGCTCTGTCAAACGCATCTTTGATTTCAAAACGCACTTTTTTGAGCGTATCGCTACTTACTTTGAACGTTAAGCCCCGAGGGAAAAGTCGCGTGAGGTCAATCGACTCTCGTGCGGGTGGCTCTTTTTCATAACCGCCCTCGCTGAAAACGGTGACTAAATCGCCAGAGTCAAACTTTCCGTCGCCATTAAAATCGCCTTCTTCCCAAGTCGCGAGCTCGCCCGTTTCATATTTCCCCACACCAAAGACCGCTACAAGATCCCCTGTACCGAATTTTCCATCCCGATTCGCATCGCCAGGAACCAGTCCTATTTTCTTGCCATAAACAAAAACAGTCCCGCCGAAAGAACGCTTATTTCTCCCTGTGTATGCGACTTCCAGTTGTGAAATTGAAATCGGTTGAATCTCCACTTCGGCTGTCTTCACAGTTCCCTTCTGTTCAGTGCTCTCGAATTCTCCAGGGAACACCGCAGGAAGCTGCACTACGGCTGCCGCTTGATTCCCCGGACGAATCTCGGGGATTACAACTACATGTATCGTGAAAACCTTCACCGTTCCTGATGTCACGATCGGCTTGCCTTCGGCATCTTTCGGAAAGGTGCTTGGGTCAATGACAAAACTAAGACTCGTGATCTTATCCGGATGAAATGAAGAACGGGCCTTTCCGAGGTCATCTCTCGTAATCTTAATGAAGCGGTTCGTAGAAGTAATGCCGGTAAAGAGAATCGACACACTTTTGTACTGCGGTGTGCCATCCTCGTTGAAGCGGCCGCTCGGAACATCATCCGAAACTGAGACTTTCAAGGCGCCTGGTGTGCCCCGTACCTCAAATATGAGTCCTTCATCTGGAATCGCAAAGGGTTTATTGACATCACCAATCAGGATCACCCCCCCAAAGTCCTTGGGGGGCTCCGCCTTTAAGTCAAGCAAATGGCTGAAGGTGATTTCACTGGAGTCAGGCAGCCTAAAATTGTCAACTCGGAAATCGCTGATCACACTATGGGGATCCATCTCTCCAGCACTCACACCTATGCCGATAGCGTCAAGATCCGTTATCGGGCCCTGGTCTTGGGCTGGGCGTTCA
>MHFT01000054.1:27819-28399 GCA_001804315.1 Omnitrophica bacterium RIFCSPLOWO2_12_FULL_50_11
GCGTCAAGATCCGTTATCGGGCCCTGGTCTTGGGCTGGGCGTTCAGGAATGAGGAGGACATTCTTCGTGTTAATGGTCACGTCTCCTGAGGTAACAATTGGCTTGCCTTGGGCATCTTTAGGGAAGGTGCCGGGGTCAATGACAAAGGCAAGGGTCGTGACTTTGTCTGGATGAAAGGTAGAAAGAGCTTTCGTGAGGTCGTCTCTTGTGATTCGAATGAATCGCTTTGTAGCCGTAATGCCTGTAAAGAGAATAGAGACTCCTCGGAATCGGGGGCTTCCATCATCATTGCTACCCCTTTGGACATCATCTGAGACAGAGACCTTTATGGCGCCCGGGGTGCCTAAGACTTCAAAGATAAGTCCATCAGCTGGAATAGGAAATGGGTTTTTAATATCCCCCACCAGAATCACTCCCCCAAAGTCTTTGGGGGGCTTCGCATTTAAATCAAGGCTGTGGTGGAAGAGGATCTGATTGGAATTGGGCATCCGGAAATTGGTGATCACACTATGGGGATCCATCTCTCCAGCACTCACACCTATGCCGATAGCGTCAAGATCCGTTATCGGGCCCTGGTCTT
>MHFT01000054.1:28427-84888 GCA_001804315.1 Omnitrophica bacterium RIFCSPLOWO2_12_FULL_50_11
CGGGCCCTGGTCTTGGGCTGCGACCTGGGGGATTAACTGCAGGCCGCGGGTTTCGACGGAGATGTCGCCAGAGCGAGAGAAGACGCCGCGGCGAACCAGGTTCGGGATATCCCCGACGAGGTTAATTTGCACAATTTGAGTCTCGTCAAAATTAATGTGATGATCCGAGCTGGCAAAGTCGAGTGTGTAATTCTTCCACTCGCCGGTGAGTTCCAGCCAGAATGACGCACGAAGTCCATTAACGTCGTCGCCCTCGGCTTTGATTCGTTTGCCTGCAGGCCCATTGATCGCAAGTGTGTAGCCAGCGGACAGATTTTGCGGGGTTCCAATAAACTTGCGGGGTTCGTCGGGCCTGCCATCGTCATTAAGGTCCTCAAAGTATCCCCAGCCCATTTGCGTCCAGACGAAATCATCGTCAACAATGTCCCCATCGGGAGGAAAATCATAATGCCATGAAAAATTATTGGGTGACGTTTGGTCGTGGGTAATGATTCCGTTAGCCTGCGCTTTTCCGAATGTGGAGCCTGTGTTAGTTGAAAGTTCCGGTGGCCAAAGTTCCTGTGGCCCCGCAAGATTCGTCAAACGCGTCCCATCATATGGCCTCGAGCTTACCGGCTTCGTGTAGTGAAGGCCTCCGGTTTTGATCTCCACGAAACCCAAGTAATGGCCAAATGACACCTCGGCGTCAATGACAAAGACGATCTCTCGAAGATCGTCAAGATTAACGGTGGGTTGTCCTGCACGAAACCTTCTTAAATTCTCAGCAGCTAGCTCATCGTGAGTGACCACGATTTCTTGAGTCCCAGCACTCCGTCTGCCTCGAAAAAACGCCAAGGCTTGACCGCTCGAATCCTTAAACTCAATTTTGATACAAGCACCCAAGGTGCATGGATTGTCTGTGACCATTTCGAACACAAACCGGTCAATTCGATCTGCTTTCACAGTCGGGTCAAACTTAATAAAAGCACCTCCGTAAGTGTCGGGCCTCGTAATATCATACGTAAAGCGAAACTCTGAAGATGACTTTTGCTCGAGCGTGATGCACCCTCCAAAGGGGCACTTTGAACCATCCCATTGACCTAAATAACCCTGACCCGGAAGAATGGTTGGGCTTGCGCGGAGCAAGACGTTGTGATTCGGATCCTGGTTGTATTGGTCGATCGCTTCAATAAATTGATTTAAAAGATTGCGCGTTCCGGCGGTTGATTCATTTGATGAAGAAACTTCCGCGATGCGGTCGGCCAAGAAATCGTATTCATACGCGGCGTCGTTGATGACCCCTTCCTGATTGAAAGCATAAATACCCTCCGCACCTACCAGATATTCAACCTCAGCACCGGCTTGAGCAAGGTCCAATACGCTCGGCGTCGGGCTCGCGCTCCCAAGATGCACGTGCGCCACGACCGAAGCGTACGAAAGCAAATCACGGACAACCGGATGGACACGAATTTCGTCCTGGTCTCCGCTCGTAAAAAGAACGATACTTCCACCAATCACCGCGATACCAACCTCGATGGCCCCCTCGACAAGCTTCCTTAAATGGTCGCCACTCAATTCGGTTACAATCACCGCCGCCGCATAATCGGGAACCAAATAATCACGAGCCTCATCAAAGGAATATTCTGCAAGGTCCCTTGGTACATCTCCATCTTGAGAAACCTCCTGAGAAGATTCCGGCTCCGCGCTCCCTTCTGACTTATCACTACCATCCGGAGAACTGGAAGGGGATGGAGACGGCGAATCTGACGGAACAGGCGTAGGAACCGGTGAAGGTGACGAAGTCGGCGCCGGAGAATCTTCTGGAGATGGCTTAGGAATTGGTGAAGGTGATGGTGAAGTTGACGGTGACGGCGATGGTGACACGGCAGGCGTTGGGCTGGGCGTAATTTGTGTATTGCTCTGTGGCAGAACGTCCGATCCGGCTGCAGCTTCGCTGCCAAGGTTTTCTTGCCCACCGGTCTCGCCACTGGAAGCAGGACCAGCAATCGACGCGTTTTTGATTTGCCGTCGAAGCGCATCGATCGCCTCTTCGAGGCTCTTGCACTCATCCGTTCCCTTCTTACTCTCCGACCGACAATTATCTAAATCCCGAATGAGCCCCTCGAGAAGTCTCTTCTCACTATCCAGGTTTGGCGCGGCACCGCCCAGTTTCCGAGCCTCACCCGATACTCCTTCAGACCCCGTAACCACAGAAAGCACCCTTGATATCGGTGAGCCCATCAAAAAGTCAATACCCGAAATATCCGCAATACTAGGAATTACGAGATCAACATCTTCCGGTTGATCCAATTCAGGAACCGGTATCTCGGGCAAAACGTGGTCATCGGGATCAGCAGGATTTGAGGAGATCTCGTGTGAGGCGAAAGCATCTGGCTCAAATAAAATCCACAGCGGGAAACTTTGAAAAACTTGAAAGTGAAGTAAAGACAGGACGAGTGTAAAGGCAACGACACGAAAGCAAAAACTGTGTTTGCTTCTGCTAAAGCCACTCACTTCACGTTTACCTCTACTCTCTCTAAAAGTTAGCGTTGTGCGCAATGACTTTGTACCCTCATTTACAAACGCTTAGCTATCATAGGCAAAACAAATTAACAATTATTGTAATAGTAAAATAAGTATACATGGAATTCGTACAGAAGTCAAAAAATAAACTGAGAAAAAAGCGTCGCTATAACTCATTCGTATGAAGGTACTTACGGAGATAGCCACCTGTATATGAACTCTGCTCCATTGCCACTTCTTCTGGTGACCCTGCTCCAACCACCTCCCCTCCCTTATCTCCACCTTCAGGCCCAAGGTCAATAATGTAGTCCGCCATCTTGACGACTTCTAAGTTGTGCTCAACCACGATCACCGTATTACCACCGTCGCGCAAACGAAAAAGTGCTTTGAGCAAATTCGCGATGTCCGCTGCATGAAGGCCTGTTGTCGGTTCGTCCAAGATGTAAAGCGTCTTCCCAGTCGAGCGTTTTTGAAGCTCACTGGCTAGCTTGATTCTCTGGGCCTCGCCGCCCGAAAGCGTGGTCGAAGGCTGCCCTAACTTCAAGTATCCCAATCCAATTTCGTCGAGTAGCTGCAAGCGCTCGCGGATTTGAGGAACGGGTGAAAAAAATTCAAGCGCTTCCCCGACGGACGAATCCAAAACATCAGCAATATTTCTACCTCTGTATCTCACGTTCAAAGTCGGTTCATTGTAACGTTTGCCCAAACACGCTTCACATAATACGTAGACGTCGGGCAAAAAGCTCATCTCGAGTCTTTGATAACCTTCGCCGCGGCAGATGTCACAACGTCCCCCTTTCAAATTGAAACTAAACCGCGAGTGGCTAAAACTTCTGAGGCGTGCTTCATGGGTTTGCGCAAAGAGCTTCCGGATCGCAGTAAAGACGTCCGTATACGTTGCAGGATTCGATCGAGGGGTGCGGCCAATGGGCGCTTGATCGATCGAGACAATCCGATCAATCCGATCTAGGTTCGAAATCGAACGAAACATGCCGGTCGCATAATCCGTTTTCCAAATTTGGTTGTGGACGGCCTTAAACAGGATATCGTGCACCAGGGTGCTCTTACCAGAGCCCGAAACACCTGTGACACAGATAAGGCAGCCTAAGGGAAACCGGACGTCAATCTGCTTTAAGTTATGCTCTGCACAACCTTTGATCATAATGAACTCAGCTTTTCGATAATCCTTACGCTGCCGCGGTATCGGGATAGAAAGTTGGCCGGACAAGTATCGCCCAGTCAGGGACTCGTGAGTCTCGCTCACGCGCTTGACATCTCCCACTGCCATCAGTTCCCCACCTTCACGACCTGCCCTTGGTCCTAAATCAATGATGCAGTCCGCATGGCGCATCGTTTGCTCGTCGTGTTCAACGACAATGAGCGTGTTGTTTAAGTCTTTGAGCCGCGTCAGTGCGCCGAGCAATTTCTCATTGTCCTTTGGATGAAGCCCAATCGTAGGTTCATCCAAGACGTAAAGCACCCCCGTGAGCCCCACTCCTATTTGTGCTGCGAGACGGATCCGCTGTAATTCCCCGCCGGCGAGCGTGGTGACGGAACGGTCGAGCGTTAAATAATTTAAACCCACCTGATCTAAAAAACGAAGCCGCTCTCGAATCTCCTTGAGGATGGGCTCTGCAATCACCTTTTCCTTTCCATGAAAGTCGATGGAGTTGAAAAATGAAACCACTTCTTCGATGGAGAGACTACACATCTCGACAATATTTTTACCTTGAACTCTGACTCCTAACGATTCCTGTTTTAGGCGCGCACCGCGGCAGGCGGAACAAACATCCTCCCGTATGAATTTACGAATCTCGCGTTTGATTTTCTCAGAAGAAGTCGAATAGTACAGATCTTCTAATTCCTGAATCAAACCCGTAATTTCGCCAGTTCCCCAAAAAAGGGCCTCTTTAACTTCCGAGGACAAATCCCCGTAAGCGGTTGAGAGATCGAACTTAAAATGTTCCTTGAGTTCATAAATCAGATCCTCAATGACATATTGATTGAATGAGAAATAGATTTCCTCATTGATCGCTCCTTTCAAAAGCGGCTTTGACGGATCGCCAATAACCCGGTGCGCAATCACTTGCGAAAGCCGCCCAATCCCGCGGCACCGTTCGCAAGCACCGTACGGACTGTTAAACGAAAACACATTGGGAGCCAAATCTTTAAAATTGATTCCGCAGCGCGGACACATCCGCTTTTGCGAAAAAAAATATTCTTTCGAAGAGGCGCTTGATTTACGATCCGATCCGCGCCGCGGGCCCATTTTTGAGACAACCTGAACAAGACACACCCCATTCGCCAAATCCATCGCTGTTTTGAGCGATTCTCTCACCCGCTCGACATTGCGGGGTACCACCTCGGTCGTATCCACCAAGACTTCGATATCGTGCCGTTTCGTTTTGGAAATCTTCACAGATTGATGAAGGTCATAAATCTTTTGATCGACGCGAACGCGTGAGAAACCTTTCTTGAGAATACCCTGAAAGAATTTGTGATACTCCCCCTTTCGGCCGCGAACGAGCGGCGCAAAAATACCGACTTGACCACCTTGCGCAACCAACTCAATCTGAGAGACAATCTCTTGAAGAGACTGCTGCCCGGCTCGGCGTCCACACTGGGGGCAGAACACTTCGCCCACTTTCGCATAAAGAAGCCTCAAGTAATCGTAAATTTCCGTGACGGTTGCGACCGTGGAACGTGGATTCCGTGGGATCGCTCTTTGGTCAATGGCAAGACTGGGTGAGAGACCTGAGATGGAATCGACGTCCGGCTTCTTTAAGCGCTCCAAAAATTGGCGGGCATAAGAAGAAAGGCTTTCCAGATAGCGGCGCTGTCCTTCAGCATAGAGGGTATCGAAAGCGAGTGAACTCTTCCCGGATCCAGAGAGTCCCGTGATGACAACGAACCGGTTCCGCGGGATCTCGACGTTAATATTCTTTAGGTTATGTTCGCGGGCACCGCAAACAACGATTTTGGCTTCCATACGACCTAATGGAGGAAGGCACAGCTTTTGATCAGCGACAAGAAGATGAGGACGAGCGTCAGATAGCAATCAGATTCCCCGTCATGGAATCGGACGATTTTGACGATCCACTTTAACGATCTTCGGGCGATGCCGTTTTCGCTCATGCTCACTCAAGGTACAGAAACTCATAATTAAAACGGTATCACCGACATGATTCTGAATCGCGGCTCCCCCATTCGCACACACGACACCGGAACCCCATGGACCGGGAATGGCGTAGCTTTCGACGCGTGAACCGTTCGCGAGATTGGCAATCAGCACTTTTTCCCACTCTACGATATTGGCTTCATCCATCAGCTTTTCGTCGATCGTGACGCTGCCTTCATAATTGACGTTCGCATCTGTAATCGTAGCACGATGAATTTTTGATTTTAATACTTCGCGGATCATAGCACATTCGTCATTGCGAGGCAGAGAACCAAAGCATTGCCGAAGCAATCCAATAGCGCCGTCATTACAAGGAAGCGTACCCAGCAATGACGAAGTAATCTCGGATGGAGATTGCTTCGGCCCATCCTTGGGTTGCTGGCCTCGCAATGACAGAAGTGGCGTATTGCTTCGGCATCTCTTTGGCTTGCTGCCTCGCAATGACGATCAGGATACAATTGCTTCGACCTTGCTTCGGCACACTGATTCGCAACAACTCATCATTTCCATTTTAAACCCTCACCACCATATTATCAATCAATCTCGTCCGGCCAACGTAACAGGCAAGCGCGATCAGTGCTGAATGGTTCACTCGTTTCAAGGGTTTGAGCGTTTGGGGGTGAACGATGGCAACGTAATCGATTTTGGTTACATGCGGCGCAAGTACATTTTGAACCGCCTGTTTGACCCTTCTTACGTCGCGGACACCCTGTTGTCGAACCAGTTTTCGAGCGAGAAGCAAAGCTTGATAGAGAAAACGGGCTGAAATGCGTTCCTCCCTTGAAAGATAGCGGTTTCTGGAACTCATCGCCAGTCCATCTTGCTCTCGCACAATCGGGCTCGTTTTGATCCGGACCGGCAGCTGAAATCGCTTGACCATAGATTCAATGATTCTGGCCTGTTGATAATCTTTTTCGCCAAAATAAGCGGCGTACGGTGCGACGATGTCAAAGAGGCGCTTCACCACTGTGGCAACGCCGCGGAAGTGCCCCGGCCTTTTGGGACCGCACAGATATCTCGCCAATGGGCCGGGACGTACGTAATCGCGGAAGTGACTGGGATAAATCGAACTCCGAGAAGGAACAAAAAGATAATCTACGCCCTCGCGTTTCAAAAGCCTTGTGTCCCGTGCAAGATGTCTCGGATAACGCCGGTAGTCCTCGTGGGGTCCAAACTGCGTCGGATTCACAAAAATACTGACGGCCACGATGTCATTCTCGCGGCGTGCTTTCCGAACGAGCGACAGATGTCCTTCATGAAGAAAACCCATCGTAGGAACAAACCCGATCCGCTTCCCTTTTTTCTTAAAGCGGGCGATGACGCTCGTCAATCGTTTAGCGCTTTTCAGAACCTTCACGGATTTGATCTAACAATTCACAAACGCTTTTCTTAAAAACGGGGTGGACGAAATCAGCGCGAAGATCCCAAAGCGGTTTCAGGACGAACCAACGCTCATGAAGTCTGGGGTGTGGGACCACTAAGCCGGCGTCTTTGACGACCTCGTCGCCGTAAAAAAGAAGGTCGAGATCGATTGTCCTCGGCTCATTCTTTTGACGGCGTTGGCGTCCCATAAGCTTTTCTATGGTTGAAAGCACGTGCAACAATTCCCCGGCACTCAAATCCGTTTCTATTTCCCAAACGCGGTTTAAATACATCCCTTGCGGCGGACCGCCAATGGGGCGTGTCTCATAAATAGGAGAAGTTCGCAGAAATTTAATGGCCGGCTTAGTCGCAAGCGCCTCTTGGGCGCTTTCAATCAGATGCCGCCGATCACCCAAATTAGACCCGACGCCAATATATGCGATAACGGACATCGCCCAATGCTAACGACTGTGCAGTTTTTTGATCCGATCGACCGCTTCCTGTAAACGGTCTTCTCCGATCGTGACCGACATGCGCACATAGCCTTCGCCATTCGGACCAAAACCATTGCCGGGAGTAACGACCACATTCGCTTCCTTGAGCAAATGAGCGGCCAATTCTTGAGAAGTAAATCCAGGAGGTGAAGGAGCCCAGACGTAAAGTGTCGCCTTCGGTTTCGGCACTTTCCATCCAATCGCATTCAACCCGTCCACAAGAATATCCCGCCTGTGTTCATAAACCGCGCGATTTTTCTTGATGCATTCCTCACCTCTTTCGAGCGCAGCGACTCCGGCAAGCTGAATCGCCTGAAAAACGCCTGAGTCAAGATTGGACTTGACCTTCCCCAAAAGTTCGACCACCTTCGCATTTCCACACGCAAATCCGATTCGCCATCCCGCCATGTTGAATGTTTTTGACAAAGAGTGAAACTCAACTCCTATCTCTTTGGCACCGTCTGCTTCGAGGAAACTTGAGGGACGCAATCCATCAAACGCAATTTCCGTGTACGCAGCGTCGTGACAGATCGTAAAACCATACTCACGTGCCAGTTTTACAGCACGGACAAAAAAATCTTTTTCAGCACAAGCAGTGGTCGGATTATTGGGATAATTTAAGTAAAGAAGTTTCGCGCGCTCCAAAGCACCTTTTTCGATCGCCTCAAAATCAACCAAAAAACCATTTTCTTCTAAGAGCGGCAGAAGAACGGGTTCCCCTCCGGCAAACCATGCGGCCGATTTGTAAACTGGATAACAGGGATCAGGCACTAACACAACGTCTCCTGGATTGACCAAGGCGAGCGGAATGTGACCAATCCCCTCTTTGGAACCAATCAAGGGAAGAACTTCGCGTTCCGGATCGAGCGTGACTCCAAAACGGCTTCGATACCAGGTGGTAATGGCGCGCCGGAGTTCCGGCATCCCCTGATCCAGGGTATACCGATGATTTCGGGGATCCCGCGCTGCTCGGCCGAGTTCGTCAATAATAAACGAGGGAGTCGGCAGATCTGGATTGCCGACTCCAAGGTCTATCACGTCCTTGCCCCGAGCCAAAAGCTCCCGTTTGAGTCGATCAATCTCAACAAAGAGATAAGGAGGAAGTTTCTTAAGCCGTTGGGAGGGTTCAAATTCTCGCTTTAACTGCTTCATTTTACGCAATCCCTTGAATTAAAATAACTTAGGGAGCGGAATTATAACAGAGCCTCTCAGCGCTGTCAAATCTCCGGCACCTGAGGACTACCACGGAAACACACGAAGGTATGCCTACCCTACCGCGCATTAAATATGGAAGGTAAAGCTCGAATCAAGAACGTGTAATTCGTAGGCCTTGTGGAGGAGTTCTTCTTTGATCCAGGTACTGCCCATTTTTTGATATAAGGAATAAAGGTCTAAAAACTCATCCTGTATCCTTTTGATGGCCGCCTGGAGGTCTTCATCGTCCTCCAACTGGAACAGAACCTCTTTGCTGAGCTTCATGGTTTTCGGTCCAAGGAGGACAAGTTAAAAGGCTTGTCGAAACCGATTTCTGATATCGAAATCCGGTATCTCACGCATGAGCAAACGCAGCTTGACAAATAATCTTTTTCTGAGCGTCAGGTCATGCGTCTCATGCCACCTCGAGTAGAGCCTGAGAAACCGTACTTCGACGTTTTGAGCGCTATGTTGCCGACGTTGTTTGGGTTTGAATAGACTGCTTAATGCTTTCATCGGAACACCTCAATCTATCCGAAACGTGAAGGCCGAATCGACCCGCTTCAGTTCCTTGACAATTTCCATGAGCCGCTCACGGGCTTCAGGCGATTTGGTTCTCTTCCATTCACAATAACAATCCAAAAACCGGTCACGAGTTTCTGTCACAAACTTATCCCGTTCGTACTTCTTAAGTGCAGCGCAAAATTTCACAAAATCGTCGTCGCGGAAATGATTGGCAAAATGAAAAAATTCCTTTCGTGCGAAACGAAGAACCGCCTGATAACGTGAAAACCGATGCGCCAGTTTTCCAAGGACCGACCCGATCGCCGTTTGTCTCCTATAAATCCGCTGATTGTAATCAGCGGCTTGGCGATAATAATTCTGTCCCATACTCGCGTATTGCTCATTCGATTTCCCGTAGAGATGTTTCCCAGCTTCTAAATCCTGGAAAATACCAAGGTGAACCAACAGGTGATCCGCGTTCACCTTGTATATGAAATATCGGACGATCCGGTCATCATTGCGTTCTACAAGCTCCGTCAATTCGCTGATATTGGTACTCAGGTAGCGTTCGATCGCTTTTTGATAATCAGGCAGAGACGCGGCAAACAATAGGTGAGCAAGATAAATATTGACGTCTTCGTCAAACTCAGCTTGATTTGAAACCGACAGCTCACAAGCGCGCTTGGACTTCAACAAGGCGTCCAAAAGGAAGGCAATCGCGGAATCGCGTTCCTGCTTCGGAATATCGAAGTATAGATATTTGTTGGCATTGTCCATCATGGTGCTTACAGAGTTTTTTAAGTTTTATAAACGTCTAAAACCAATGCCCAAAAAAAATACTCTTTCGCACTTTCACTTAAAAGCTACCACGGGCTTAACAGAGTGTCAAACGCACGCGTAACTTATTATGTGGATAGGACTTAATAATCCGACTTAAATAGCACTTTGTGCAGATAATAAGGTGAGGCATCAACGAGTTTTTTAAGGGAGCCCGATGGTTCATCCTGAGCGCAGCGATGGATCGAGCGAGATGAGTGGGCGCTTGTTATCTTTTAAACATAGGCTGGACTTCGGCAATGAATCGGGGAGACCTGAGGGCGTAATCTAAATGGTACTTCAGAAAACGCTCTCCAATTCGTTCGAGCTCGCGCTCTGTCAGGCGACCGATGCGAAGTTTTACCGCTTCCTGAATCTCGTGGTCTTTGAAAAAAAGGAGACTCCGTAGAGTCCCCTGAGAGATGGGTACCGATCCCGGTTCGCCGCGGTCGCACAGAGCACAAATAATCCCTCCGTTCCGCGGACTAAAGAAGACTTGCCGAGCCGCGTCAGATCCACAGAGAACACACCGAGTCAAAACGGGTAACCAACCCACCTGTTCAAGTATCTTCACCTCAAAAACGCGCGCGACCACCGGCGGTGAACATCGCTCTAAAAGCCGGTATGCGTGAGCCAGCAAATGAAACACTTCGTCATGAGGATCACCAAAGCCAAATAACGTGTCCACAAGTTCCGTGATGTAACTGGCATAACTCATTCGATCTAACTGCCTCCGCAACGTTGAATAAGGATCGACAATGCCCACCGAGGAAGCCAAATGCACATCTGATTTGACCTTTTCATAATACACCACGGAGATGTGCGAAAAAGGCTCCAGGACAGCCGCAAGTGCATTTTTATCCCTTCGCACACCTTTGACCAGGATCTTCATTTTTCCAGCCGTGCGCGAAAATAAAGTGGCGAGGAGTGAGGTCTCACGAAACGGCGAACGTTTCAAAACGAACGCTTCCGTAGCAAGAATTGCCATGTCAGACGATCCTTCGCGTATTGGCAGGAACAAGTCTGAGAAGCTGGTCTTCTGCTCGACGCATCCGTTGCTCGCCGTAGCGCGTATGATCCGAATAACCTGATAAATGAAGAATTCCGTGACAAACGTAGCGGGCCAGTTCTTCGCTCATGGAAACTTTCAAATGCTTGGCCTGAACTCGGGCACGCCGGGGTGAGATGAAGATCTCTCCAAGGAACACGGTTCTCCCCATACGACGGCGTCTCGACACCGTATCTATAGCCAACCGCGGATCGTCCAATGGGAACGCCAACACATCCGTTGACCATGGATGATTCAAATAACGTTGATTTAACCGCTTCATCTCGTGATCCGAAACAAACACGATACTGACGAGTATCTTGGAATATCCAAGCTTCTTCAAGAACAATTGGGCCAAAGCCGCTACATTTTTTTTTCGGATCCGCTGGCAAGGATTGTGCTTGGTGACGACAACCTGATTGAGTGCCTCAGCCGCATCGGGCTTACCGGTCATGCTTGTCGTAGGCTTTGATAATTTCTTGAACGAGTGGATGTCGAACGACATCCCGTTCATCAAAGTAGGAAAATTGAATCCCTTTTACTTCGTGCAGAATCCGCTGAATTGCGACAAGACCCGAACGCTTTCCCCGAGGTAAATCGATCTGGGTAATATCTCCGGTCACGACCGCCCGAGTAGAAAGTCCGAGGCGGGTGAGAAACATTTTCATTTGCTCGTGCGTACAATTCTGGCCTTCGTCCAGGATCACAAAACTATCATTTAAGGTTCTGCCGCGCATATACGCAAGCGGCGCCACTTCAATCGTCCCGCGCTGGAGATATCGAGCGGCTTCCTCAAAATCCATCATGTCGTACAGCGCATCGTACAAGGGCCGTAGGTAAGGATTAATTTTGGCGTACAAATCGCCTGGTAAGAAACCCAAACTTTCACCCGCTTCTACCGCCGGTCTCGTCAGGATGAGACGGCCCACTTTCTTCCGCTTCAGCGCGTCAATCGCGGAGGCCATTGCCAAATAGGTTTTTCCCGTTCCAGCCGGTCCAATGGTGATGACAAGGTCATACGTTTGGATCGCCTTGAGGTACGCTTCTTGATTTTTGCTTTTGGCCTGGATCACCTTGCCTTTCAGAAAAAAGTTCGTAGCGCTTGGAGTACCCGCCGCATCAGAGGGCGGCCTTGATGGACGTGAGTCAGAACCATTCCCTGATCGGATGCGTTCGAGCTCGCTTTGAAAAAACTCAACTGCCTGCTCTACGCTCCCTTTCGCACCTGAAACCGTGAGCCTGTAATTTCGAGCCGAGACGCGAACTTTGAATGTCTCCTCTGCATACCGCAATCTTTCATCGAGGTTGCCATACAGCGCAATGGCTTCTTGATCAGACGCAAGCTTAATCGTTTTTTCCAAATAGAACCTCCTACTCCAACCTCCACCGTCATTGCGAGGCAGCGAGCCAAAGCATGGCCGACTTGTCCGCCGGTAGTGTGGCCGAAGCAATCTAGCAACCGTCATTGCGAGGCCAGCATCCCAAGAATAGGCCGAAGCAATCTCTGATCCCAGATTGCTTCGACGTTGCTCTGAAATGCTGTCTCGCAATGAAGACGTAACGTCCAAAGGACGTTACGTCTTCACCTGCAAGAACAGCTCTTTCAACTGCTCAGGATAGACTTTGGACGGTGCTTCCGTCATCAGGCACGTTCCTTTTTGCGTTTTTGGAAATGCGATGACATCGCGGATCGTATCGACACCGAGCAAATTTGCACACAAGCGGTCTAAACCGAGCGCAATCCCCCCGTGGGGCGGAGCGCCGTATCGAAGCGCTTCCAGAAGAAAACCAAACTTTTCCTCGGCTTCCTGGTCACTGATCCCTAGCACCCCAAACACCTTTTTTTGAACTTCTTCTCGATGAATACGAATACTGCCGCCTCCAATCTCTGTCCCATTCAAAATAATATCATATGCGCGGGCACGAACGCGGAGAGGCTCCTTGTCAAGTAGGCCCACATCTGCATCTTGAGGCGCCGTAAAGGGATGGTGAAGCGACTCAAGCCGCTTTTCCGCTTCACTAAACTCAAACAGAGGAAAATTCACTACCCAGAGGAGAGCAGGATCCTTGGTCTTAACGAGCTTCAAGTCTTTCGCCAGATGACTGCGAAGAGCGCCTAAAACAGTAGAAGCCGTTCGCCACTCACCTCCCAAGAGAAAGATCGTGTCGCCGGCCTCGGAACAAAATGCGCGGCGCAACTCGTCTTGTTCGCTTTCAGCAAGAAACTTCGCAATCGGCGACTCAAAACCCCTTGTCGTAACTTTCAACCAAGCGAGCCCTTGAGCACCAAGTTCTTTCGCCTTGACGATTAATCCGTCTAACTCTTGACGAGAAAAATCACGGCCTCTTACATTGATCCCTTTGATCATACCTTTCGATGCAATGACGTCCCTAAAAATTTTAAGCTCACAGCGCTCTAAAATCGAGGTCACGTCAACCAATTCGAGACCAAATCTGATATCTGGCGCATCGGTCCCGTAACGATCTACCGCATCAAGATAACTTAGCCTTTGAAGGGGTGGTTTCAAACTCACGCCGCACACCGCTTTTACCACCCGCACAAGAAGACCCTCGATCACGGAAATCACATCGTCTTCTGTCACAAAAGACATCTCGACATCAATCTGGGTGTGTTCCGGTTGGCGATCGGCTCGAAGATCCTCATCCCGAAAACAGCGCGCTAATTGAAAATACCGATCCACACCCGAAACCATCAACATCTGTTTAAACAACTGCGGCGACTGGGGGAGCGCGTAGAAAGTGCCCTGACTCAACCGTGACGGCACCAAAAAATCTCGTGCGCCTTCCGGAGTACTCTTCGTCAAGATTGGAGTTTCGACCTCGATAAAATCGTGTTCCTTAAAATACTCGCGAGCGACTTGGACCACTTGACTCCGAATCTCCAACCGCCTCAGCATCGACGGCCGCCGCAAATCGAGGTACCGGTATTTCAACCTGATCTCTTCAGACACGTTCGACTCATCAAGAATTTCAAAAGGAGGTGTCTCCGAAGCGTTTAAGACCTCCATTTCATTTACTCGAACCTCAATCTCGCCCGTATTGAGCTTTGGATTCGCGGTTCCGGCCGGCCGTTTTCCGACAACGCCGCCAACCCGAATGACAAACTCTGGACGAAGCTTCTCCGCATCTCGGTGCAGCTGGCGACTCACCTCGGAATCAAACACGAGCTGAGTCTTTCCCCACCTGTCCCGCACATCCAAAAAAATCAAATTGCCATGATCACGCCTTGTGTCAATCCACCCACAAAGCGTAACGTGCTTTCCGATGTGCTTCTTTCTCAATTCACCGCATGTGTGCGTTCGTAGCATCTACAACCTCGGTTTCAGTTGTATCGATCAAACATCCTTAAAACCTTCAACCAACGCTTCTGGTTTGAGCCGATTTTGTACCCCGGTCGCCATGTTCTTGAGGCTCACTTCCCTTGCAGCCCACTCGTCTTCCCCAACAATAATTGTGTACCCAACCTTCATCTTGCTCGCGCGCTTTAAGTGATTAGAAAGCGAAGTTTGCGAAAAAGAAAAATGTGCGCGTTTCCCCGCCTGAACCAAACCAAGTGCGATCGACCGATAAAAACGGCAACTTTCTTCGCCGTGTTTCAACGCCGCCACATACACTGTGTCCCCCCAACTTAAATCTGCCAAACAAGTGCCTGCTGCTTTTAAGGCAGTTAATAATCGTTCGACGCCAATGGAAAATCCCGCCGCCCCTCGATTTGGCCCTCCCAGGTCTTGAATCAGCGAATCATAACGCCCGCCGGCAAGCACCGCATCCTGTGCCCCCAACCCTTCCGCCGTCACTTCAAAAACACAGCCTGAATAATAGTCGAGTCCACGGACGAGCCTATGTTCCACCTCAAGCGGTACTTGGGCCTCGCCGAGGATAGAAAGGATCGTGTCGAAATCAGATCGAGCACTTCCCGAAAGCTCTTGCTTCGGAGCCTTTTCGATCAGAGGTTGGCACGATGTTACCTTGCAGTCAAAAATTCTGAGGACATTTCGATCAAACCGATATTGGCAATCTTTGCAGAGATTTTGGACGAGCGGCTTAAAATACTGAGTCAGAGTCCGAGTCAGGCGTCGTTGATCGTCTGCAGAACCTAAATGATTCACCTTCACTTTGAATCGTTTCAGGCCTAACCACTCGAAATAGTTTTTTGCCATGATCACAAGTTCTGCGTCGTTGGCGGGGGAGCGGGTATTCAAAGTTTCCACACCGA
The DNA here is from genome assembly GCA_001804315.1 of Omnitrophica bacterium RIFCSPLOWO2_12_FULL_50_11. Classification (GTDB taxonomy): domain Bacteria; phylum Omnitrophota; class Omnitrophia; order Omnitrophales; family Danuiimicrobiaceae; genus 2-12-FULL-50-11-A. The sequence goes on from MHFT01000054.1 coordinate 43,763, forward strand.
TTTGATGGAATTGGCGCCTCCGACCGGCCTGTGGCCGCTCCGCACGAAACATCGCGCCGATGTAATAAACATAAAGAGGTTCATCTTCCCTAATCAAATCGTGCTCGAGCACCGCTCGAACCGCTGCCGCCGTAGCCTCCGGCCGAAGAGCAAGGTTTCGGCCGCCACGATCCTCAAACGTGTACATTTCCTTGTGAACAATTTCACTCGCTTCTCCAATCGAGCGAGTGAACAGTTCCGTGGTCTCTAAAACCGGGGTTCGGATCTCACGAAAACCATGCGCTTCAAAAAAAATACGAGAACGCGCCTCCAGCGCTTGCCAGTTTTCGACCTCGGGCGAGTAGAGATCATCCATGCCTTTGACGCTTTGATATTTCATAGAACTCCGCCGTTTGTTGTCACGGTACGGTTAAAAAAGCAATGACGGTTCGCTGTTTCACTGGCAAGCTTGGCGGAATCGTATGAATTGTGGAAGGGAATGGGAAGGAAGTAGCTCGAGACTCAGAAGATTCTACGTTTCTTCGCCGTCCGCATCTTACGCCTGCGTTTTTCGCTAGGCTTTTCATAATGTTTTCGAGCTTTCAAAACTTTGAGAATGCCCTCGCGTTCAATTTTTTTCTTGAGGCGCTTTAACGCTTTCTCAAGCGGTTCGTGCTCGCCAACGTCAACCCTGGGCACCAAAATCACCTTTTCCTTTCCCGATTCAAGCGGCTGTATTATACTGGGATTGGTTCGCTTGTCAAGGTGTCAGTAGATGTAGTAGTAGATGTAACCTTTTCTGCGAGAAGGAGATAGGAGACACAATCCCACAGCAACGCCTCGTCTTAGAACGTCGAAGAAGAATTTGTACGCGCGTACAAATTCTTCTTTCATGGCATCGTTACGGTACGTGCCAGGCACATTTTGATTTTGACACCAGAACGAATTGACAGGCACAAATGGATTCATTAGACTAATCCCCCACCACTTATCAAATGAGGTATCATTCCACATGAGCCATTCTCATGAGATCAAGTAGAGGGGAATCACCCCCCACCACTTTAAGGAACGTCTCCTAGGACAAACCTTAAAGTGGTGGGGGGTCATATAAACTGTTCAAAACATAAAAATTAAAAGTGGTGGGGGACTAACGCCCTGTGTTCGGTTTCGGAGTTCGATTCCAATCCTATTTGCGAAGCGCTGCGCGTCTTCTTTATCCGGCCTCCTGCGCAGCTTGCCGCATTCCCTTAGTTTTAGACGAAACCTATTTGTGCATTGCGTGCAGCAAAAAAATCGAAATGATCAAGCGTCCCGCATGCGTTAAATGTGCACGGCCAATGGCGCCGTACGGAGACCAGCGCTCGGTTTGCGGTCCTTGCCGATCCCAACGACCTCATTACGATCGGGGCTTTGCTTTTGTCTTATATCAAGAACCAACCCAGACCGTCTTTCACCAGATCAAATACGGAAAGAAACCTTGGCTCCTCAAGATCTTTGCTCAATTACTTCTCACTTTTTCCAGATCGCCTGAAATCAACGCTTACGATCGCATCGTTCCCGTTCCGCTCCACGTCCAACGCGAGCGGGAACGCGGATTCAATCAAGCCTTTGTCATTGCTCGAACGCTCGCACGTTTTAATCACAGGAAGCTTCGTATCGATCACCTTCTCATCAAAAAGAAAATGACACTTCCGCAAAGCCGCTTGCCGCGTACCGAGCGGCTCAAAAATGTACGTGGCGCATTTTCGATTAAAAAAGCAAGCCGCGTGCGGGGCCAGCACATCCTTTTAGTCGACGATGTCATCACGACGGGCAGCACCGTCAATGAATGTGCCAAAATTCTAAAAGAAGAGGGCGCAGCACGAGTTGATTTCCTTGCGATCGCGCGCTCACAAACCTCATGACGATCTTAGATCGTTACCTCACGAAACAACTGCTCTTTCCCATTTTCTTCTGCTTGTGTGTGCTCATTTTCCTTGTCCTGATCGCCGATGTCTTTGACAATTTGGACGAAATGCTAAAGCACGAAACGCCAATTGGCTTAATCCTCAAATATTATCTCATGCTTCTTCCACAAACGTTTGTGAATACCATTTCATGGGCGAGTCTGCTCGGTGTTGTCTATGTGCTCACCGCCTTTAACTACCATAACGAGTTGACCGCTATGAAGGTCTCAGGTCTAGAAATTTTTTCGATCATTCGACCCATCATTTTTCTTGGCTTTATCCTCGGGATTGTCACTTTTATTGTGAGTGACAGGATGGTTCCAAAAACATCGCAAATCGCAAACCGAATTTTAACAGAGCACATTCAGAAAACCAGCACGCGCAAGCAGGGGCAAAAAATATTCGAAAACGTGACGCATTACGGTGGTGCGAATAGGCTTTACTACGTGCGGCGATTCGATTACGAAAAAGGAACGATCGAAGATTTTGTCATCCTGTGGCTTGATCAGGATAAGAATGTCAGAAAGAAGACCGTCGCAAAAGCAGCGTATTGGCAGGGCACGGTTTGGGAGCTTCATCACGCCACGGATTACACCATGGAGCAAAGCGGACAAATCTTAGGGGAACCGATGTACAGACAGAAAGTCGTCCACAGCGAAATTCGTGAGACGCCTGAGGAATTTCGCAGAGCCGCAGAAGAAGGTTTGTCCATCAGTTACAGAGACCTCAAGCAACACATTCAAAAATTGAGGGAAAACGGAGTGAAGCTCTCGACCGAGTCGGTAGCCCTTCATTACAAACTGGCCGCACCGTGGCACAGTTTGATCGTCATGTTCATGACCGTCCCTTTCCTTGCCAAAACCTCAACCCGTCGGCAGATCGCACTCAACGTATTGATTTGCCTTTCCTTCGTCTTCCTCTTCCATGTCTCAGGCGCAGTCACTCTCGCACTTGGTAAAGCCGGCAAATTGCTCCCTTTAGTGAGCGCATGGACGCACAACTTCTTTTTTGGCCTCGGTACCGTTCTCTTCCTCGACCGGGCAAACAGCTAGCAAATTTTTGATAGGGGCGCCCCTTGTGAGCGTCCGGAGAAGGTCACGGGCGGGCAGCCGCCACAAATAAGTCGGGCAGGCAAGGCCCGCTCCTACGGCAACGTCTTGTGGCGGCACGTCTTCCGGCTGGCAGAATAACGGTTTTCTTAAGTGCTCTTAGGTCCCAAACTCCCAGGAACTTAGGTACTTCGCTTGTTCACGGGTGAGACGATCGATCCGCACCTTCATTGATGCCAGTTTTAAAGATGCGATCTGTTGATCAAGTTTTTCTGGCAGGGTGCACATGCGGGCGTCCAGTCGGCCACGTGACTGGACGAGATACTCAACGCCAAGAGCTTGATTCGCAAAAGACATATCCATGACAGACGGCGGATGGCCTTCAGCTGCCGAAAGGTTGACGAGCCGACCCCCCGCAATCAAATGAATGCGCCGACCATCTTTCAACCGGAACTCTTCAATCACGTCGCGGATTTTGCGCACCTGAGTGGAAAGCTCCTTCAGGGCTGGGATATCAATCTCGACGTTAAAGTGGCCTGAGTTCGCGACGATCGCACCATCTCTCATCCGAAGGAAATGTTCCTTCCGGATGACACTTGTATTTCCCGTCACCGTGACAAAAATCTGACCGATCGAAGCCGCTTCGCGAAACCGCATCACGTCAAAACCATCCATCACCGCCTCGAGTGCTTTCAACGGATCGGTTTCGGTCACAATCACATGAGCGCCAAGCCCGCGCGCTTTTTGCGCGACACCGCGGCCGCACCACCCGTAGCCGCAGACGACAAAAACAGTTCCGGCAATCAACATATTGGTCGCGCGGATAATTCCGTCCAAAGTAGATTGGCCGGTTCCATAACGATTGTCGAAAAAATGCTTCGTTTTCGAATCATTAACCGCAAGCACAGGAAATAAAAGGAGGCCCTTTTTTTCCAAACTCCTCAATCGAATGACCCCCGTCGTGGTTTCTTCCGTACTGCCGATCATATCGTCCGCTAAGGTTCTCCGCTTGCCATGAACTTCGGAAACAAGATCCGCACCGTCATCCATGGTGATATTGGGACGATGATCGAGAGCTCTATGAATGTGCCGATAATAAGTTTTTTTGTCTTCCCCTCTGATTGCGAACACGCTTATCCCATCGTGCTTCACGAGCGATGCTGCGACCTCATCCTGCGTACTCAACGGATTGGAAGCACAGAGCACACAATCAGCCCCGCCTGCTTTTAAAGCCGCCATCAAATTCGCTGTTTCTGTCGTCACGTGAAGACACGCCGAAATCCGAATGCCCTTCAGAGGCTTTTCCTTTAGAAACCTTTTTCGAATCGACTCTACGACGGGCATACTGCGGCCTGCCCACTCAATTCGTTCCCTTCCTTTCGACGCGAGCTGAATATCTCTAATGTCGTACTTTTTCACAGTCATCGTTTCCGTATCGTCAACGGTACTCTGCATGTCAAACCGCCACCGCTTTAAGAATTGCGTCTCTCAATCGATCGACAGCGTCCGTGCGCTCCCAAGTAAAGTCATTATCCATACGACCGAAATGCCCGTAGGCTGCGGTCTTCTGGTAGATGGGCCGCAAGAGATCGAGGTGCTTGATAATCCCTTGTGGCGTAAAATCAAAGACTTTGACAAGCCCGCTCACGATCTGCTCGTCCGAAACCTCACCGGTCTCAAAGGTGTTCACCATAATCGAAACAGGCTCTCGAACGCCGATCGCATACGCAATCTGAATCTCGCAACGCGGTGCGATGCGAGCGGCCACTATATTTTTCGCGACGTAACGCGCAAAATAAGAAGCAGAACGGTCTACCTTCGACGGATCTTTACCGCTAAAAGCGCCTCCCCCATGCGCCCCAACACCACCGTAGGTATCCACGATGATTTTTCGCCCCGTGAGGCCCGTGTCCGCTTCTGGCCCGCCGATTTCAAATCGGCCCGTTGGATTGATAAAGATTTTGGTCTCTTCATCTAAGTACTTTGGACTAATGACGCGATGGATCACGTGAGCACGGACATCTCGTTCAATCGTCTCTAGCCTCACACCCTTTGCATGCTGCGTACTGATGACCACGGCGGTGACGCGCACCGGTTTTCCGTCATCATACTCCACGGTCACCTGGCTTTTCGCATCCGGACGCAAGTAAGGAAGGGTGCCGCTCTTACGAAGTTTTGCAAGCTCATAAACCAGGCCGTGCGCAAGCATAATGGATAGCGGCATAAACTCTGGTGTCTCATCCGTAGCGTACCCAAACATCATCCCTTGGTCACCTGCGCCGCCTCGATCCACGCCCAAAGCAATATCGGGAGACTGTTTTTGAAGGTAAGTAACAATGTTTGCCGTTTCGTAATTAAACTCGGTCCTGAGATCATCGTACCCCACTTCTTGAATCACCTTGCGCGCCAGCTGCGGGACGTCCACATCGGCCTTAGCCGTGATTTCACCGCCGATCACGAGAGTGCCGTGGCTCAGAAACGTTTCACAAGCGACCCGCGCTTGCGGGTCCTGAGCGATAAAGGCGTCCAATACGGCGTCGGAAATTTGGTCGCAGAGTTTATCTGGGTGTCCTTCACTGACAGATTCTGACGTAAAAAGATGACGGTCCTTTTTCATGGTATTCGATCCTTTCTTTTTTCTAGCGTGCAATCGCTTCGATTTTTTCCCCCTTGCCATTTCTACTTTCTTCCGAATTTGTTATCACCCATAGGTCAGGCAGAACCTGAACTACCGTTGTGTTATCTTTTTCTGGCAAAATAAGCATCCGCTTCCTGATACGAATCCAGGTCGCCGATGTCGAACCATTTTCCCTGAAAAGAAAAGACAAACAAATCCGTCTGTTTGGAAAGCCATTCCATGTAGAAGCCGGGCGCATCCAAGCGGAGACCCGTTTCCACATATCGGTCGATGAGCCGCGCGCACCATTTCGACAAATAGTAAATTCCCATTGACGCAAGCGTCGTAGGCGGATCCTTAGGCTTTTCCAGAAAACGCGTGACACGACTTTCCGAATCGGTTTCGACGAGGCCATATTGGGACGCCAAGACACGGTCGTGGACGTCGTAAACGCCCACGGCCGCTTGAGCTTTTTTCGCCTCTGTAAATGAGACAAACGACGTGAGGTCCGAATCAAATAAATTGTCACTTGCAAGCACCAGGATGTCGTCTCGTACCTGCTCCTCGTCGAGCGCAAGCTTCAGGTCACGTGTCGCGCCCAGCCGATGTTCGTTGTCCATCGTCCCGTCATTCACGACAGAAATCTTTTTTGTGCTCTGCACCCGGCCGCGCCAGTCACAAAAGGCGCTGTAAAACCGACCGTTCGAAACCAAAATGATTTGGTCGATCTTAGCAATCGGCTCCAGTTTCCTCACCAAATGATTGAGCAGCGGTTCTCCGGCAATCGAAAGAAGCGCTTTGGGCCGGTCCTTCGTCAGCGGATAAAGTCGAGTTCCGTAACCTGCGCAAAGAAAGACGGCTTTCATCCCCCACCATTTGGTTTCATGCGAATGAATGCTGGGGGATCATCCCCCAGCATCTCTTGCAAGCTCCGACTTTAGGTAATTTACCACCTCCACCGGAGTAGGATCAACTCCGTTCAAAACCGCAAGATAAAAACTCACCCAGTCGCCCAAATGAATAAGGGAAAACATTCGGGCAAGCAGACTCTCACCCTGTGAATACACTTCAATAACCTCTGCCGCAAGCGGCCGAATCAGGTCTCGCGTCAAATCCATCCGCTTTTGGATCCGATCGTGATCGGCTTGATCACGAAGCATGATGACAACGATATCCTTGAGAATCGCCTTCGGAAACTTCCAGCCCACCAATTCGTTGTGATTCATTTCGGGAAGCACATGATGCGATGCGAGCGATTTTGCGTTCTCCTCAATCTGACCGCGCCACCGCAGCGCAACGACGTCGAACGCATCGGTGCCAGCATAAACCACCGCGTATTTTTTAAAGCAACTCATTGCCAGTTGTTTCGCTAAATTGTTCGGCCGTGGTACCTCGACGCCATATTGATCTTCGGCGAGCGAACGAATTAAGTGTTCTACTTCCAAAAACGCTTCCGCACGGTACGCACTCCAAAAACCCAATTTAGAAAGAACCACTAAAAGGGGAAGAACCGAATAACCCAAAGCAGCGCGCGGCGGAAACTTTTTCGGAATTTCAATCAACAGAAACCCATGGCGGTCCGCCAGTCGCGCGAGTTGACCATTCGAAGAAATCGCAAGCAACCTAGCCCTGCGCTTGAGTCCTTCTTCAAGCGACGCAATCGCTTCTTCCGTATTGCCGGAATAGCTGCTCACAATCAGAAGCGTTTTGCCGTCCACGAAAGCGGGCAACCGGTAGTGGCGATTGACAAAGATCGGGATCGACAGATCGTAATTTAAATACGATCGGATGACATCAGCTCCTATCGCCGAACCGCCCATGCCGGAAAAAACGAGTTTCGTGATTCCTTCACCCAAGGAAGGATCGAGGGATAGGGAACGACCGATTTGGTGAGCGTCATGGATCTGATCCGAAAACCTGCGGATCAAATCCAACATGTTTTCGCGATCCACCTTCTGAATGGCGTCGATTTTGTCGAGTGGATCCATCACATCAGGTTGTCAAAAGATCGGGTGTGAGCGATCTCAATTTTGTCTCCGAAAACTTTCGGATTTCCTCGCCCGTCATAAAGTGAAGAGCACGTTTCGCCATATCTTTTGCCTGTTTCATGGTCACCAAGCGTATGACCTTCTTCACTTTGGGGAGCGCAAAAGGACCCATGCTCAGCTGGTCGATCCCGAGACCCACCAATAGGAGCGCCATGGCTGGATCTCCTCCCATTTCGCCACACACGCTCACCCAGATTTTCGCCTTTTTCGCGTTCGTTACAATGAGTTTGATCAACCTCAGAATCGCGGGATGGGTCGGTTCGTACAAATAGGCAATCTTGGCGTTTACCCGATCGACCGCTAAGGAATACTGGATCAGGTCATTCGTTCCAACAGAAAAGAAATCTACTTCACGCGCCAAGACATCGGTAATCAGTGCAGCGGACGGGATCTCGATCATGGCGCCGATGTCAAGGCTGTCATCAAATGGCAAGTGTTCCCTTTTGAGCTCCATTTTTGCTTCCTCCAGCAACCCATTCGCTTGTTTCAATTCACTGACATTTGAAATCATGGGATACATGAGCTTCAGTTTTCCATGCACACTGGCTCGTAAAATGGCGCGGAGCTGCGTTTTAAAGATATCCGTTCGTGCCAAGCAGAATCGAATCGCCCTCCACCCCATAAACGGATTCATCTCCTTAGGGAGTTCCAACGAAGACAAAAATTTATCTCCACCCAAATCCAGGGTTCGGATAACCACTGGATTCGGTGTGAGCCGTTCGGCCACTTCGCGGTAGGCACCAAATTGTTCTTCTTCCGTTGGAAGATCTGAGCGGTTTAAATAAAAGTATTCCGTCCGGTAAAGACCAATCCCCTCGGCGCCATGGGAGAGGACAGAGGGAATTTCTGCTGGGAACTCAATGTTGGCGAGCAACTGAACGCGATGCCCGTCGAGCGTTTCGGCGGGAAGCGTCCTCAATTTGTCAAGCTCCGATATGAACTCGACATAACGTTTCTCTTCCTGTGTGCAGCGCTCAATCGTAGCCTGGTCAGGATGGACAATGGCAAGTCCTCGATTTCCGTCAATCACGACGATCGCACCGGTGACCACCGCGGTGCTGACATGGTCCAAACCCACCACTGCCGGAATTTCCATCGAACGCGCCATGATTGCTGTGTGGGACGTCGGACCCCCAATGTCCGTGGCAAACGCAATCACGTGTTCGCGATCCATCATGGCCGTTTCGGACGGCGACAGATCGTGAGAAATCACGATCACGTGCTCCTTCAAATGGTCCAGTGCGTCCTGCTCTCTTCCAAGCAGGCTATGAAGAATTCGCCGACCCACGTCCTTAATGTCTGAAACGCGCTCCCTTAAATATTCATCATCCACGTGGGCAAAAGCTTTAAAATAACGCTGGAGCACTACCGAAAACGCATACTCAGCAACAGCGCTCTCTTTTTTGATTTGAGAAATCACGTCTTCGATCAACGTTCGGTCCTCCAAGATGAGTAAGTGGGCGCTGAAAATATCAGAATGCTCATGGCCCAAATCGTCCGCAATTTTTTTTCGGACCGCTAACAAAGCTGCCCGCGTGTACGTTAACGCTTCTTCAAAACGGACGATTTCCTTGGCTACTTCGCTCTCCGCGATGTGTTGCTCCGGAACAGAAAAAAAATCTTCACTGTGGAGGACAAGTGCTTTTCCGATTGCGACACCTGGAGAAACGGCAATGCCCTGGAGGGTTTGCATTGGAAGTGGACTATTTTTGCTCTCCAAAATTATCGGCAATTAACGCTTCAATTTCTTCGATTGCTTTCTTTGCATCGACGCCTCTGGCGGTCACCGTCACACGACTCCCGGGGCCCGCCGCGAGCGTCATAACGCCCATGATGGACTTACCGTTGATCGTCTCTTTCCCCTTCTGAACCGTGATCTCACATTGAAATCGATTGGCGGTACGCACAAAAAGTGCTGCCGGCCGTGCATGAAGTCCGAGTTTGTTCCGAATCAAAAATTTTCTTCGTGCGACATGGTCCGAGCTCATGGGCGAGTGGTTGCGCCTAACGTTTTAAAACTTCCAGATACTGATCCATGATCACCTTGGCGAGTTTGGCAGGATCATGTCTCACTTGGACATCAATTTTCAAATTTTCACCCGTGATGATCTCATAACCCTTATCGCGAAGCTTTGGAAGGTCTGGTTTGACAGGACACGCGCTTTGTCCCGCGTAACGAGACAAAACATCGTTTGGGATCGTTTCGGTACTCACGACGCACGCATCGAGAATCGCTGGATCCGTGTGGCGGATCATCGCTTCTAGGTGATCCTGCGCCGTATAATTATCGGTTTCCCCGGGCTGAGTCATGGCGTTGATGACAAAAATCTTGTACGCTTCGGATTCCATCACGTGTTCATAGATATCCGGAATCAAAAGGTTGGGAAGAATGCTCGTGTACAAACTTCCCGGACCCATCACGATCAGCTCAGCGAGATCAATAGCTTCCAAAACCTCTTCCGTTGCATTACAGTGCACCGGTTTTAACGACAGCCTTCTCAAAGATTTGTGCGCTTCTGTAATCCGTGTCTCACCTTCAACGGTCGTGCCGTCCGTAAACTCACCCACGAGCGTTACCTTGTCCAGCGTCGAAGGGAGGACCCGTCCCCGGCTGGCGAGTACTTTGCTTGACTCCCGGATCGCCTTTTCAAAATCGCCCGTGACTTTCGAAAGCGCCGTAATAAATAAATTGCCAAAACTGTGACCTTTCAGCCCAGCCCCGTCCGAGAACCGATACTGAAACAAATCACGCATGAGCGGTTCGGCATCTGCAAGTGCGACGAGGCAGTTTCGAATGTCCCCTGGAGGCAGCATGTCTAACTCGTCGCGAAGCCTCCCGGAACTCCCGCCGGTATCGGTCACGGTCACAATCGCGGTCACATTGTTCGTGTAGGCTTTGATCCCCTGAAGCAGCTGACTAAGACCCGTTCCACCGCCAATCGCAACGACGCGGGGTCCCCGAGAAAGGAAATCCCGTTTTCGGCTTTGATACACGATGTCGGCCAAATCCTCCGGCGGCCGCGGCATGAGCGCGCGAACAAACAACCGCACAATATTATTCAGCGAGACGTAAACCAAAAAAATTCCAAAGACTAGGAATGCGGTGGCAAGACTCGCCAACAGAACGCTCTCGCGGGAGATCGTTTTCACCGCAGAACCTGCAACAACAACGAGCACGCCAATTCCAAAGGTGGCCAACACGACCCAACGTTTGATGCCTAATCCGGGATATAACCACCTAAGAAATTTCATGGTCTGAAAAATTCTCCTTACTCATTGAGCAGGGCTTTACGCTAAACTCGCCCGAACTTATCCACCTCACGAGTCGCGCACGTTAAAACGTGCGCTGTGATTGATGTTCTAGGTTTAGAAATGTTTTCGCTCTTCTTCTTTTTTAATCAGGTCGTATACTTCTTCTGCTGATCCGCATTTACGTATCAGTTCACAAAAGTAGCTGTCACGAAGAAGGCGGGAAACTTGGGCAAGCGCTTTCAAATGGGGGCCCGCCGTTGCTTTCGGTGCGACCAAGAGGAAGAAAATGTAAACGACTTCTCCGTCAAGCGCATCAAAGTTCACACCCTTTTTACTAATGCCCAAGACCGCCACCATCCGACTCACCCGGTCTGTCTTGCCATGAGGTATGGCAATTCCTTGACCGATCCCAGTTGATCCCAGATTTTCACGTTCGATCAACGCTTTCCCAATTGCTTTGGGGTCGCCGATGTCTTCCACGTTCGCTAAGACACCGACCAGTTCCTTTAACGCTTCTTCTTTTGTGGCGGCCTCCATCCCAACCTTAATCGCTCGTCGGTCCAAAATCTCAGAGATCTTCATTCACACATTCTCCTCCGTCAAAGTTGATTTTTATGGATTCCGTTGCCATATTACGCTAACGCGAAACGCTCTCCTAAATAAAGTTCTCTCGCCTTCTTATCCATCGCCAGAAACCGCGACGTACCTGAAACCTCGATCTTCCCCTCGCAAATAATATAAGCGCGGTCGGTAATCGAAAGCGTTTCACGAACGCTGTGATCCGTTAATAAAATACTCAGCCCCTGCGCTTTCAATTTCTCAAGAATCTTTTGAACTTCGAAGACGGCGATCGGATCGACGCCGCTAAAGGGTTCGTCCAGTAAAATCAGAGATGGATTGGTTGCCAGAGCGCGCGTAATCTCAAGCCGCCTCCGCTCCCCGCCCGAAAGCGTGTAGGATCGATTTTTAGCTAAATAGGCGATGTCGAGCTCTTCGAGAAGTCGTTCCAAGCGCCTTTTCCGCTCGACCTGCGGAATATCCAAGGTTTCTAAAATGGCCATGATATTTTCCTCAACCGTCAGTTTCCGGAAAATGGAGGGTTCTTGAGAAAGATAGCCGATCCCAAGTTTTGCTCTTCGATGCATGGGGTAATGGGTAATGTCTTCGCCCCGAAAGAAAAGCCGGCCTTCCTGCGGCCGAATCACACCAACAATCATGTAAAAGGTGGTTGTTTTACCCGCACCGTTCGGACCGAGTAATCCCACGATTTCGCCACGGCTCATTTGAACCGTGACGTGATCCGCCACGCACCGGCCTTTGTAACTTTTGGTCAACCCCTCCGTTTCAAGCAGGTTCATCAGAACCCACCACCAAATAGTTCGCTTTCACGGGCGGTGATTTCACTGCGATATTCTGCATCCACATCGCCGCCTAAAATCATGCGGCCTTCGTCGGCCAGGTAGATGGCGGTATCGCTATAGCTCTTATTTCCCTCTTTATCTAAAATGACCACATTGCCGCGCGCAAGCATCTTCGAAACCCGCCGCGTGCCTTTATCGTAAAACACGTCCATGTAATCCGATGACAGCGTGCCCCGATCATCCTTCGCTACCACATTGTGTTTGAAATGCGCCACGTTTCGTTTGTAGTCGATTTCGAGTGGGCCATCGCACGTAATGACCGTCGGAATATCGCTGTCGGAATTCGGATCTTGGATAACCACGGTGACATTTTTCTTGAACTTGACGTGACCAATTGCCGCGTTACTCTTGGCACCGAGGCCTTCAATGTGAATGTTCTCACGTTTCACTTTTGCTTTAATTTCGGTTTCCATTCCACTTTTGTCTGGATGAATGACGAGTTCTTCGGTGATCAGGCGAGCGCCATCCTCGGTCGTTGCTACAACGTTCTGATTGAGATACACATCGCCGCTCGCTTTGTCAAAGGTTCCATGATCAGCGGTGATGGTTACAGGTGATTCTTCCGCATACGCTTTCGCAATCACATTCATGAGTTTGACCTGCTCCGCCAAGATGTTCGCTGTGTCTCCCTCAATTTCAAGTTCCCTCTCTCCGGTCTCAGTATACTTAGAAAAAGAGAAGCTGTAGACGCGTTGAACTGAATCTCCCGTTTGCTGACCCTGACCTTGAAGCGAAGCATCGACACTCCTTTTGACATGGCCCCATATTTTCCATTGAATCAAGGCCAAATAAGCCAAGATTAAAATCGCTGTGCCGCACAAGAGTTTTCGGATCATCCCCCACCATCTCTTTCGCAAGAAATTAAGGGGTAGGGGATCATCGCCGTCTTCACAGACGAGGCTTTCTGTGGTGCGGGGTAAACCTTCTCTTCTTTCACGTTTTCAGCCGCTTCGTTTCTGCCCGCTGGTTTTGTTTTCCACCGGTCATGGTTCCACACCCATTGATCGGGATAACGCCGGATCATCTGTTCCACGACCCGGGACCATGCCTCAGTCATTTCACGGACCGCCACGTCTCTTGGCCGGCTTCGGTTCGGCCAGATCGGATCCTTGATGAAGAGGCGGTACCGGCGTCCCTCACGAATCATGTACATCGGCACAATCGCCGCCCCGCTTGCGAGTGCGATCTTGGCGGGAGCCACGGGCGTCCAAGACTCGCGACCGAAGAACGGAACAAAAATACCCTCTAAACTGTCGATGTCCTGATCTGCAGACATCCCAACCATGTGATTCTTTTTCAATTGTTCCAGCACGAGTCGCACAGCCTCATCCCTGTAAATCGTTCGTACCAAGGCGTTTTCGCGAAGCGAAATCACAAAGTGATCGTAGCAATCGAAATAGATTCTTCGGCCGACGAGCCGCCCTTGATAACCCAGGAAGCGGAAGTACGACGCCAAAAGTTCCCAGTTCCCCAGGTGGCCGGTCAATGCAATGACGCCCTGACCGCGCGAAAGCGCTTCGTCCAGCTTCCCCGTACCTTCATCCAAACGCACGAGATCGACAATTCGCTGCCGCGTGAGCTTTGGAAACCGGCAGACGTCGACGGCGGTTTTCGACAAATGGACAAAAACACCGCAGCCAATTTTATACCGCTCAGCCGCGCTTATCTCTGAGCCAAAAGCCTGGTCCAGGTGTCGAAGCGTGCTCACACGCTGACTGGGTAACATCCACCAGGCGCACGTACCCATGCACGCCGCGAGGGCATGACCTGCGGAACGCGGCACAATCAAAAAAAACTGCTGAACGGCTCCCAATAGAAGATACAGATAAAAACGATACCATTTTTTCTTCGCCATGCTACAGGTTCGTAAAACCCGATACCCTACACAAACCCTGCTCTCAACAAATCTTGTACGTCTAAGAGGCCAACGGCACGACCTTTTTTGTCCACGACCGGCAGCTCATCAATTTTCCGTTCCCGGAGAAGCCGGATTGCCTCAGCAGCTAATTTCGCCTCCTGAATCGTCACCGGCCGTTTGGTAGCAAGCGTGCCGATCTTTTCTGTCAGAATCGACACACCGTTTTTCCTTAAGTGGCGCCGCAAATCACCATCCGTAAACAAACCTTTTAACTTTCCCCTTCCATCCACAATCGTGACGGATCCGGCACGAGCTCGGGTAATCGCGAGCAGAGCTTTCTGGACGGACGCATTGCCTTGTACGGTGGGATGATTCCTGCCACGCCGCATCAAATCGCGAACCTTGATCAATTTCCTGCCCAGACTTCCGCCCGGATGAAGGCGCGCAAAATCGTCTTCCCGAAATCCTTTCCGCTTGGCGAGACAAAGCGCGAGGGCATCTCCCATAGCGAGAGATGCCGTCGTTGACGCCGTAGGGGCGAAATTCCAAGGACAAGCTTCTCGACCTAAACCAACATTCAAGACGACGTCGGAATTTTTTGCGAGCGTCGACTCTCTATTGCCGGTCATGGCAATCACCGCCGCGCCCATCCGTTTGATCGTGGAAAGAAGTTTTGTAATTTCCTCCGTCTCTCCGCTGTTGGAAATAGCGATCACGACATCCCGCTTGGTCACCATTCCCAGATCACCATGGACCGCCTCAGCCGGATGCAAAAAAAGACTCGGTGTTCCAGTCGAAGCAAGAGTTGCCGCAATCTTCCGACCAATGAAGCCGGGTTTCCCCATGCCGGTAAGGACAACGCGTCCCGTACAGCGCTCGAGCAGATCAAGCGCACGTTCAAAATTGCGGTCGATCCGCGGAATCAGTTCCCGTACCGCCCGGGATTCCATGTGCAAAATCTTACGCGCCAGCTCACGGTCTCGCTTCATCCCATCACCTCCTTGCCTGCTGCCGAAGCCGGCAGTCTTTCTCTCTGAGAAAAGAAAGAGTGCGCCTGTTGCGTGGATACACCTCGGCGCACTCTTTACAAGGAGGTGATGGGATCATGAATGACCTCACGAGGGCCGACAGGGGCAACACGTCTAATCTCTTTGAGCATCGCCAACAACTCTTTCAGATCACTCAATTTGAGATTGTTTGGCCCGTCCGACAACGCCTGCTCTGGCTGCTCATGCACTTCCATAAACAACGCGTCAGCGCCCGCAGCGATCGCACACCGAGCAAGGGTCGGAATAAATTGCGCTTGGCCTCCGGACGCATGCCCCAAACCCCCAGGAATTTGCACCGAGTGAGTGACATCAAACACGACCGGATACCCAAAACTTTGCAGGACAGGAATGGACCGAAAATCGCTCACTAAATTCCGATACCCAAAGGAAACGCCGCGCTCAGTCAGCAAAATATTTTGATTGCCGACCGATTCTATTTTTTCCACCACATTTTGCATGTCCCACGGTGAGAGGAACTGTCCTTTTTTGACATTCACAATTTTTTTTGTCTTGGCACAGGCCACGATCAGATCTGTTTGACGCGAAAGAAACGCAGGCACTTGTAAAATATCCAGCACTTCGCTTGCAGGCGCGACTTCTTCCACGGTATGCACATCACTCAGCACAGGAACACGAAACCGCTCTTTGACTTTGCCAAGGATCTTGAGCCCCTCTCGAAGGCCGGGTCCGCGGTAGGAGTAAATGGAAGAACGATTGGCTTTGTCGTAGCTCGCCTTAAAAACATAGGGAATCGCAAGTTCAGAGGCGATCGCGAAAATTTCCTCTGCATGCCGGAATGTGGAATCCTCGCTTTCGATCACACAAGGTCCCGCAATCAGCACAAATTGATCTGGGTCTCCAAAGGTAAGGTCGCCTAACGGAACACGTTTCATGTGATTGGTTGATCAGGCCCGGGATTTCCCTCGCTCCGCTTCAGCTCGAGCGCTTTGGCGACAAACTCGCGAAACAGCGGATGCGGCTTGTCCGGCTTCGACTTAAACTCGGGATGAAACTGGCTCGCCACAAACCAAGGATGACCCTGAAGCTCCACAATCTCGGCAAGTTTCGCCCCTTCATTTTGGTACACGCCAGAAATGACGAAACCTTTTTTCACGAATTCAGACCGGTATTTGTTGTTAAACTCGTAGCGATGCCGATGACGCTCGGAAATGTGCTCCGTCCCATATGCCGCATACGCCTTCGTACTCTTCTCAAGATCGCAGGGGGCCGCTCCAAGGCGCATCGTGCCACCCAAATTGGAAACTTCGTGCTGTTCTTCCAGAAGACTAATGACCGGATGTGCGGTCTTTTTATTGAATTCAGTTGAATTTGCACTTTTGTATCCAAGGACATTGCGCGCGAACTCAATCACCGCGCACTGCATCCCAAGACAAATTCCAAGAAAAGGAACCTGATTTTCCCGAGCATATTGAATCGCTCGAATCTTCCCTTCGATCCCGCGGTAACCAAAGCCCCCCGGTACCAAAATGCCGTCTACCTTGCTTAACCATCCGATTCCCCTTTGGCTGATCACCTTTTCTGAGTTTACCTTTCGGATGTAAACGCGCGCATCATTTGCAATTCCTGCATGGCGAAGCGCCTCGTGAATCGATTTGTAAGCATCTTGAAGTTCGACGTACTTGCCAACGATTGCGATCCTTACCTTTTCCTTCGGATGAAGCGCGCGGCTGACGACTTTCGTTTTCCAGTTAGCAAGATTCCCAGCGCGGTATCCGATGTGTAAATAGCGGCAAATCACACGATCTAGGTTTTGATCCTTGAACATGAGCGGCACTTCATAGATGGAACGGACGTCACGCGCTTCAATGACCGCTTCAAGATCGACATTACAAAACAGGGCGATTTTGGCCCGAACTTCTTGAGACAATCTCTTTTCTGTTCGACAGAGAAGGATGTCGGGTTGAATTCCAATTTCGCGAAGTCGTCCGACACTGTGCTGGGTCGGTTTCGTTTTCAGCTCCGCAGCGGCACGAATGTAAGGAACGAGGGTTAAATGAATAAAAATAGCGTTCTCCGGACCCAGTTCCTGACGCATCTGACGCACAGCCTCCAAGAAAGGGAGAGATTCAATGTCACCGGCTGTTCCGCCGATTTCCGACAGGACGACATCGTAGCGCTTTCCCCGCGACACGGCCCGAATGCGCTCTTTAATTTCGTCCGTAATGTGGGGAACCACTTGAACCGTGCCGCCTAAGTAATCGCCGCGCCGTTCTTTGGTAATCACTGAATAGTAAATCTGGCCTGCCGTGACGTTATTGAGATGGCCGACCGGGCTGTTCGTATAACGTTCGTAGTGGCCAAGATCAAGATCGGTCTCCGCTCCGTCATCCGTAACGTACACCTCACCGTGCTGGTAAGGACTCATCGTTCCGGGATCGACATTGATGTAGGGATCCAGTTTTTGAAGCGCGACTTTCAACCCCTTTGCTTCAAGGAGTTTCCCGATCGAGGCAGACGCAATCCCTTTACCCAACGACGAAACAACACCGCCCGTAATAAAAATGTACTTAGGCACTAAACACCCTCGGTTAAAAACACGGCTAACCCGCATTTCTCATCGCCAATGAGAAATGCCCTCGAAGAGGCTGTGGTGCAAATGGGCTTGTCCATTTGTACCACAGGGGTTGTCTTTTGCGCCCCGTTTTGACAGGGGCGCAAAACTTTGGACGCAACTTCGTGCGTCCAAAGCGGTTTTCTCATCAATCCGCCAAATTGATGAGAAAACCGGACTAAGATCTCAGGATGACAGAATTCACCAATTCAAAGTCCTCCTCTGTATCGACGCCGATCGAATCGTGAATGGTCTCAATCACTTTAATCTGGTAACCATTTTCAAGTGCTCTCAACTGCTCCAATTTTTCACGCCGCTCAAGCGCTGAGGGCGCAAGCGCTGGAAACTGCAATAAAAAACCGCGGCGGTACGCGTAAATACCCAAATGTTTCAAGTAATTCTGTGCGGTCCCGTTGCGGTCACACGGAATAGGCGACCGTGAAAAATAAAGGGCCCGCCCCCGCTTGTCCTTCGTCACCTTAACAACATTGGGATTCCGATAGCCCTCAGGATCGCTTTTGACGACACAAGCGGTCGCCATCGCGCAGGATTCATCCAGCTCAAGCCCTCGAACCACCTGGTCAACCGTCTCCGGATGGATCAGCGGTTCATCGCCCTGGACGTTCACCACAATGTCACAAGCCAGCTGCTCCGCCACTTCCGCAATCCGTTCTGTGCCGCTCTCGTGGTGTACACTGGTCAAAATGGCCTCGCCGCCAAAGAACTCCACACAACGTTTAAGTTCCTCGTGATCACAGGCAACGATGACCCGTCCAATTGACTTCGCTTGCTTGACACGCCGCCAAACATATTCCAAGAGCGATTTACCATCTATCGTCCTGAGCAACTTTCTTGGCAAACGTGTCGATTGCAGCCGTGCCGGAATGATCGCGATTGGTTGCATGTTAAACGAAAGCAAGCGCTCGTTTTTGGGAAGCCGTCAACTTGCTGTCCACCGATGCTTCAAGTTCTTCTTTTCTCACAACCGCAGTTCCCAACTTTCCCACAACAATTCCGGCCGCCTTATTCGCAAGGATCGCAGCTTCACGATTGTCTGCGCCCGCTGCAAGCGCCATCGCAAACACGGCCGCGACCGTATCTCCTGCGCCCGAAACGTCGTAGACTTCGTGGGCGGCGGTCGGAATCCGTGTGCGCCGGCCGCTTCGCTCAAATAAAATCATACCGTGCTCTCCAAGCGTGATGAGCACCACTTCAACCGATAACCGCTCGAGGAGGACACGACCCAATTCGTCGATTTCAGGAACACGGCCGTTTGACGTGACGCCAAACGCGCTCAATGCCTCAGCGCGATTTGGCGTGAGGGCGGTCACACCGCGATAAAAGGAAAAATGTTTTTCTTTAGGATCGACGACAATCGGTTTCCGTAAGTTTCTCGCCTCCCTTAAGACACGCTTGAGCAGTCCTGGGTTGATCACACCCTTCCCGTAATCTTCGATGACGATGACATCTACCGTGGGCATCACTTTTTTCGCAAAATCGCTCACCTGGCGAATGTGAAGTTCGTCGAGGTCGCGCGTCTGCTCTCGGTCAAACCGAACCACCTGCTGAGAATGGGCCACCACGCGCGTTTTAAGCGTTGTCGGTCTCGTCTCGTCGTAAATGACGCCGCGCGTGTCAATCCCCTCGCGCCGCATTGCTTTCACCAGCATGCGTCCGCGAAGATCACGACCGACAACACCGCACGGAATGACGCATCCACCTAAGGTACGAATATTGTTGGCGACATTTAACGCACCGCCTGGAACAAACGATTCCCGCTCAACGTTCACAACCGGAACCGGCGCTTCGGGAGAAATCCGCTCAACAGAACCCCAAACAAACTCGTCGAGAATGAAATCGCCGATGATGAGGATTTTCACCTTCGCAAAACGCTGGATCAATTCTCTCAAGCGACCGCTGGTTTTCTCGGTAGGGGCAACTGATTTCCGCACAAAACGCTTTTTCACGTTACTCATGTTCTGGGAATGACTTAGAACCTACGCGCAGCCGAACAATCAGGTTTTGAGTGTATCACCCGCCTGATTAACTGTCAATTGAGATGTAGCGGGTTGAGATGTAGCGGTTTGTAGCGGTTTTCTTGTAGCGGTTTCTACACATAACCTGTATCGTTGAAGTATAATAGGGACATGACTCAAAAGATATTTTCATCTGCACTGTGTCGAAAAAAAGACGGCGCCGAAGCCGTTCAGGCAATCACTTCAAAAGTCGCGCTCGACCTAAAAGGTCATTCGTGCGACTTAGCCCTTTTTTTCGTTTCGCTAGGGTACGATCAAGATCTCCGGCATTTGTCGCAGCTTTTCCGGGAACGTGTGTCGCCAAAGTTTTTAATCGGGTGCAATGCGAGTGGCGTCATCGGAGACACAAATGAGATCGAAATGGGGCCAGCCGCCTCAGTACTTGCCATGCACCTGCCGAATGCCGAAGTCTCCAGCTTTTCCATTTCGGAATCCCAGTTGAACACGTTTCAATCAGGTTCCGATTTGGTGGAATATCTCGATCTTTACCCAACCGAGCGTCCCAAGTTCATTTTACTTGGGGATCCGATGAGTGTGAACGTGAACAAGCTACTCGACTTGTTCAATCAAGGCTATCAGGACGCGCCCGTGATCGGCGGTCTTGCGAGCGGCATGGTCTCGGGTTCTGCCAATCGGCTGGTTCTGAATGACGAGATCTATTCCAATGGAGCTGTTGGCCTCGCTCTGACGCGGGATATCGAGTTCGAGATGATCGTCTCGCAAGGATGCCGCCCCATTGGAGAGCCTTTTGCGATTACAAAAGCAGAACAAAATATTCTTTATGAACTTCGTGGAAAACCTGCCTTTCACGTTCTGACAGCGGTGCTGGAAAAGCTTTCACCTGAAGATCAACGCTTGGCGCAGCATTCTCTTTTTGCAGGTCTCGTGATGGATGAGCTCAGAACGGATTTTAAAAGGGGCGATTTTTTAATCCGCAACATACTCGGTATCGATCCAACAACGGGAGCTTTAGCCGTAGGAGCCATGCTCGAAACCGGGCAGACGGTTCAATTTCAACTCAGGGACGCCTCCGCATCGGAAGAAGATCTTAAGAGTTTTTTGACAACAGGCGGAAGAAAGCCCGAGCATGAGGGACGTTCGGCAGGTGGAGTCCTGGTCAGCTGCTGCGGAAGAGGAAAAGGGCTCTTCGGTGTAGCAGATCATGATGTTCGAATGATTCAGTCCCTGAGGGGGCCGGTTCCACTCACAGGGTTTTTTGCCAACGGCGAATTTGGTCCGGTAGACCGGAAAAATTACATTCACGGATACACGTCCAGTCTAACCTTGATCCGATGAAAGGAGCACAAAATGAATTTGTCTGTGGTTGTCGCTTACGCGAAAGACAATGTTGATAAAGCAACGATCGGCCTTACATTGGCCAATGCAGCATTGGATGCAGGGCATGGTCTTAAGGTGGTTCTAGCCGGTGAAGGAGTTTGGCTTGCCAAGGCCGGTTATGCGAACGAGATCGACAACGGCCCGCCTTTTAAGCCTCTTAAAGAATTAATGGACGGCGTTTTGAAGAAGGGCGGAGAAATCAACGTGTGCACACCGTGTATGAAAAAAAGAAAGCTCGAAGAAAAAGACATAATGAAAAACGTCCGTTTTATTGCGGGTCCTGATGTGATTTCAATTCTTGATAAGTGCGACAAAAGCCTTCAGCTTTAAATGCGTAGGGGCACGGCGCGCCGTGCCCCTACTTGATCAGAACACCTAAGACTCCTCGTAATCCCTGATTTTAGGAACATGGCCGCCTTGTTCCCTAATTTTCTTCGCATACACATTGTAACGCAGGGCCCGCTGATTGACCTCCGCTCGCAACTCGCCTGCTTTTTCCTCCAGCTTTTCGATCTTCCTGCTTGAGGTTCCGCTCGAAGACAACTTCTCTATTTTTTCCTCAAGCGTTCGCAATTTCGGTTTCTTTTCCATGATCTTGAGCACATGCTCTTTGGCAGCCTCCTGCAACTGCTCAATCGATAAGATATCGACTTCCATCTTGACTTGATCCAGCGGCTTTAACGGTTCTGTTTTCTCAGCACAACCGAACAAGGGGAGAGAAAGAAGCGATGCCGCAAAGAGCGCCTCTAATAAACGATCCATGTGAATGCGCGGATTTTAGTTGGATGATCTGCGAAGGTCAAGCACCAAGGATACTCGTCCGCTGGCTTTGTACTTCAATGCCCTTCATACGCTTTTCAAGCTCCATCGGCTTCTCAGAAGCGCTGAGGGCTTCGCGATCTGAAATTTCTCTGTCTTCCCAAAGTTTAAAAATGGCGTCATCCATCGTCTGCATCCCCTCGTGAGCCGCGTTTCGGAGCGCCTGTGGAATTTTCGCAAACTCTTTTTCGCGGACGAGCTCCCGCACGATGCCATTGCCCAACATAATTTCAAAGGCGGGCACCATGGTTCGGCCGTCTTTTTTTACGATGAGTTTCTCAACCGCAAAACAGGTAATGTGATAGGAGAGGTGATTTAGAATCGTATCTTGTTGTGCCTGAGGAAAAAAACCAAGGACGCGGTCAAATATTTGTACGACCGATTTTGCGTGAATCGTAGAAACGACGAGCCGCCCTACCTCCGAAGCCGAAAGCGCATATTTGAAGCTTTCCGCATCGCGCATTTCCCCAATCATAATCACATCCGGGGCTTGACGCACTGCGTATTTAAGTGCCGAGGCAAAGTCATTGGCATCCTGACCAATTTCCCTTTGGTTGATCACACACCCCTTGTCGACATGCAGATACTCGATCGGATCTTCAATCGTGAGAATGTGGCGCTGGCTCTTGGCGTTCATCCAGTTGATCATTGCATTGATCGTGGTTGTTTTGCCCATGCCGACGGTTCCCCCGATCAAGATGATTCCGGACTGCTCCACCGCTATGTCTCTGAGTGCGAGCGGGATATGAAGCTCCTCAAAAGAAGGGAGGTCTTTCCACAGCATTCGGATGACGACGGAGTATCGATTTTGTTGCCAAAAGATGTTTCCGCGAAAGCGCTGCATCTCTTCAAACAGCGAAAAAGAAAAGTCAACGCTCCGATTTTGTTCAAGTAAAGATTTTTGAGCAGGATTCAAAACGGTTTCGACAATCGCCCTCGTCTCTTTGTCCGTCACCGCCTCAAAGGGTAACGGCACGACCGTTGAACCCACGCGGGCACGGGGGACTGATCCAACTTTGAGAAATAGGTCGTGCCCCTTCAAGCTCACCACCTTGCCGAGACACTGATATAGATAGGCGTAAGCATCCATTGGTTTCCAACTCCTCCCCAGAAGGCAGGAAGGAGTATCGGTATTAAGTATGCCTGGTTAAGTGGAAAAATGCAAAATGAGCAACGGAGGCGCACTCGCTTAATCGAGCAAATCGCTCAGGAGCTCACTGGTTTTCGCCACAGCGAGACGGGCTGCAACACCCTTGACATCGGGGAAAAATCTGAGCTCGCCGAGCGAACCCGTAATGAGTACAGGAATGAGGAGATAACCCTCAGGATCTCGGAGGGCATCGAGCTCGGTCACACTCCGAACAAACGCTTCAGCTAGGTAGGGATGAATCCGGAGCATTCCTCGAGCTTCGATCGTCCGATTAAATCCAATGGATCCCGTCACCGCGAGTTTGAAATCATCTGTCGCAACGTCTAACTGATCAAAATAGATCCGTCGATCTCTCAGCTGGAAAAAAGCATCGATCGGGCGAAATGCCGTATCGCGTGTTTCCAATCGAGCCCGATACGCCTCGGGCAAACGGTTCTCGAGCCGGCTCACGAGTCCGGGAATCAAGGAGAGGCGGTTGAATACCTCGCGCAACAAATTAACATGAAGGAGAGCACCGCCCGAAACGCTCACCCGGCCATCACCGGTCATCGTCCCTGCCAACGCCGGCAAATCCGCATCACCTTCCAGCGAGATACCGAGTAGACCAACAAGCTGTGCTCGCCTAGTTTCCCCAGACGGTAATAATGCGTCCAAATGCAAACGCTCCGCGGTAAAACGAAGATGCAATTGTGGTATCCTCGATAGCTCGTCGATTAAACCGGAGCCTTTGAATGTTCCATTCGCAAAATTTCCAGACAGCTGTTTCAATTCGATCCGGTTTCTCGCCCCTACCGCGTCTAAACGGATCCGCTCGATCGCGCCGATTCCATCCAAGCTTATTTTGCCATCGGTCAGTTTGATCTCACCACGGACTTCATTTCCTGTCCACGAAACATCCTTGAGCTGGAAATCCATGTCTGTTGCAATGAGATTGAAAGGAAGCTGTGTCTGGTTGTCCGTAAAACGAAAGATGCCATCCTCCACACGCACATCACGAATCAGCAAAGCGAAAGGCGACGACCTCGTCACAGCGCGGCTTTGAAGGCTTAATCCGAGCACTTTGATCGTCCCTTGAGGCATACGGATCACGTGGATCCGCGGTCGATCTACCACCATGGAACCAATCTGAATACTTCGGTGAAGGAGTGGGCGCAGTTGGAGCGTGGCTCGAACTTGCCCGAGCTCGAGGACGGGATCTCGTGTCGGTTCTCGGTCCGGGTAGACGCTGACGCCTGTAAGTTCGAGCGCGAATCCATCCTGCCAACGAAGCCCCATGTGATCCACTCGAACTCGATTACCGACGAAAGATTCGAGCTCTTTGACAACAACAGAGCGATACCGGTTCATGTCAAAGGTGGCGAGAAACACAACAAGCGACAGTACAACCACGGTAACAAGGATAAGAGCCGCGATTAGAATTTTCTTAAGCATACTGAAACGGCGGGAGTGACAACATTCAAGGATTGATGCTCGTCCCCCACCACTTTAAGGAATGTCCCTTGGGACAAACCTTAAAGTGGTGGGGGACTACGGTTCAGGTTCTTCCGGCCTTGAGATGTAACTTAAGACATCCTTAATGGAAATGATGCTCAAAGGAGATCCGTCGGCGTCTAAAACCGGCAGATGGCGGCATCCTCCCATCGCCATCTTGTTTACCGCAAACGCGATGGGATCGTCGGCGCAGACATATTCGGGATTCGGCGTCATCGCCATACTCACCTTCACCTTGGAAAGATCGCGATACTTCCCAGCAACCTTTCTCAGCAGATCCCGTAAACTTAAAATGCCAACCAGCTTTTGGCGGTCATAAATGAGAACACAGGTTTTCTGCTCCTTTTGCAAAATCCTCACAATTTTCTGGATCGAATGATTCGGACTCGCAATCAAGAGGTCCTTGCCCGTGAGCAGTACCGAAACAGGTGCGGTCATCATAGCGTGCTGAAAACGGTCATCCTTTCGCGGCTTCGGCAAGCCGCGCTGCATCAGAGAATGCAGACACTGATCGCAATAATCCATCCCCAAAATGTTATCAAAACCGCAGGAGGGACATTTGATCGTTTTGTTATTGGACAGTCCAGGTTTCTCGACCATAAATTAATTCCTTCAGATCTCCTTTTCCCTTTTTCTTGATCGCATCTCGAACCTGTTGATCCATCATCCCATCATAGGTCGGTCTTTCAATGTCACGAAACACCCCAAAAGGAACCGGAAGATCAGGGTACTCCATCTGGGTCAGCAAATAAGCGTGATTGGGTTCCGGATCCTGCTCATTATGAACGAGCAGTTCTTCATTGGGACCTAAATCAGCCAAGTTGAAGACTTTGGGACGAAGGCGTTTGATCCGAATCGCCTTATCCTTTTTCTTCCCAAAGATGAGCGGTTTGCCGTGTTCCAGATACACCATTCGCTCGTCGCGACTGTCTCGACCGGTGACCGGATCGAATTCCTTGTCATTAAAGATAATACAATTTTGATATATTTCAACAAAAGAAACTCCTTTATGTTGCGCAGCACGTTCCAGGACGTAAGCCATGTGCGATGGGACATTATCCAACGTTCGAGCGATAAACGTAGCCTCCGATGCAATCGCAATGCACAAGGCATTAATCGGATAATCAATCGAGCCCTCCGGTGTCGATTTCGTCACCTTACCCATCGTCGATGTTGGAGAATACTGGCCTTTCGTCAAACCGTAAATCCGGTTGTTCACGAGCAAGATGTTGATGTTCACATTCCGCCGCATGCAGTGAATCAGATGGTTTCCCCCGATACTCAAACCATCCCCATCGCCTGTAACCACCCAGATAGAGAGATCCGGATTGACGCATCGGAGCCCCGTTGCGATCGTCGGAGCGCGGCCGTGTATCGTATGGAAACCATACGTATTCATGTAATAGGGAAAACGACTCGAACATCCGATCCCAGAAATGAAAACGTATTTCTCCTTCGGAATACTAAATTTGGCGAGCGTGCGCTGCATCGTCGCCAAGATCGCATAATCGCCACACCCCGGGCACCAACGGACTTGTTGGTCCGAAATAAAATCCTGTCTTGGATGAGGTAACTTTGTAACCGAATCTGCCGGACCTACCATATCGATTTAATTTTCTCCTCGATCTCTTTCGTTTGAAACGGCTGACCCTGAACCTTGTTTAAGCCGCTAGCGTTTACCTTAGGATATCGGGCGCGGATCAAAAAAAGTAGCTGCCCCATATTTAACTCGGGAATCAAAACGTGTTCGAACTGGCCCAATATTTTTTCCAAATTCTTTGGAAACGGATTCAAATAATTCAAATGAACGTGCGAAACGGTGATCCCCTCGCGCTTTAAGTTCCGTACTGCCTCGTAAATAACGCCGTAGGTTCCGCCCCAGCCGAGGATCAGTAATCTGCCTGACTCGGGTCCATCGATCGTCGCTTCCGGGATGTCATTTGCAATTCGTGCGATTTTCCGGGCTCGAAACTCCACCATTCTTTGATTGTTCTCGGGGTCGTAACTGACATTACCCGTCAAATCTGCTTTGGCAAGACCTCCGATACGATGTTCGAGACCCCGCGTGCCGGGAACCTCCCAAGGACGCGCGAGCGTTTCCGGATGCCGAGCATATGGCAAAAAGGGACCCTTGCCCGCCGAGGGATGGTTCACCTCAATTTTCGGCAGTCGGTCAAGTTCCGGCAACTTCCACGGCTCTGCGGCATTGGCAATATTTCCTTCAGAGAGAAAGACCACGGGTGTCATATACTTCAAGGCGATGCGGACTGCTTCCAACGCCATCTGAAAGCAGTCGGAAGGCGTTTTCGGCGCAACGACCGCGATCGGTGATTCGCCATTCCGGCCAAACATCACTTGTAATAAATCTGCCTGTTCAGTCTTCGTAGGCATCCCTGTGCTGGGCCCTGCACGTTGGACATCGATGACAACGAGCGGCAGCTCTGCCATCACAGCTAAATTTACCGATTCCGCTTTCAAACATAGGCCGGGTCCGCTGGTTGCGGTGACGCCAAGCTCTCCTCCGAAAGAAGCGCCAATCGCCGCCCCACAGGCTGCGATTTCATCTTCGGCTTGAAACGTTTTCACGTTGTAATTCTTGTGTCTCGCCAGGTCGTGCAAAATATTACTTGCAGGGGTAATCGGGTACGAACCGTAAAACATCGTTTTGTTGGCGAGCCGCGCTCCCGTAATAAAACCTATGGCTGTCGCCTCGTTTCCGGTAATTTTCCGGTAGGTGCCCGGTTCAAGAGCTGCCTGTTTCACCTCGTACTGGACAGGCATGACTTCCGTCATATCTGCATAATTGTATCCCGCCTCGAGTGCTCGAAGATTAGCGTTCACAATCTCAGGACGCTTCGCAAATTTCTTCTTGATCCATTCAACCGTATGATCACGACTTCTCGAATAGAGCCAAAACACCATGCCTAAAGCAAAAAAGTTCTTACAACGCTCCACCTCTGAAAGCTTCAGGGGCTGATCTTTGAGAGCGGTTTGCGTCAACGCCGATAAAGGAACGTTCAGGATTTGAAAATCCCTTAAAGTTGCGTCTTCGAGTGGGTTTGTTTTCCACCCTGCTTTCTTTAAGTTCGGTTCATTAAAGACACTTCCATTCACCACAATGAGCCCCTTCTTTTTTACCTGAGCCAAATTCACCTTAAGGGCAGCAGGATTCATCGCAATGAGGACATCGGCAAGGTCGCCTGGCGAGAAGATAATTGAATCGGAAAATTGAATTTGAAAGCTGCTCACGCCGGGCAAGGTTCCGACGGGCGCGCGGATCTCGGCTGGAAAATCGGGAAGGGTGGCAAAATCGTTTCCCATCACCGCGGTGGTATCGGCAAACTGATCTCCCGCAAGCTGGATCCCATCACCTGAATCACCTGCAAATCGCACGGTGATAGCAGAGACGAGTGCTTTTGACTTCCTTACTCTTTCCTCTGCTTCAGTTTCAAATGTTGATTTCCTATCCACCTTCAGGCGTCTCCATCACTTGAGCTGGATTGGGCGGCAAATTGTATACCTCGGTCGGGTAGAATTCTGCGAGGAACCGAATTAACGTTCGTACTGAAAGTACGTTTGTTAATTCGTTCTTCTCGTCGACGAGCGGAATGTGATAAAAACGATGCTTACCCATCAAACTGATTGCCTTACCTACAGAATCATTCGGTGTTAATACCGCTGGATCTTTCGTCATAAACATGCTCACGGGACTCGACCAATCGACATCGTGGTCCAAGATCTTCCGAACCACATCCGTTTCCGTAAAAATACCGACCACCTTCTTATCCTTGGCGATGATGATGTAACCCGACCGGTTTCCCTGCATGAGATCGATCGCTTGTTTGATGGAGATATCCGGCGGCGCTTGGACAAACCTTGGGTTCGTAATTTGATAGATCTTCTTTTCCTTGAGTACGACCTCAACCGGTTTCTCTGCCATAGCTCGGTTCCCCTGTTTGTCTATCGATGCCTCTGCACACAAAAAAAGGGACAGGCCTCACCCGTCCCCTATCCCCTCTGCTCCACACGCAGAGTCAAATAAATTCAGCCATGAGTTGAGCCTGATCCTCCTCCGAAAGGCCAAGCTCGTGATCGATGAGAGGGACATGGAGCGTTTCCTCCTCCGTCGCTTCGTAACACGGCCGCTCCTTTTGATAGAAAATTCCGGTAGCGATGTAATCCTCCCGCGCTGCTTCTCGGAACGCTGCATGAATATCGGATGAATCATAGCCCAATTTATTAATGTCCTTCACATTCGTTTTGAAAAAGTCATGCGTGTTAATTTTGTTGAACGTCACACAAGGACTGAACGCGTCGACGAGCGCAAATCCTTGATGCCGAATTGCCTTTTGAACCACGTCGACCAGCTGCGTCACATGTCCCGTGTAGACACGCGCGACAAAGCTGCATCCAGAACCCAGCGCAAGCGTCAGGGGATTAATCGGAAGCTCCGGATTGCCAAAGGGGGTGGACTTTGTTTTCATCCTGAGGCCGCTCGTTGGAGATGTCTGACCGGTCGTCAAACCGTAAACTGCGTTATTCATGACGATATACGTCATGTCGATATTTCTGCGCATCGCGTGGACCAAGTGACCGACACCGATTCCATAACCGTCTCCGTCTCCCCCCACAGCGATCACTGTCATTTTATGATTTGCAAGTTTAAAACCTTGAGCCACAGGAAGGGCGCGGCCATGCAGCGTATGCATGCCATACGTATTAATGAAACCAGGCAAATTAGAGGAACACCCGATTCCCGAAACGAGCATCACCTCGTTGGGTTCCAGCTCAACTCCTGGGAGCGCTTTCTTTAAACCCGCCAAGAGTCCAAAGTCTCCGCAGCCGGGACACCAATCCGGAACAACCTTATGGACAAAATCTCTGACCTCAGACATAGGTAAGCTCCTTCTTCACGCGGTGGTAAATATCTTCACCCGTAAACGGTTCTCCATCGTACCGGCTTACGGAGCGTTTGATGTGGTAACCGGTTTCCATACGAATGAGCCGCGACATCTGACCCGTAAAATTATTTTCGATGCCTATAATTTCTTTACAGGAATTCATTACCTCTAACACTTTTTCCACGGGGAGCGGAAAGAGATCGGTAAAATGAAGATGATTGACTCTCAACCCTTCTCGCTTAAAGTACTGGCACGCTTCTTCAATTACATCATAGGTTGAACCCCAACCCATCAACGTGAGATCGGCATCTTCTGGACCCGTTAACGTAGGAGGCTGCATATCTTCCGCGCGCATCACGTCAAGTTTCTTCAAGCGCTTCGCGTGGAGCCGATTCCGAATCTGACGCGCTTCGGGAAGACCCGCCAAGACATCACTTGTGACAAGCCCTTCCTCATCATGTTCATCGCTTGCGGAACAGTACATCCCGCCCGGAACGCCGGGGACGAGACGCGGCGAAACGCCGTCTTCGGTGATCAAAAAGCGTTTGTACTGGCCATTCACACTCCGCTCGAGCTTGCCCCGATCGATCGGAAGCTTAACCTGGAAAGGCTCCGCGGTCTGAAAATGTTCGGACAAGAATAAGTCGGAAAGAACGAGAACTGGCGTTTGATACTTCTCGGCTAAATTGAGCGCACGGCCTGCGGCGTGAAAAGCGTCCTCGATATCCTTTGGGGCAATAATGATACGAGCAAAATCTCCCTGCGAAGCACCCACCATCTGGATCAAATCACCCTGCTCATGTTTCGTCGGAATTCCGGTGGAAGGTCCTCCGCGCTGGACGCTGATCACGACAATCGGCTCCTCCATCATGCCCGCGAGGCCGATTCCTTCCGTCATCAACGAAAAGCCGCCGCCGGAGGTGGCACAAGCTGCTCTGACACCCGCATGAGCAGCTCCAATTACAAAATTGACAACCGCGAGTTCATCCTCGCACTGCTTCACGATAATCTTATGCGACTTTGCTTTCGACGCCAGATAATGAAGAATGCCTGTTGAGGGCGACATGGGATAAGCAGCATAAAATTTAAGGCCGTGCGCCAAAAGCCCCATCGCGAAGGTATGGTTCCCGGTCAAAAACATTCTGCGTTTTCCATCTCCTTTGAGAGAAACATCCAGCTGCTTTGCATTCTCTTTGGCCCAGTCCATCCCCAGTTTTAAAATCCGTTGATTCATCTGAACCACTTGTTCGCCCTTCTTGCCCAAACGCTCTTTAACAAAATTAAGACCCACTTCGGCATTTAAACCAAGAACTTGAAGCACACAACCGATGAGCATCACGTTGACCATGACCGCTTCGACGCCGGGCTCGTTCACCAATTCCCGAAATGGAAAATGATAATAAGTTAGATCATCACGCATCTTGGAAAGATCTTCAGTAATCAGAGAAGAGTTGTAGAAAACGACACCGCCTTCCTTGACATCCGGAATGTGAACGGGAGGACTCGTTCGGTTGAGAAGCACTAAGACATCCGGCTTTTCACCGTGGCTGAGTGTTTTTTGGGAACCTACATGCAGCTGGAGCCATACATGCCCGCCTCGGATGGCCGATTGATAGGCATTGTACGCCATCACGTGTAATCCGTCGCGGGAGCAAATCCGGCCAAAGATCTCTCCCGCCGAAGCAATGCCGTCACCTGCAGCTCCTGCAATGCGTACAATCACGCTGTCTTTTCTGTTTGACGAACTCATAAAACGGCCCTTTTAAACTAAATCTTGCCTAGATAAATTGCGTCATTATAGCCACTTCTGATACCCCGCACAAGGACAGAAAAACCACACAAAACCACACGGTTGCTGGCGACGGACTCCATCTTCAGACTGAGAATGATTCGCCGCAACCGCACGTCTTCTTGGCGTTCGGATTCAGAAACTTAAAACCACGTCCTTGAAGGTCCTCTGAAAAATCAAGGATCGTATCACCCAAGTACAGCTCGCTTTTTGGGTCCACAAATACTCTAACGCCATCAATTTCTTGGACGTGATCCCCTTTGCGACCTTCATCAAAACCAAGTTTGTAGGAAAGGCCGGAGCATCCTCCGCCTTGAACTCCTACTCTTATACCCAAACTGGCTTTGCCTTGTTTCGCCAAAAGCCTTTTCGCTTCCGCAATCGCGTACGCCGTCAACTGAACCATCGCACTCCCTCTCTCGATTTCAAATGTCAAACCGCATCGTTCTCACATGATTCCTAATTTCAATTTGGCCGCTTCGGACATCATGTTCCGGTCCCACGGCGGTTCCCAAACGAGATCGATCTGAACTCGTCCGACACCGGGTAAACGCTCGATCTTCTTAATCGCATCGATCCGAAGGGACTCCCCCATGCCACAACCAGGTGCCGTGAGTGTCATTTTCACGAATACGTCCTTCATCTTTTCACGTTCTGCTGAGTCTGAAAGTGTACATTCATAAACGAGACCTAAATCCACAATATTCACCGGTATTTCAGGATCATAACACGTCTTCAGTTGACGCCAAACCAAGTCTTCGAGCAGGATCTCCTTCCCTGTTTCATCAATCGTTTCTACTGCCTCCGGCTTGTCTTTGCCGATCGCATCCGCATCTAGACCTGAAAGCCGGACCATGAATCCCTGCTCCGTCATCAAGGTAAAAGTTCCGCCAAGCGACTGAGTAATATGAACCCGGGTGCCTTGTTGAAGGATCGTCTTTTCCCCGCTCGGGATCAACGTTGCCTCACAATTCCTCGTCAATGTTACCGTCTCAAAGCTGTGCACCGCTGGTTCTTCCTCCCGGATTGACTATTCCGTGGAAACAGGCTTGCCGTCTCCTGCGATTCCCGACCGAAGCGTGTGCCACGGTAGTGACGCGCATTTGACACGAATCGGGAATTCACAAACACCAGAAAATACAGCCAACTTTCCAAGTTTCGGCTCATCCACCGGATCACCCGGTTTTCCCAAAATCATTTTGTGAAAGTGCGTAAAAATTTCATCCACCTGCGCCGTCGTCTTACCTTTCACGGCGGCGGTCATCATCGAAGCAGAAGCTTTCGAAATCGCACAACCCGAACCCGCAAAACCGATGTCCTTAATCCGCTCCCCGTCCAGGTTTAAATAAACCGTGTAGCGATCGCCGCAAAGCGGATTGTAACCTTCCGCTTGATGACTCGCACCTTTCAACGGTCCAAAGTTGCGCGGCTTCTTACTGTGATCGAGGATGAGTTCCTGATACAAATCGCGAAGATCATTCATCACTTAAAAACCCGAACCA
Source organism: Omnitrophica bacterium RIFCSPLOWO2_12_FULL_50_11 (assembly GCA_001804315.1). Classification (GTDB taxonomy): domain Bacteria; phylum Omnitrophota; class Omnitrophia; order Omnitrophales; family Danuiimicrobiaceae; genus 2-12-FULL-50-11-A. The sequence continues at coordinate 76,580 of MHFT01000054.1, forward strand.
CCTGCTCCACGGAACGCCGGAGCGCTTCGATCTCCTCCTTCGTGTTGTAAAATGCAAAAGAAGCCCGCGCCGTCGCCGGGATCCCAAACCGGTCCATGAGCGGCATCGTACAATGATGACCGGCACGAATCGCAATCCCGTCACGATCGAGCATCGTCCCGATATCGTGGGGATGGACATCGCGAAGCACGAATGAGACAACGCTCGCTTTCTCTTTGGCCGTGCCGATAATTTTAAGACCCTTGATCCGAGAAAGTGCCTCCGCAGCGCACGCGAGCAAATCGTGTTCATAAACGGCTAAAGGACCGTAGCCAATCGCACCGAGATAGTCCATCGCACGGCCGAACGCAATGACATCCGCGATATTCGGCGTTCCGGCCTCGAATTTAAACGGCAGCACATTGTACGTCGTTTTCTCAAAAGTGACGGAGCTGATCATATCCCCGCCGCCCTGATACGGCGGCATCTTTTCGAGCAGCTCCGCCTTCCCATAAACAACGCCAACGCCGGTCGGTCCGTACATCTTATGACCCGAAAAAACGTAAAAATCACAATCCAGATCCTGCACATCAATAGGAAGATGAGGTGCGGCTTGAGCACCGTCAATCAAAACCGGGACATGGAAACGGTGTGCGACGCGGATGATCTGGCGGACCGGATTGATCGTCCCGAGGGAATTGGAAACGTGCGTCATCGCTGCCAATTTTGTTTTCCGATTGAATAATTTCTCATACTCGTCGATCAATAACTCGCCCTCGTCATTGATCGGAGCAATCCGCAGCCGCGCGCCTGCCTCCTCGCACAACATTTGCCACGGCACAATGTTGGAATGGTGCTCCATTGCAGAAATAATAATTTCGTCGCCTCTTTTGATGGATGTGCGCCCATAACTTTGCGCAACCAGGTTAATCCCTTCTGTTGTTCCACGGACAAAAATAATCTCCCGAGACGCTCTTGCGTGGATGAACTGTTGAACCTTTGTGCGCACCTGTTCGTAATCCTCAGTTGCCCGCTCGCTCAAATAAAAAATCCCACGGTGAATATTTGCGTTTTCGGTCTCGTAATATTCACGCAACGCATCGATCACTTGCCGAGGCTTTTGAGTCGTTGCCGCGTTATCGAGGTAAACCAGAGGCTTCCCATACACCTTCTGAGCGAGGATCGGAAAGTCCTTCCGGTACCGCGCGACATCAAAAGCAGTTTTCCCGTCAGGCTTGGTCTTTAACATGGTGCTCCTCTCGGCACTCATGACGCCACCGCCTTGCCGCTGCCTTGCCGTTCACAACGCTCCAGCACAATTTGATTGAGCTCCGCACGAATCGAAGGGACCTTAATCCGCTCTACGACTTCATTGGCAAAACCGTACGAGACGAGCTGCCGCGCTTTAGCCTCCGGCAGCCCCCGGCTTTTCAAATAAAAGACCGAGTCTTCATCGATTTGGCCCACCGCTGCACCGTGTGTGCATTTAACGTCGTCGGCAAAGATTTCAAGCTGCGGCTTGGTGTCCACCGTAGCATGTTCAGAGAGCAAGAGATTTTTATTCGTCTGATGAGCATCCGTCTTCTGCGCGTCCTGATGAACCCATATTTTTCCACCAAACACGGTGGTCGATGCACCGTCCAAAATCCCTTTGTACAGCTGGCGGCTCGTTCCGTTTGGTTTCGGATGTTCAATGAGCGTATGATTGTCCACATGTTGGTCGTCAGAAGTCAGGTAGAGACCATTGAGATCGCACTGGGCGCCTTCTTCGGTAAGCTCGACCGTCAAATTATTTCTCACCAGTTTTCCGCCCAAGTCCACCGCCACGGATGAGAACACGCTATTTCGTCCTACTTCCACCTGAGTCGTAGAAATATGAAACGCTTTCCGGCCCTCCCTCTGAAGCCTCACGTAATCACACACAGCTCCATCGCCGAGCACCACTTCCGTTACCACATTGGTAAAATAAGGGTCATCCGAAAACGAAAAATAACTTTCAATCAGCGTCGCACGGCTCGACCGCCCGAACACGATTAAATTTCTCGGTTGTGACATGACGTTCCCGCGTTCGGAATCGGTCAGGAATACGAGCTCAATCGGCGTCTCAAACTCTTTTCCCTCAGCCATATAAATGAATGTGCCGTCTTGAATTAAAGCCGTATTGAGTGCGGCAAATCCGTTGCGGTCATAGCGGGCACATTGAGCCAGATATTGCTCCAACATTTTGGGCTTCGTCCGAATCGCGTCTTGGATCGTGCCAACGTGAAAAGCACCGGAAAGATCAGAAAGACGAGAAAATTCTTTTGAATACACGCCGTTGACAAAAACCAGCCGATGCCAGCGAAGAGGACAGGTGCTCAATTTTTCAACTTCTTCTTTTTTAATCTTTGGCAATGCTTCGCGAGGCGCCGGTTCAAAATTTGCTTCTTGGATCGCACGGACATTCGTGTACTTCCACTGTTCCTCGCGCGTCGTTGGAAATCCCAACTCACGAAACCGTGCTAAGGCATCTTGACGCAGGGTCTGAACCCAGAACGGATCGCGCGAATCGATTTTTGCGAGAAACGACTCGCAGACAGAAAGATAATGATTCCCTTTCGAGTCTCCCTTTCGTGTGATCGTCTCTTCCCTCGACGCCATCCCAAAAAACCTCCTTACGACTCCATCTCCCCGGCCGATGCCGGTTCCCGGACCCAGTCATAACCCTTTTCCTCAAGCCGGAATGCCAAATCTTTCCCGCCCGACTTCACAATCCGGCCTCCCACCAGGACATGCACGAAATCGGGTGTAATGTAATTGAGGATGCGCTGATAATGAGTGACGATCAGAATGGAGCGTTCCGGCGCCCGGAGATGATTCACACCAGAAGCTACCGTTTTCAAGGCATCAATATCGAGACCGGAGTCGGTTTCATCCAGCACCGCCAGTTTTGGTTCCAGGACAAGCATCTGCAGGATTTCATTTCGTTTTTTCTCGCCGCCTGAAAATCCGGCATTCACTGCCCGATTGCCAAAAGCAGGATCCATGCCCACTAACTTCATTTTTTCCTTAAGGAGTTCAAGAAAATCGGCCGCATCCAATTCTTCTAAACTCCTGTTCGCGCGCCATTCATTCAACGCAGCCCTTAAAAAATAAGCATTTGTCACGCCTGGAATTTCAACCGGATATTGAAAAGCAAGAAATACCCCTTCGCGTGCACGTACTTCAGCTTCCATGTCGAGCAAGTTTTTTCCTTGATAGATAACTTGGCCCTGCGTCACCTCATAGTCCGGATGTCCTGCGACCGCTCGAGCGAGCGTACTTTTCCCTGACCCATTCGGCCCCATGATTGCGTGGACCTCGCCTTTAGAGATTTTGAGATCGATCCCTTTCAAGATTTCGTTTCCGTCAACGTTCACATGCAAATCACAAATTTCTAACATCTTCGCTCATCTCTCTGCACTTGGTGCTGCCGCTATGCCCATTCATCCTTATCCGACGCTACCTTCCAAACTGACCCCGAGCAGTTTCGTTGCCTCCACGGCAAATTCCATCGGCAAGTTCTTGAACACTTCCTTGCAAAACCCATTCACGATCATCGAAACAGCGTTTTCGGCCGAGATGCCACGCTGTTTGCAATAAAAAAGCTGATCTTCACTGATTTTCGAAGTGGATGCCTCATGTTCGACGGAAGCCGTTTTGTTCTTCACCTCGATGTAGGGAAAGGTATTCGCACTGCACCGATCGCCAAGCAAAAGTGAATCGCACTGAGTGTAATTTTTTGCATGTGCCGCATTTGGCAATGCCCGTATCAAACCCCGGTAGGTGTTTCTTCCGTGAGCTGCAGCGATCCCCTTGGAAATCACAGTACTTCTTGTATTCTTTCCGATATGGATCATTTTGGTTCCGGTATCTGCTTGTTGATAATGATTCGTGAGTGCCACAGAATAAAACTCACCAATCGTATGATCGCCTTGTAAGATCACGCTTGGATACTTCCAAGTAATCGCAGAACCCGTTTCTACCTGAGTCCAAGAAATTTTCGAGTGGTCGCCAACACACTTTCCGCGCTTTGTAACGAAGTTGTAAATTCCACCTTTGCCATTTTTGTCGCCCGCGTACCAGTTTTGAATCGTAGAATATTTAATTTGAGCACCTTTGAGTGCGATCAACTCAACCACAGCAGCGTGCAACTGGTTCTTGTCGCGAATCGGCGCCGTACATCCTTCGAGATAACTCACATAACTCCCCTCATCCGCAATAATCAAGGTGCGCTCGAACTGGCCGGTGTCCGCCGTATTGATCCGAAAATAGGTGGAAAGTTCGAGGGGACAGCGAACCCCTTTTGGAATGTAGCAGAAGGATCCGTCGCTAAAGACCGCTGAATTGAGCGTGGCGTAAAAATTATCCGCGTAGGGCACCACGGAGCCCAAATACTTCCGGACCAAATCTTGATGTTCCTCGACCGCCTCCGAAAAAGGACAGAAAATCACGCCTGCTTTTGCCAAAGTTTCCTTAAATGTGGTGGCAACAGAAACGCTGTCGAATACCGCATCGACGGCAACGCCGGCAAGCCGTTTCTGTTCGTCCAGCGGAATCCCCAACTTTTCATAGGTCTTCAGGATTTCTTGGTCGACGTCCTCCAAATTTTTCGGGCCGTCCTTGGCGGGTTTCGGGGCGGAGTAGTAAATGATATCTTGATAATCAATGGGCGGGTAGTGAACGTTCTGCCATCTCGGCTCTTCCATCTGGAGCCAACGGCGGTACGCATTCAGGCGCCGCTCCAGCATAAACTTTGGTTCATTTTTCTTCTTGGAAATGAAGCGAATAATGTCCTCATTCAAGCCGCGCGGCGCGGTGTCCGCTTCCACGTCTGTGACGAATCCGTATTTGTATTCCCGGTCAATGAATGCTCTCGCTTCTTTCATGTCCCGTCACCTCTTTAAGCCAGTAAATTTTTCCCCTGCCTCCCCGTACTTTTCGCCATCATCTCGAGCGTCACAGAATCGTAAAATTGATCCAGGATCTCCTTCGTTCGATTCCAGATCGGACTCAAGCGACACAGATCAAAGTGGGTACAGACAATTTCGTTTCGGGTCTTGGGCAGACAAAACACCTCAAACGTCTGCCCCTCCAAAGCTTCAATGACATCCTTGAACGTAATCTGCGACGCAGGACGCGCCAAGAGGTAACCCCCTTGCTTGCCGTGATGAGACTTGACAATGTTAGCGGTGCGCAATCGGTTCAGAATCTTGGCCACATAGGCTTCCGAAAAGCGCTCCGCTTTCACGATATCCGTAATCGTGACCAAACTCAGCGGGCTCGAGGCGCCATAGCGGGCCACATACATCAAACAGACGAGCCCATATTCGGTTTTTGTCGTAAACCTCATTGGTTCAACTCCTTAAGACAAGTCCACTGAAAGTATACTAAACTTGACTATTTTTGTCCAGTTTAAAAAATAACACTTAATAACAGCTTATTTTCAGGCCGTTCTCGGCAAGGTGTTTAAAGTGGGCCTACGTCAAGATAGGAGAAAATTGGGTGTGCGTCGACCGTAGACTGCAATCCAGGAACACAATACTTACTTCAGAAAATCGAGACGAATTAAGTGAGGGGTCGGGGTGTTTTCCCCACCCCTCATCCCGAGCGAAGCGAGGGATCTCATCAATGAGATCCTTTCGGCTGTTTCCGCCCCGCCACAAATCGCCGGCGGGTCGCCAACGCCTTGTGGCGACAGACAGAGCGGCGGACCCGCCGCGTTTTGTGGCGGGCGGGCCTCAGGATGATCCCACCACCTATTCTTGGCCCAGAGGGCCAATGCGCCTTCGGCGCATGAATAGGTGGTGGGATGAGCCGTCTCTATCTGAAAAAACGGGTTCACGCAAAATTTGAGGCAACCTATAAGGGGAGTTTTGCAGCACTTTTTTTCTGAATCTTCCCCCCCCTCCGTGGGGGAGGATAAAGGTGGGGGGGGATGAATCTTAATGACTCACCCCCCATCTTCATCTTCCCCCGTCCGCCACAAAACGCGGCGAGATTCGTCCACAAAGCGTTTTGGGACGGATTCCGCCAACGCGTTGTGGCGAACAAGGGGGGGAAGAGATTTTGCTTGTGCGCCTCGTCCTGTGTAGGTCAACACTGAATGCGTAAAATTGCCTCAAATTTTGCGTGCACCTGAAAAAAACTCCCCGACCCCTGACACGAAAAAAACGCCCCTTGGAGGATTCTCCGACTGCCTTAACTCATGCACCATGTCAATACCGTCCATGCGGCCTGGCATTCTAATATCGGCAATCACGATATCCGCGTGAAAGTGCTGATTGACGACCAATGCTTCACTCGCCCGATTCGCCGTAGTCACAAGGAATCCTCTCTCGCGAAACACATCTTTAAGGAAAAAGGTAATCTCGGGCTCGTCATCCACAATCAAAAGTCTGGCTTTCGCCGCTTCGCTGAACGACCGATCCGGCTCAGGTTTTTTCAGCGCGTCGTAAACCAGCTGCTCAAGTTCCTGTCGGTAAAACCTTTTTGGCAGATAACCGAAAATATTCATGTCGGGCGTGATTTGACTTCTAAATTCATCGTAATAACCGGTAAGCAATATAATGGGGACATCTTTTTCCGTGGACCGGTATTTTTTGATGAACTCCACGCCGTTGGTGCCCGGCATTTTGAGGTCAAGAATGATAAGATCCGGTTTCAACTCTTTAGCGATGTCGATAGCCCGCTTGGCATCCGTTGCTTCAACCATTTGAAATCCACAGTACCGCAGGGGTTCCCGGATCGCTGCGATCAGTTCCTTATTGTCGTCTATGACGAGAATAATTTCCTTAACCTGCGCCATGGTCTTCCACAGGACTCTTGCCTCGCAATTTTTCCTGATCCGCATGGAGCATCGCCTGATGCGCCATTGCTTTTTCCTTGATTTTTTTCATATAGCTCCTGGCAAACGTGATGGCAGTCATAGCCTTTTCATATGACTCTTTGGTACACTTCTCCAGCGACTCAAGGACCGCCTCTTCAATTTCACCGCTCACAAAAGGCTTAATCAGGAATTTGTCTACCTGATAGGTTTCGATCGCCTCTTTCATGATCTGCTTGTCCTGGTAGGCCGTGATCACGATAAACCGCGGCGGTTTGCTCCACTTTTGCTTCGAGTGCGTATGAAATTCTTTCACGAGATCCATGCCGGATTCACTGCCCAGCCTGACGTCAACGATCACGACGTCCGGGTTTTGTAACTTCACCATATTGAGCCCTTCATTGCCTGAGGTAGCCGTCAACAAAAGATAACCCGGCAAAATCGTGGTAAAGGTTTTTCCGAGTGCCCGCAAAATTTCAATGTCGTCGTCCACGATCAATATTTTCCGCTCGCTCACGAGCTTCCATCCCTGTGCACAATCGGCAAACGAATCACGAATGCGGCGCCTTGGCCCATTTCACTCTTCGCGTCAATCGTTCCTCCGAAATTTTCAATCATCACCTTGCTCTGATACAGACCTGCCCCCGTACCTTTTTCGCCTTTTGTTGTAAAACCATGCACAAAAAGTTTTCCGAGCACCTCCGGAGGAATTCCCTTACCGGTATCGGCAAATTCGAGCCGGACAAAAGCCTTCGAGTCATCCAATTTCGCAGACACCGTAAATTGTCTCGTCAGCTGGTCATTCATGGCGAATGCCGCGTTTTTATACAAATTCAAAACCACCTGGCGAAGCTGCGCAGCATTCCCATTGACCGGGGGAAGGTGCTTATCCACTTTGTCGATAATCTCGATCGGCCGAGCCTCACGGGGTGTAGTTGCTTCAAGTAACGAACGGACCTCTCTAAACAAAGACTTAAAGTCAATCGGCCCGATCGTATCCTGATCCCCTTCGGCTGATTTTCTTAAGGTATCAATCACGAGAAAAATGTGGCTCACGTTTGTTTCGATCGCTTCCGCGACCTCGGACATTGCTAAAAAAGCCTCGTTAAACTCCTGGTGTGCCGATTGATCAAGGGTTCCCTTAATCTTCTCGTACAGACTCAAGAACTTGACATAGACATCGTTTCGCAGACTCTCAGTGCGGAGCCGAATGGGCAGGAGGGGATTTTGAATCTCATGAGAAATGTCCCTGACCAACTTTGCCACAAACTCAACCTTCTCTTGTTTGACCAACTCCTGCTGCATGGTTTCAATCGTGCGGGCGTGACGCTCGGCTTCATCGACGGAATGCATGAGGCTGGTTTGGGCATCATTTAACGCCTGGTTGATCCGGTTCAGTTCCTCGGCACGCTGGGTAGCTTCATCATAGAGGCGGGCATTCTCAAAGGCAATGGAGGATTCCTGGCCAAGCGTGAAGAAGACATCC
>MHFT01000055.1 GCA_001804315.1 Omnitrophica bacterium RIFCSPLOWO2_12_FULL_50_11
AGAGTGCAAGATCACGATGTCATTCTAGGCGTTTTGCCTTTTTTTCACTCTTTTGGATTCACGGCAACTTTGTGTATGCCGGTCGGAGTCGGTTTAGGCGTCGTTTATCATTCAAATCCACTAGATGCGTCAACGATCGGTGATTTAGCGCAAAAATATAAGGCAACTATCCTCATGGGAACGCCCACTTTTTTTGCGGCCTATGTTCGTAAATGCACAAAAGAACAATTCGCGTCTTTAAGGTATGCGGTTGTTGGTGCTGAAAAATTGAGAGCGAGCCTCGCGGAATCCTTTTACGAGAAGTTTGGTATCGTACCGTACGAGGGGTATGGAGCAACCGAGTTATCGCCCATTGTTTCCATGAGCTTTCCAGACTACGAAAGCGAAAAAGAGAAGATACGGCAGGTGGGACATAAGGAAGGAAAAGTAGGGCATCCCATCCCTGGGGTTGCCGTCAAGGTCGTGAATCCTGAGACGTTCGAGGCCCTTCTGCCAAACGAGGAGGGTCTCCTGCTGGTCAAAGGTCCTAATGTGATGAGGGGATATTTGAATCAACCAGAGCAGACGAGACAAGCGGTTAAGGATGGTTGGTACCTTACGGGTGATATTGCCACGATCGATGAGGAAGGATTTATCTGCATTACGGACCGCTTAAGCCGGTTCAGCAAAATCGGTGGGGAGATGATACCTCATATCAAAATTGAGGAATTGCTCCATCAAATACTGAACGAATCGGAACAAGTTTGCGCCGTAACGTCACTGCCGGATGAGAAAAAGGGTGAGAAGTTAATCGTGCTTCATACGAAAGCGTTTGATATCGAAGAGGCAGCGAAGAAACTCGCTGAAAACGGACTTCCGCCGCTTTGGATCCCTAAGAGGGAAAACTTTTACCGTATTGATTCACTGCCCTTGCTTGGCAGCGGGAAACTTGATCTTAAAGGGTTGAAGCACATGGCAGCGAACTTGTCTGGAGGCACTTCATGAAAGCTGCCTTAGGCGTCCTCTTGTTACTGGCTACATTTCCTGTAGGCGTTCTTGGTTATAACGCCTACGTGGGTTACCGAATGAATAAGGACTTGCCCAAGATCGATCGGGATCCCGCAACCGGGATCATGAAGGGTGCGGAACCTGTATTTCTGGAGGCTGACGGAAACCGGGCCATTTTGATGATCCATGGTTATATCGGAAGCCCGACTGATTTCGGTCGTCTTCCTCAGTTGCTGCATCAAGCAGGATTCACGGTCTCAGCGCCGCTTTTGCCTGGTCATGGGCGGGATCCGAGGGATTTTTCGAAGACAACTTCTCACGAATTAGTCCACTTTGCAGTTGAAGCCTATACCGATTTGAAGAAGTCATATGATCACGTAACATTAATTGGTCTATCGATGGGCGGCGCCTTGGGTGTTATCGTCGCCGCAAATCATATCGATGACTCCGTCGATCGGCTTATTCTGTTGGCCCCCTATTTTCGAATCAAACACCATTGGTATTATCTTCTGCCGGCCGAAATTCACCACAAAATCGCTTCACCCTTTATCCCCTACGTTAAGAGACCAGGAATGTTTAAACAGGTATACAATAAGGAGTCGCTTCCTTACCTTGTGGACTATGACTTTATTTCGACCAAGGGAACGACCGCGGCTCTTCAAGTCTCCGAACAAGCTAAGCAGAACTTCGCAAAATTAAGTGCTTCGGAGTCTCCAATACTCGTCATACACAGCAAGAAAGATAAAGCGGCCGATTACAAGGCAACCCACGAGATCATTGAAAAGTTAGGTCGGAAGGATGTTCGGTTAGTCCTGCTAAATCGTTCGAATCATCTTATTCTTTGGGATTATGAAGCCGAGATTGTCGAAGAAGAAATTATGAAGTTTATTTCTGAACCGGAGGTAAGAGATGAAAAAACCATTGTTTAGGTGGAGATGCATCTTATTATTCGCTCCTCTTTTGATGTGCACTTTTGCTCAGGTTTTTGCAGCTCAACCTGCTGGAATTGTACAGCAGGAAAACGTACCGAACATGATCGCTGAGGTCGGGAAAAGTGTGGTCAATGTTCAAACGGATCGATCTTTCCGCTCGAGGCGGTGGCGGCCGCCTGATTTCTTTGAGCAGTATTTCACTGATTTTTTCGAGCGCAAAGATTCAGAACCTCGAACCATTGAGTGTCAAGGTGAAGGAACAGGAGTGATTATCGACGCAGGTGGTTTGGTTTTGACCAATACTCATGTTATCTCGGATGCGGAGACGATCCGCATTGTTTTAAATGACAAGACGGTTTTGCCGGCCAGCGTCATCGGCAAAAATGAAAAAGAAGATTTAGCCCTTCTTAAAATTGAAGGCGAGCGCACTTTTTCCGCGATCCGTTTCGGCGATTCAAACTCGGTCAAACCAGCGGATGATGTCTACGCCATCGGAACGCCCTACGGTTATTCTCAAACCGTAACGAAAGGTATTGTGAGCGCAGTTCACCGGGAGTTTAAAAGGGGAGGCAAGGTGATTTATGATGATGTGATCCAAACCGATGCTTCAATCAACCCCGGTAATAGCGGCGGGCCGCTTCTCAATTCAAACGGTGAGATGATTGGAATGATTTATCTGGGAGATTGGAGAGGAGAAGGGATTGGTTTTGCCATTCCTGTAAAGAAGATAGAAAACATGATTACAGAACTAAAATCTTCCCAAAAAGCTTATGAGCGGCAGGCAAATTTTAAGCGCCGATTTGGATTCGCCCCAGTAGAGGAAAAGGGAAAAGACGGGGAAAAGCAGCTTGTGATCGCTCACGTGCTGTCTCAATCGATTGCTGATAAGTCAGGGCTCAAGATAGGCGATGTGCTTGTTAAGTTTCAGGATCAATATGTCAGAGGTTTGGAGCATTTAATTGAAGAAGCTCTCAAGGTTACGCCTGGCAAACGCGTCTATCTTGAAATCTCCAGGCAGAAAAGAACCTTTTTCACTTACATCGAGGTGCGGTCATGATCCCACCACCTGCTTTTGGCCTGTCAGGCCAGTGCGCCTTCGGCGCACAAATAGGTGGTGGGACAAAGAGCCAATTTTCAATCCATTCGAAACATTATGAAAATCTGCCTTCGGCAGGAAAGCAGGTGGTGGGATGAAGCTGACGATAAAAGGAGTTCAAGGTTATTGGTTTCATGATGTACTTGTATCACTCCTCCAAAGGAAAACAGGGTGGGACGAGCAAAGAACGAAAGTTTTTATAGCAAGAAATGAGTTGGTCCATTTCACCAATACTTCTCAAGCCGAAGCACGGCAAATACTGGATGAGCTTGAAGCAGGTGGCTTTGAGATCCGGTTAGAACAAGTCAAAGGCGATGTTGTTGCGTCGGTCGCGATTCCCTATGGCAAGGAACTTGATTCGCTCAAAAGAGAGCTTTCCAATATCTCATCGCGTCTTGAGCGCCTTGAGAAGCTTCAAGGAATCAAGCTGCCAGCGGATTCGATTAAAGAGTCTCCCATTTATCAACAGTTATCGAGACAAGCTGAAGTGTCTCCGAAGCCGAGTGCGCCTCAGGTTCAAACACCCGTTTCGAGTGAGGAAGCTATTCCTCGCGCGACGGCCGAAAGCAATATCGGTAAATATTGGCTGTCGCGAATCGGGATATTTACGCTCATTTTAGGGGTTGTTTTATTCATCAGCTACTCCTTTCAGTTTATTGGGCCGTGGGGAAAGACTTTGACCGGGGTCGGCATAGGAGCTTTGCTGATCGGCTTAGGTAATTATCTTTCTTCGCGGGAGGCATATCGAAAGTGGGCAATGGCAACGATCGGGGGCGGATGGGCGATTTGTTATTTTACGGTTTATGCCGCTTATCATATTCCCGCCGCAAAAGTGATTACGAATCCCCTTACCGCATTCGGATGCCTTTTGGTTGTCGTCATGGGTTCAATTTCTCAATCGCTAAAATTTAAGTCGCCCACGCTCGTTTTCTTTTCCTATTTTCTGGGTTATGTTGCCATCACCATGGTTGAGATTTCTTTTTATACATTAGTCGCTTCTTTTCTGCTTGCGGTATCGATTGTGATCGTCACGAAGAAAATGGGGTGGAGTTGGCTTGCCTTACTCGGTCTCGCGGCAGTGTATTTAACCCATTATGCATGGGTTGAGCCAACGATTTACGGGGCAGGCGGAGGTTCGTTCTGGACGGATGCGTTGGTGCTGCCTTGGGCTGGAGAGGAATGGAGAATTTATCCGCTCATTGCACCACACAGGTCAGCGCTGCACCAATGTTTTCTCATTCTATACTGGCTACTTTTCACCGTCCTGGGATTTTTGAAAAATGAGAAGACCGGCAAAAATCCGGTGATCGAAGAGAATCTCAACCTGGTGTTGTTGCTTGCAAACAGCTTTATTTTTACGGCCAGCTACGTTCATCATCTTCATGTGTATTACCCAGAGTTGAAATATATTTTCCCGCTCGCTATGGGCACCGTCTTTCTCCTTCTCTTTTGGGCTGAGCAAAAACTGAGCCGCCGGCTTTTAGCAGATGCTTATCTCGCTTTTTCAGTCACGCTTTTCTGTCTTGCGGTACCCATGTATTTTGACGGTCCGTGGATCACTTACGGTTGGTCCGCTGCCGCTGTCATTCTGGCATGGCTTGGAATTCGTCACGATCGCAAGGTCCTTCGTATTAGTTCTTGGGTTTTAGCTGGTGTCGTAGCATTGCGGCTGCTTAATTTTGATTATCTGGAAAGCCAGGTTCTTTTCCGATTCGTGATGCCGGTTCGTTCGTCTCTCCCTATTTTTATGGCTGCCGGTGCAGCTTACTTGGCAATGTCTAAAATCTATTCAAGAAGCCGGCTCGTCAGCGAAAAGGAACGGAGAATCTCAGAAAACATTTGCCTCATAGCGGCATCTTTGTCGCTAGGCTTCGGCTTTCTTTTTGGGGGATTCCGAACCGCGACATCAGTGTTATGGGTATTAGAAGGCGCCGCCTTGATGTTTTTTGGCGTTCAGGATAAAAGATTCTCACTCCGTATTATGTCCGCTTTGTTTATGCTCTTTGGAGCTTTCCGGTTGGCGTCCGTAGATTATGCACTCGAGCTGCTCAAGATGTTATCAGAACCTAAAGTAGCGTTACGTTTAGCAACGGCGGGGGCCAGTATCTTTATCGTGCTTTTCGTAGGAGATTGGCTTAGAAGGAAGGTGAAAACGATTGCGGCAAGCGATTTATTTCTATCTCACGCCATGACGGTTGCGGGCGCCATCCTTGTCTTGTGCTATTTCTATGACAAGGGAATAAGTTCTTGGGTTTCAATCGTATGGGGAGCATCGGCCTTTGCCTTCATTGTGTGCGGTTTTGCTCTCAAGGATAAATGGTATCGCTGGAGCGGATTGGGAATGTTTACCCTTGTGCTTCTGCGTTTGTTCTTTCACGATTTTTCCACGCTCGAAACCATTTACAGGATTATTTCCTTCATTGGGTTAGGAATTGTTTTTATCGCAGCTAGTTTTATCTACAGTTATTATTCGAAAGTGCTCCTTGGACCTGGAAAAGAATCAACAGGAAGCTGAGCTTCAAGGGGGTATCGGGAAGCTTTGAAAGAGAACTTGATGATTTTTTGAAAGGACCCAGCGAAACTAATCCTGTCCCTGAAAAGATTGAATATAAGTTCGGTCAGAGAAATTTTTCAGCCTCAATTTGACAATGAGGAGAGTTACATATCCCTTATGATTAACGGTATATTCGGGTGGTTTTGGATAACGATTGGCTTCGTCGGTGGAATGATTTTAGGTATGAAATTCAGGCATGATGATTGGTTGGGAGGATACTCAGCGTTTCCGCGGCGTTTAGTGCGGCTTGGACACATTTCTTTCATAGGTCTCGGGTTTGTAAATATCCTCTTCGCCCATAGTGTGGTTAATTTGCCCGCGAATTATGTTTTTTCCGTTGCATCGTTAGTGTTTATTGGGGGCGCTATTACAATGCCCACGTGTTGTTTTTTGGCGGCATGGCAGCGTAACTGGCTTTTTATCTTTTCTATTCCTATCATTCTTCTCGTACTTGGGGGGTGCTTAACTTTAATAGGGTTAATAAGCCGATGAAAATCGGATTGATTGCGATGAGTGGTGTTCGAGCATACAACGAGGAACTGCTTCGCTTTGGATTGACACTTCCTGGATTTGTGGAGCGGAGCAAAGTGATAGCTTCACTACCCAGCTTATCCCTTTTAACTCTTGCTGCCTTAACAGCGCCTGAGGTTCAAGTAGAATATTGGGAGATCAAAGATCTGATTGATCAAGACGGTTTACCAACGGACTTTGACCTAGTTGCAATTTCATCTTTTTCCGCGCAGATTTACGACGCTTATCAGATTGCTGACCGCTGCCGAAAGAGAGGTATCGCTGTGGTGATGGGAGGATTGCACGTAACATCGCTGCCCGAAGAGGCTCGTGAGCATTGTACGAGCATAGTGGTAGGCGAAGGTGAAGAATTATGGCCGGTTGTCGTAGAAGATTTTTTAAACGATCGTCTTCAAGATTCATATGTCCAACCACCTGGCCATACTTTTGAGTTGGCCAATTCTCCGATTCCGAGATATGAACTCCTTGAAGTATCTAAATACAACAGGCTTACCGTCCAAACGAGCCGGGGTTGTCCACACCGATGCGACTTTTGCGCGAGTTCCATTCTTTTGACCTCAAAGTATTGTGTCAAGCCTGTGCACAAGGTGATTGCTGAGATTAGAAAGATAAAAGAGATTTGGAAGCAACCTTTTATCGAATTTGCCGATGACAACAGTTTTGTCCTGAGGCATCATTATAAAGAACTTCTGCGCCAGTTAGTTGGTGAACGTATTTCTTGGTTCACCGAAGCTGATATCTCAATTGCGGAAGACAGAGATCTTCTTCACCTCATGCGTGAAAGCGGTTGCCGTCAGGTTTTGATAGGATTGGAAAGTCCGCGGGGTGCAGGATTAGATGGCATCGAATTGAAACGTAATTGGAAACTCAAAAAACAGCCAGACTATGAAGCAGCAATAAAGATAATTCAGTCGCATGGAATCACGGTGAATGGATGCTTTATCTTGGGACTCGATGGAGATACCGAAGAAGTATTCGATTCTATCTACCGTTTTGTCGAGAGAACGGGATTATATGACGTTCAAATAACGGTGCTTACTCCGTTTCCTGGAACGCCCTTGTATGATAGGTTCAAACGTGAGGGCCGAATTCTCGAAGATCAAGCTTGGCATAAGTGCACTTTATTTGATGTAAATTATTACCCAAAGTTGATGACAGTAGAAACGTTGGAGAAAGGCTTAGTAGATTTGGCCAAAAAGATTTATGCTACTAGTTTTATCAGGGAAAGGCGGAAACGGTTTTTTCGGATCCTGCGTCAAGAAGGCCTGATGTTGGCCGCACAAGCAGACTTTCAAAAGGAGGGGACATAATGGAAACCAAACGATGGGTGAAACCGTTCTTTCAATTAGCAGCCCTGTACGATTTCATTTTGGGCGTTCTGTTCTTGTTTGCTTTTAAACAGATTTACACTTTTTTAAAATTAACTCCGCCAAATCATGATGGCTACGTTCAGTTTGGCGCTTTATTGGTCGCTACTTTTGGGATTGGGTTTTGGTTTGTATCGCAGGCGCCTGAACGAAATAGGGACATCATAAAACTCGGGATCTTGCTTAAGTTATCCTATTCAACCGTTGTGTTGGGTCATTGGTTCTTTGGTTCTATCCCTTGGGTTTGGGTGCCTTTTGCCTGGCTTGACTTAGTTTTTCTCGTGTTATTTATAGCAGCATTAAGAATCATTCCTGTAGCTCGGTAGCATATTGCCTCAATAAGAATTGGGTAAGCCTCTGGCAAAGCTTGCGCGTTCAATTAAGTTGAGGCAGTTTGCTTTGGAGATAGGCTATTGAAGCAAGACGGTTTTTTCCTCAAGTTACACGGTCGCTGACTGGAAGGATGGGATCTTTCCATTCCGGCATCACTCATCTAATAGAAAAGCATCCGGGTTTACCACCGGCGTCTGTTTGTCTAGAGGGGGCCTGTCCCTCCGAGAACTGACCCCAATTTGTCCTATTCATGTTCAGGATTTTTCCGCGCTCGAAACCATTTGCAGAATTATTTCGTTTATTGGATTGGGAGAGGTATTTATCGGTGCAAGTTTTTTGTGCAACTATTATTCCAAGGCCTTTCTTGCAGAAGAAAAAGATTAATGTAAGGTTGAAGGGGACATTTCATTAGCTTACGACAGAGAATTGGCACCTTGTATACACATAAAACCTGTTGAGGTACAATCACAACCGTTGAACCGAAGGAGGCAAACTGATGAAACGGTTCGAGAGGAATTTGTTAACGGTGTTTGTCCTGGTCGTTTGTTCCTTTTCTTTCGTAGCGGTATCTTTTGCGACGGAGGCGGAAGAAGAAGCGCTGGTGGCAAAAGGCAAGGAACTCTTCGATAATAAGGAAGGTTTGAACGTGAAGGTTGCTTGTATTCTTTGCCACAAAGGTTCCAAAGCGCTTGATCCTGCCAGAATCAGCGAATTGGGAGAAGGCCTTCCCGACGTGATCAACTCTTATATCGAAAAGAAAGCCAAAGGGTCTGCCCTTGCAAAAGACAGCGAGCAAATGAAGGCTTTAGAAGCTTACCTGCGTTCGGGTCAGAGTTGATTCGTTGAAGCAAGTCGATCCATCCTTTGAGATTTATTTTATAGCGGATCCAATCGTTTCTTTTTGGTCCTGTCGTTGCGACAGATCAACGCGTCGAGGGAGAACGGTCCCGCCCCAGTTAGCATTATGGCACCCGCCATCGTCCAATAAGCAAGAGCGAGCTCCTTTACGGAGAATGGATCATCAGCGTGTCGGATAAAAGCGGCGACAGACATAGTAAGGAAAACGGCCAGAGCCGCTAACCGGGTTGCAAATCCAAGGGCGATGAAGATGCCGCCCGCAAACTCCGACAGCGCCGCGAGCCATGCGAACACGTCAGGGAACGGGAACCCCATCCCGGCAACTCCGGCACTAAACCGATCCATCGACCCGCCAACAATCTTCTGGTAGCCATGCCACGCAATCCCGCAGCCCGTGAGGATCCGCAGCCATAAAAGACCCAATTTGTTCAGCACGTCCCTGATCATAAAGATCCTTTCATAACACACATTGGGCGCAAAAAACAGTCTCAGAGCCTCTTCTTAGACGCCTGCTTCCCCTTTAAAAGTTCCTTCATCTTTTCATACTGCTCAGCGCTGAGGATTTGCTTGAGGCGGGCAATCGCGTCAACTTCCTTTATGGATTTCGCTTTCTCAAACTCATACTGTTGATCGATCAGGCGGTTGACTACTTCGGTGTCGATTGGATTTTGGTGCACCAGGTGGTCCACGTCAACCTTCACAACCTCGATCTCGGCTTCTTGCTTGATCAAATTTTTCTTCAATTCGTTCTTGAGATTGCGGATATCATTCTGCTGTTCTTCAGTCAATCCGATCTCATCAGCATGATCCAGAATGAAATGAGCTTTGAAGAAAAACTTTCCCCCAAGGCCTTGGTGCAACTCACAGCTCTCGTGTCCCCAACTGCCGCTGTGCCTCGCGTGCGTCATCGGTGACAGCCACATGAGAGTTGCAAACATTAGAAACAACGTTACAAATTTTTTTGCCATCTCCGTTTCCTTTCTCTTCATGTTTTCCCTACCTTTCGCTTACGATGTTTACAGGATCAGGCTTGACAGGCCTTCTTTTTTTGTATTCAATAAATTCAAACCCGTTCTGGCCCCAATTTGTCCTATTGTACATGAACATGATCAAAATAGTAAAACGCAGTTTGTGAAAATTCGTTCCCGTTCTGCTGGGGACACATCTTCATCATGAGAACTGGAACTGGTGGAAATGAACAGGTATCTTTATATCGTGCCTTTTGTCGAAGATGAGCACAAGATTTTTCTCAAAACGATTATCCCGAGCCGCAGACTGACAAAAAAGCTTTTATCCGGGGGTGAATAGAATGAAGAAATTAAGATTGGAAAAGGAAGAGAAAGAAATTCTTGATGCAATTGAAAATGGTAACTGGGAAGCAGTACAGCCTAAAAAGGCTGCGCTCAATCACTATGCTCAAATTGCTAAGAATACCTTCAGAAAAGACCAAAGGATGAACATTAGAATCTCGAAAGCCGACTTAAATCTCATCAAAGTGAAAGCGGCTGAGGAAGGGATTCCTTACCAAACTCTGGTTGCCAGCATCATTCACAAGTATGCTGCCCGAAATCTTTTAGCAGCTTAAAGAAAAATCGGTTTGGCGGGTTCGAAATAATCTTTTCCAATTTCGATTCTGGTTCGGCCTTGCGAGACGCGCCACCCATTGGTGTCGCGCATGGAATAAGCGCAGCCGCAGTACTGCTGCTGGTAAAATCGCTCGCGCTTGGCAATTTCGTACATTCGCTGTGATCCTGCATTCTTGCGCCAATTGTGGGCCCAGTAGGTAATGCCGGGAAACAGCGAGGCGGCTTGAATCCCAGCTCTCGAAACCTGGTCAAAATCCTTCCAACGGGAAATCCCAAGAGAACTGGTGAACACCCGAAACCCATTTTGAAACGCGTATTCGGCTGTCTTCACAAATCGCATATCAAAACACATGCTGCAGCGCTCGCCGCGTTCTGGATCCCATTCATGACCTTTCGTAATTTCAAACCAGCGCTTGGGATCGTAGTCAGCATCTACGAAGGGAATTCCTGATTTTCTTGCGTACTTGACGTTCTCCTGTTTCCTGGTTTCATACTCCTTTCGAGGATGAATATTGGGGTTGTAGAAGTAAATGGTGAGTTCGACTCCAGCATCGTGGATGTCTTCGATGACCGATCCCGAACAAGGTGCACAGCAGGAGTGAAGCAAAACTTTCCGTTCACCGTCGGGGGGTTCGATGGGAAAGTGCTTTTTCATTTGAATTATCGTAACCGGTGGACGCTCAAGAGTCAACAGAGCCGTGCTACGCGGTGCCGCGTCACATTTTTTGGAAGTTTCCGAATTTCAAGACGTCGCATCATTTGTAATTACATTTGTAATCTGATATCATTCCTGTGTGAAAGCGATTCACTGGAGTCAGGATAAAAACCTTGAATTAATGAAAACCCGTGGGATTACTTTTGATCGTCTCTTAAAGTCAAAATTCATAGGTATTGAAGCGCATCCGAGAAAACCGTATCAGCGTTATATGGTCTTCGAGTATAGAAAATATATCTGGATTGTGCCGTATGTATCTTGCGAAGGAGGCTATTTTCTGAAGACCGCATTTCCAAGCCGCAAGCATACGAAAAAATACTTAGGAGGCAAATAAAATGAGGAAGCTTAAATTAACACAAGAAGAGCGGGAAATGATGAGAGGCATTGAGCGCGATGAATTCGTGCCCATCACCGGAAAAGAATTGAAAGATGTGGCCGATGCTATTGCAGCACGGAAGAAGGATATAACGCTTACGATTCGCGTCAATAGCCGGGATATTAACCGAATTAAAAAAATAGCAAACAGGAAGCGGATTCCGTACCAATCCTATATTTCCGAGGCGATTCATCGGATTGCCGAAGCTGCGTAGTCAGTGGAATGGTTCCGGTTCTGCCAACCCGCTTCTGAATTAAAACCGTCTCCTGAATTTTCCGTGAAATAAGAACCGTTTCAAATCCCAGTTTCATAGCAAAAAAGTGAAATTTAAGTCTGTTAAAAAGCGCGCGACCGGCGCATCTTTGGTCGGCGGCTTTTTTGACAACCGCATCCTCGCGTGCTAATTTTTGATTAACACCTTGTTCATTTCAATTTTGGGAACAAACTTTTACCTGGGAGGCGAAAAAAATGAAAAAAAGCGCGGTTCTGTTAATTCTACCCATCGTATTCTTTCTGTCCTACCTTTCCATTGTATATGCTGAGCAGGGTGAGGTTCAGCAAATTAGGTCGGAAATCCAAAAACACCGCCACGCCATCCACGAGCTCGAATCGAGACTTCACCAAATGGCCAAAGAGCATATGGAACAAATGAAAGATATGGCTCAAGGCGGCGCTTACACAGAGGGCGAAGCGGGTTACGACGCATCCGGCAGCGGAGAGTCATATAGTGAGGCATATTCAGAAACATACGGCGGATCTTTCGAAGGCAACGTTGGTGGCGAAGCGGTTACAGGTGGGTTTGAAGGTCCGGGCGCTTTCCCGGAGCACATGCCTGAACACATGAAGAATGACCCACGGAAAGCAGAATTTATGAAACGATTACACGAGCATCGCAAAGATGCCCGCGATCAAGAGCATGAAGCGAAAATGCGCGTGCATCATATGCGGGAAAGAGCCGAGAAAGATATGCGCCATGACACTCGGGAGCATATGAAGGATCAGATGCACCACAAAGCGCAGATGGAACACAGAGAACGTGACCGCGCTGAGCACTCCGGTGAGAGAGGCGGCCCGGGTCCAGGTCCCGGCGTACGACGCGGTCCAGTAGACCAGCCGCATGACAAGGGAGCTGGCGTGCGACGAGGTCCCGTCGAGGGCTCGCATGGTCAAGGTCCAGCGATGAAGGGGGAACACGGCGGGCCAAGACCGAGCGGCCACGAAGGTGGTCATCACGGTGGAGGTCGCCAAGGTGGTGGTGAACATGGAGGTGGAGGTCATCACGGCGGTGGACCTGGAGGCGGGCCTGGCGGTGGAGGCCATCATGGTGGCGGGCACCCAGGTGGCGGTGGAAAAAGGTAATCACGTTGGCGTCAGGATGACGATGTTGATAGGTACACAGATAAATCCGGTTTGTTTCACGGTTGTCAACGATGGATAATCTCATTCTTCCACATTTAACTCACCAACACTCTCCTTTCTGTTTATTACGCAACCGGGATGCGCGTCCCCTTCCTTTCTTGTGCGGCAGACTCAAGTTTTCCGATCGCGACCGTAACGACCCCTTCCGAGTAGTCCGTGGCGATATCTTCCGGATTTGCGTCGCTTGGAAGCGGCACAGTTCTTGAAAAAGAACCATAGCTCCGCTCCATCCTGTAAAAACCTTCCGCGTCTTCTTCGCGTGCGATCTTGCGTTCTCCGCAACTGTTATATATGGCCAGGATTTGGTTTTACTGCTAAAATCTCACCGGGTTGATTGTGACCCTTGAATCAATTGGAGCGGAAACGTTGTACATATAGGGGGCTCTAAAATGAATCCATTCATTATGATTTGGTTTAGTCCTAAGCGGACAATTCGGGCGATCGTCGATCAGAATCCAAAATTTTTGGTTGTGTTTTTAGCACTGATGGCAGGCGCGGTGGAAGTTGGAATGCAAGGAGTAACTCTTGCTTCACAATTCAACGCGCCGCTCCTGTGGACGGTCATCTTTTCCGCCGTTATCGGCGGCGTCCTAGGGCTCATTGGCTTATATTTCTTTGGGTTCTTATATCGCTGGATCGGGAGCTGGTTCGGTGGAAAGGCTACCGGTGCGGAGGCCCGCGCGGCCGTTGCGTGGGCAAAGGTGCCGACGTTCGTCATCTTCGGCATTTGGCTGCTTATCTATTTTTTAGCGGGCGATGTTTTGGGCGCATTGAGCAGAGCACCCGAGCAGTTGAGCGGCGGCACAGTTGCGTTGGTTCTGGGATACGTCGCAGCCGGATTTTGGTTTGGCACTTGGAGCTTCGTGATGCTGTGTCTTATGTTGGGCGAAGTTCATGGTTTCTCTGGTTGGAAAGGACTGCTCATAGTTCTGATTCAGAGCGTTTTACTTATCCCCGTTGTTTTTGTTATTGGTTTGCTTGCAGCAACTGCAATTCCAAATTTCCTACGGGCACGTGAGACTGTGCTGATGCAACAATTAGGGCAAAGGCCTGCGCACCGACAAGAAGGTGAAACTACAAGAGAAATGACAGAACTAGATGAAAGTTTGAAGAAACTCAGAGAACAACTCGCCGAGTTCGAGCCACAGCCGATGACGGATGAACCGGAAGCGCAGGTTCCTGGAGCCACAGCTCCGACGGTGGCTGGCGAATCATTGCCGCCATTCGAGTTGCCTCCGGCAGAAACGGTTGAAGAGGAAATGTGGGGACCGATCGCCGAAGAACCAATGACGGAAGCACCTCCGATGCCGGTTGCGGAAGAACCCGCCATAGGGGAACCGCAGACACAAATTCCAGCGGCCTCGGCTCCGACAGCGCCCCCTGAGTTATTGCGGTCGTTTCGGCTGACGTCGGGCGAAACGTTTGAAGGCAGGGTGGTTTTCGATGGCGATACTTATTTCCGAGTCGAGCTCGCCGACGGAACGGAGCGAATCATTTTTAAGGACGAGATCGTTGAATAAAAGACGTGGCGAGGAAGAAACGACTAATCAACCGTACTTTCTTAGCTCGTGAGTTAACCGAGTTCATCCGGTGCAACACGGTTTCGTTGCAAAGCAATGAGCGCTTTGCGCGCCGCGTTGGCAGCATTCTCAAAGAATCTGGATTTCGCGTTTCCTACCAAAGGACGAAACTTTCCGGTAAAACGTTTGCAAACGTGATCGGAATCAAAGGAAAAGGCAAACGTCCCTTCCTCATTTGTTCACACCTGGATACGGTTCCGCCGGGCGAACGCACTCAATGGACGAAAACGAAAGGAGACCCCTGGAATGCAACGACGAGGAAAGGAACTATTTACGGTTTAGGAGCAGCTGATGACAAGGGACCGCTCGCCGCGATGTTGCACGCGGGCGCGCAAGTGCGTGGGCGAAGTCTCAAAAGACCACTTATGTTAATGGGCACATTTGGTGAGGAAAGCGGAATGGCGGGCGCGAAGCTTTTTCGGCACGCCTGGAGGGGCCCGAAGCCGTGCTGCGCAATCGTCTGCGAACCGACAAACCTCGCGATCACGTATCGGCACAAAGGACTCGGCGTAAT
This sequence comes from Omnitrophica bacterium RIFCSPLOWO2_12_FULL_50_11, assembly GCA_001804315.1. GTDB lineage: Bacteria > Omnitrophota > Omnitrophia > Omnitrophales > Danuiimicrobiaceae > 2-12-FULL-50-11-A. The sequence continues at coordinate 14,849 of MHFT01000055.1, forward strand.
TGAAATTGAGATCGAGCAGGCCGCAAAAAGTCAATCACCAAGCGGTGCAAAAAGATTCTCCGTTCTCTTTAAAGGACGGCAAGGGCATTCGAGCCGGCCGCACACGGGGGACAACGCGCTCGAAAAGGCAATGAATTCTTTACGCGGTGAGGCAAAGCAGCATCCAGACCGTCGTCTTGTTTCAATAGAAGGCGGCGTCGCAGCCAATTTAATTCCTGCCCGCGCTTCACTGACTTTCGTGCGAAACCGTCATCCTGAGCGGAAGTACGCGTTTAGCGTCAATCCCTTCCCCCCTTGTTCGCCACAAAGCGTCGGCGGAATCCGTCCCAAAACGCTTTGTGGACGAATCTCGCCGCGTTTTGTGGCGGATGGGGGAAGGTTAGGATGGGGGGGTAATCAAACAAACACCCCCCACCTTCTCACTTGGGATCCATCCTCCCCCCTTGTGGGGGAGGAAAAATCGCTAAGCAGCTACGGGCGGAGTGGTGCTCAAGGTAAACTCCGCGAAGGATCCTGCTCAGGATCCTTTGGTCGGTCTTCGGCCTCCTTCAGGATGACGGAGGATCTTTCAGGTCCGGTGCTCGCGTGCTACGATTCGGTACGCCGGATTGTACAAGAACTTGAGTCACAGAGTGACCGCACGTTTGTTCCTTCCGTTATGACAAGCAATTTCGGCATTGCGCGAACCGAAGGCCGTGTGACGAAACTCGTCTTTGACTTTCGTCTTCTGCCGGGCCAGTCGATTCAAGCGATTTATCGCAGACTCAAGAGGACGCTTTCACACAAGCTTCGCGCTTTCGAAGGGGTTAAATGGCACATGACGGTCGAGCGGGACAATCCGCCGCTCGGTTTGCGGCGGGATCATCCGTTTGTGAAAGCCGGAGCGCGATTGCTCAAAGAAGAAGAATTGCCGTCCATACTTTCCGTAAAGCCGTCCTGTACAGAGGCCGGGATGTATGCCGAATGGGGCGTTCCGACGTTTGTTTTTGGGCCGGGCCGCTCGGCCGGTAACGTGCATGCTCCCAATGAATCGATCCGGGTCTCCGAAATTGAAAAGGCCATTCGTGTTTACGAGCGGGCAATTCAAGTATTTTGTATCGAAGGAAAGCCATGTTTCTAATCCGAAACGCTGAGGCGCGCGATTTTAAAGCGCTCGTGCGCTTAGCGCAGCTTTTGGATTCCTACAACCTGCCGGCCGACGAAAAGTTCCTGCGCGAGCTTGTGCGCGATTCAAAAGCCTCTTTCTTAGGTCGACCGATTTCAGATGAGCGGAAACGGTTTTTGTTCGTTGCCGAAGATTTAACGACGCAGAACGTAGTGGGTTGCTCGCTCATTATCGCACGGCACGGAACACCCCGCCTTCCCCATATTTCGTTCCGCGTTGCTCGCGAGCGGAAAAGAAGTCGTTCGCTCGGCCGCTTGATTGAACATCAGACGCTCACACTATCGGTAAATCACACGGGTTTTACGGAAATTGGAGGCCTTGTCGTCTTAGCGGATTACCGCGGCAGGGAAGAGCACGTTGGAAGACAGCTGGCTTACGTCCGTTTTGCGTATATGGCGTGGTTTCCTGCGAGATTTCGCGGGCGTATTTTGGTGGAATATCTGCCGGACCTCGATCCTAAGAAGGGGAATAAATTTTGGGAGGTTTTAGGTGCCCGTTTTACGCATTTGACCTACCGTGAGGCCGATCGCGCGAGCATGCACGATAAAGAATTTATTCTCTCGCTTTTTCCGAAGGAGAAAATCTATTGTGGACTTTTGCCAAAGTCTGCCACCGAAGCGATAGGAGTTCCGGGACCTGGGGCACGAGGAAGCGTTCATGTGCTTGAGAAAATTGGGTTTCGTTACCTTGATCAGGTGGATCCTTTTGACGGCGGCCCGCATTACGGCGCGCTGCTCGAGCGCGTCTCGGTCTTCAAAAAGACTCGTTTTTTTCGATACGAGCGCAATTACCATGCGGATGTTGGAGCAAGCAAGCAGGGCCTCGTGATCGTTGTGAAGCGAGGAGCAGTGCGCGCACTAGTTGCAGAATATGCGCTGGAAAAAGACCGGATTTTGCTGGCGGACGAGATTCGAGATGTGTTGAAATTAAAAGGGGGCGAGCAGCTGTCTGTGACTCCGCTCGACGCATGAATATGATTCCATTCAAAGGCGATTTTATCGACGGCAGATTTGTTCTTCCTCGCGCAGGGTCGGAACGCGCGGTAAGTGAAGACCCTGGTGATTTGGACCGCCCTGTTGGTGAATTCACATTTGACGAAGCGGCAGTGGATGACGCTGTCCAAGCAGCTCGCCGTGCGTTTGGTCCATGGTCGAAGCGGAGCACGAAGGAGCGGACCGGCTATCTCATCCGATTCAGGCACATTTTGAAAGCGCGAGCTTCTGAGTTCGCACGTTTGATCTCGCGTGAGATGGGTAAAGTTTTGTCTGAGTCGAAGGCTGAGATCGCACGCGTTCTTGCGAAACTAGACAGCGCCCGCCGTGAAGAAGCGGATCTCATCCGTTCTACAGTGCACCCCATCGAACGCGGCGTTGTTGGTCGATTGCGTTTCCGCCCTAGAGGTGTTGTGGCGATTTTGTCACCTTTTAACGTCCCAGCTTACCTGGCCAGCGCCCAAATCATACCGGCGCTGCTTCACGGCAATACCGTGGTTTACAAGCCGTCAGAGCTCACTCCGTTTGTGGGCCAGTTCATCGCTAGTGCTTGGAAAGAAGCAGGTCTTCCGAAAGGTGTGTTTAATTTGGTCCAGGGCGCAGGTGTTGTGGGGCAGACTTTAGTCAGTCATTCCAACGTAGACGTTGTGATTTTTACAGGGTCCTGGGCGGTAGGCTCAAAAGTCCAGGAACAGGTTTCAAGGCACCCACACAAGTTGTGCGCGCTCGAGATGGGCGGGAAGAACAGTGCTATCGTATGTCGAGACGCAGATTTTTCCGTTGCGCTCGATGAAACCGTTTCGGGTGCCTATCTCACAACAGGTCAGAGATGCAATGCGACGAGTCGAATCATAGTGGAAGAGCCGATTGCGAATCGCTTTATTGATGGCTTTCTTCGCCGCGTGAATTCGATTGCGATTGGATACAGTCAAGACCTGAACGCTTGGATGGGGCCGCTCGTGAGCGAGAAAACGCTTAAGAGGGTGGAAGGCTATTTAACCCGTGCCCGCGCGGAAGGTTTTGAGGTTTTGAGGGAAGGGGGACGATTCGATTGCGGTCGAAAGGGCCATTACCTGAAACCTTCGGTTCATTTGCGGAGACACTTCCCGAACGAACCTCTTCAGGACGGGACCTACACCGACGATGAAGTGTTCGGTCCAGATGTAGCCATCTACATCGTCCGAAATCTGGATGAGGCGATTGCCCTTAACAATCGTTCTCATTACGGATTGGTGGCCAGTATTTTCACGAAATCTAAAGCCAAGTTTGAACGCGTGCTTCGCGAAGCAGAAAATGGGCTCATTCACTGGAATGCGGCGACGACTCGTTCCTCCGGTCGATTGCCGTTTGGCGGCCTCAAGCGAAGCGGAAACGATCGGCCGGTTGGTTTTTTTTCTCCTTACGTTTGTACGATTCCTACCTCTTCTGTCGAACGCGCTCTCTTATGAAATCACATGCAACGGTACGTCATTGCGAGGAAGCGTACCAAGCAATGACGAAGCAATCTCATATCGGAGATTGCTTCGGCCAACGTATGGGTTGCTGGCCTCGCAATGACGGTTTGCGATGAAATCGCATGCGATGGTCATGGGAGATCCGCGGTTTTTTCGGATCAAAGGCGGACACAACCCCTACACGCGTAACCGGTGGGGTATACGGAAGCGCGTTGATCGCACTCGAGCGATCCGTCAGTGGCAGACGCTCAAGGGAACGCTTGAAGCGTTAGGAGCGAAAGTTTTTGTTCTGCCGGCAGTGAAGGATTTGCCGGGACTTGTCTTTCCTGCGAACGCCGGCTTCCTGTATCCAAAATATGAACTTCGTGATCTCTCAAAGAGGACGTTTTACTTAAGCAACCTCACGTCTCATCGGTCGCGCGAGCAAGATATTTACCAAAGCTTCTTTTCTTCTTGCGGTCTTGCGACCGCTCGGCTCCCTTACGCTTTTGAAGGAGAAGCCGATTTTTTTCCGTGCGGCGAGTTTTACATCTTCACGTACGGCACAATTCGGAAGACGGGCTTTCGCCCTCGGTGGGGTTGGCCGCCCTACTCGTTTCAGTACTCACACCGTTCCGATGAGCGAAATGAAGAAGCGCTGAAACGGATTGTCGGGGACCGGCAGATTCTAAAGGTTCGGCTCACGGACGTCCGCTATTACCACGGCGACACATGCTTTTTTGCCTTCGGCCCCAATCGTGAATATCTTTTTGCTTACCTTGACGCGATCGATCAGGAAAGCCGCGCGCGGCTGAAACACAATTTAGGATCGCGCCTTATTTCGCTTTCTCATATGGATGCGGAGAATTTCGTAGCCAACAGCGTTCAAGTCGATACCGAAAACGGACCGCATCTGGTGCTTCCGGCCGGCGTATCAGATGAGGTTAAAACAAAAGTTTCCTCCCTCGGCCTGCCTTTTTCAACCGTCGACGTTTCCGAATTCTTCCTCAAAGGTGGCGGCTCTATTAAATGCCTCATTTGTGATTTGGGGCCACTGGTACAGGGACACGATACTTAATCCGCCTCTCGATTTTCTGAGTTAAGTATTGTATCCCTGGATTGGCTTACAGAATTTCCATTGCTTCTCGTGGACTCAAGAAAAGCGTAGCGCCTAATTTCTTGATTGCGAGCAACTTCTGATCGCCCGTGATGAAATAGTTCGCTTTTGAGGTTTCAACGAGACTCAAGACCGGCACATCCTTTTGATCCGAAAACTCAATCTTGGATTCCTTGGGGACGTCCATGACGACCGCTCTTTTCCTTAAGAAGTCAGCCGCTTCACGAATCAAAGGACGTGGGATTTTTAATTTGCGATCCAACTTTTCCTCAAACTCGCGAATCACATACTCTGAGAGAATCACGCGGTGGCGCTTAAACGCTCGCGTGAGGATGTGCTGGGGAAGACCGGTTGTGGTAAGAAAGCCAGAAATGAGGACATTCGTGTCGAAAACAACCGTCATTAGTCCCCCGCCACTTTTGATTTTCGTTGTTTGGGCGATCTTATATGGTGCCTCATTTTAAAAGTTGTGGGGGATTAAAGAAGGGGCTCAAGATCTTGGTCTGAGTAGATGCCCTTGGCCTGGGCATAGGGGGTGAGCCGCATCCGAATCTCGTTAAGCTCCTGTTCAATCAGATACTGGCGGAGCGCCTCATTGATGAGCTCGCTTTTACTCGCTCCGCGTTTTACGAGTCGCGCAAGCATACGCGCAATGGCAGGGCGAAGTTGCACCGATGTGAGACCTTTTCTTTTGTTCTGTTTATTCACGACTTTCTTCTTATAATACATTGTCTATATGAAATAATACATTACGTATATGGATGATGTCAAACCCCCTTCCCGACAGGAGTGAGTGCCAACTTCATACAGGCGTCATTGCGAGGTCAACATGCCAAACAATGGCCGAAGCAATCTAGGACCTATTCTGAGATTGCTTCGGCGACGCCCGGTACGCTGCCTCGCAATGACGACGGGATTACTGCATCAAGGGGGATGCGCTCTGGTATTGTGGTCTTGGATTGCAGAACTTAAAAATGGGCCGATTTGGGTTTGGACCACCACATCCGCGACAGAGTCGAGCGGCGTGGGATCGCGGTTCACGATGACAAGGCGTGCGCCGTTTTCTTTAGCGATTCTGGGAAGAGAAGCTGCCGGTTCGACGATTAACGTTGATCCAGCAACGAGCATCAAGTCACACGTACGAGACCACTCGATCGCGCGGTTGAGCACTTCCGGATCGAGGTTTTGGCCAAAAGAGATCGTTTTTGGTTTTAAGAGCCCGCCGCAGCTTTTGCAGAGCGGTATTTCTTCGCCTTGAGTGAGCCGGCGGTAAACAGGCTCGAAAGGACTCCTCTCATTGCAGTTTAAGCACATCACTTCACGGTTCGTTCCGTGCAGTTCGATCACGTTCCGACTTCCTGCCTGCTGGTGCAGACCGTCGATATTCTGTGTCACGACACCCAGGAGTTTCCCAGTTTGTTCAAGTCGCGCGATCGCGCGATGTCCTTCATTTGGCCGAGCGTCCCGCATCTGAGCGTACAAGTCTTTTTTTCTTCGCCAGTATTCGCGCCGCTTGTCTTCGTCTCGAAGGAATTCCTGTAGCGTTACAGGTTGGTACCGGTCCCAAATACCGCCTTGAGAACGGTAGTCAGAGATGCCGCTTTCAGTCGAAATGCCCGCGCCCGTGAAGACAACGATGCGCGAACTGGCCTCAATCAACGTTTTGAGTTTCTCTCGTGTTTCTGTAAGCATCTTATTTTACAAATGGCGCAGGGACGCAACACTTAGAGAACCCAACAAAACCGCCATCCTGAGAGCCAAAGGCCGGAAGGATCTCAGATCCTTCGGGGAAAGAGAAAAAACTCCCCGAGGGGTCACATATCTAATGCGCGGTCGGTGCGGACAGTTAGAAAAATACTCCCACTTCCAGCTTTTCTAACCTCGGCGTTCAATCGCCCTTTTGTTCTGTGCTTTTCAATCTTAAAACTTTCTATCATCATTCCGTCGATTCCCGAAAAATCCATCTTTCTTTCGTTCTCTATTTTTAGATTTTGGGCAGGAATTTCCAAAGCATATTTTAACAAGGCTGTGTTCCCTTTTTCATAGCTGATATCTTTGACAAACGCTGTCAAAATATACTCTTTTTTTGGTAATACGAATTCCACAGCTTGCGTAGATCGCATATCTGATAAATCAATCGGAAGCTTGATTTCAATCCAATGGCGGGGAGAATAATAATCAACGAAATAACCGGCAAAGAGGATTATCAATACAGCAGGAATGCACACGACAAAAGCCCATCTCTTATTTCCTCTAGCCCAAAAGATGACGGCCGCCAGCAAGAAGAATACGAAAAGAACTAAAATCAAAATCATCTCTCTTCTTGGCCCCTCCTCGTTTTAATCGGTCATCACGATTTTGGCGGGTGCGAAACCGTTGAAACTTTGGACGGCGCTTGCGGAGGAGTAGGCGCCGATATTTTTTGCGTACACGACGCTTCCGACATCAAGTTCGGGAAGTTCTTCGCTGAGAGAAATTGTGTCAAAAGAATCACAAGTCGGCCCGGCTACGGTCGATAGAAATTTTTGACCCCGGCGCAGGGTTTTAAGCTCATACTTGCAGTGGTCGAAGACAATTCCGGAAAAATCCCCATAGATGCCATCGTTCAAGTAATAGTAGTTTTTGTTGTTCCGAAAAGTACGTCCTACCACCTGTGTCACTAAAACACCGGCCGGGCCTACGAGAAAACGTCCGGGTTCAGCAATGATTCGTGTTTTCTGGTCGAACAGCCGCGCAGCTTCTTTTCTTACTGTACGCGCGAGGAGTTCAAAACAGGTATGGTTCTCATGATCAAAGTGCCGGATCGGAAATCCGCCGCCGATGTCAAGTACGTTGAGTGTTAGACCTTCCTCCCGGGTTTCCCTGAAAATGGCGGAGGAGATTTCAAGTGCCTGGACGTAATTTTCGATACGGGTACACTGGGAACCAACGTGAAAGCTGACGCCCTCTGGCCTGAGGCCCAGTGATTTTGCTTTGCGGAGCAAAAAGACTGCGTGTTCGGGGTCCGCGCCGAATTTGAGTGACAGCTCAACCACGCTCCCTACATTTTCAACTTTAATTCGTGCGAGGACACGAGTGCCGGGGGCGTGCTTTGCGATCTTGTAAAGTTCGGGTTCGTTGTCAAAGGTCATCAAGCGGACCCGTCTCCGGTAGGCGGCCTGAATGTCTTCTATCGATTTAATCGTATTGGCAAAGATCAATCTGTGCGGCGGAACGCCTAAACTGAGCACCAAATTCATTTCGTGTGCACTCGCCACATCAAAGTGAGCACCCAGCCTCGCAAATACCTTTAAGATTTCAGGATGAGGGTTTGCTTTGATCGCATAGTAAGGGGTAATTTGGGGCAGGTGCGTCAAAAAACGTCGATATTGCCGCAAGAGGACGCTCCGGCGGATGATCATTACGGGCGAGGGGTGTTTCTTGAGCGTCTGCCGGATCAGGTTTTCGACCGCGCGTCCGTTCAGACTAAACTCTGAGCTCTTCATAGGATTCAGACTTGATTTCCTCAAACTCCGTATGCGGTGAAACGAGGAATGTAGAGAACTGCCAAACATCCTCTGGTTTTGGCAGCTTTGCTCCGTAATCTAGAAAGCGGTTCTTCCGCTCTTGGAGGGGTGTCCAATCCACCGGCTGTGAGATGAAAGGGCCTAGATAGGGTTTTGACATCGCCAGGATTTCTTCGTGCGGTAAATCATCCGGAACGCAAACGCCTTCGTTCGGATTTTTGAGGATCCAGATCGCCGCCGCCACAGCAGAAATGGCAACTTGAAGGGTCGTCGCGTTTTGATTCGGTACCAGGCGGCGGGTTTCTTCGATATCAAGAAGACTTCCAATCCACCACGACTTAAAGTCGTGCCCCATCAAGAGACATCCAAGCTCATCTCGGCCGCTCGTGATTTCATCGTTCAGGATCCTTTGTTTCTCTTGGGTCACATACTGCCGCATATCCAGTTCGTGGAGGGAATTGATTGCGGCATCACACGGACAATAAGCGTAGTGGACCGTCGGCCGGTAAAGCACCTTACCATTTTGCCAGACCGTAAGCCTCTCCGGGATCGTAAACGCTTCACCGTGCCGTATGACCATTCCCGTAATTTCGCCGCAAGGCACCCACGAGCGGACCCACGTGTTCAACCCTTTGCTCGTAAGGCAAATTTGATGTCCCGGACCATTTTTATGAAACAAGGCATTTTTTGGAATGTAGCGTTCGTGCGTTCCCCAGCCAAGTTCTGCCGGTGCAACTCCTTCTTCGTAAAGACCGCAAATACTCCATGTGTTCACGAATTCGTTGACTTCTTTAGGCTCGTTTGTGATTTGGGTATCACGTTCACTGATGTGGATCGTTTTCACACCTTCGAGCATGGCGAGCCGGGCGTAATTTTTGTTTCGAAGCGCGTCAAGCAGGCCATTCTTGCGCGGATCATTGGGTTTGTCTGACAGAATTTTGGCCGCTATGTTTTCTAGGGCTTGCTTCGTAAAGTGAGAAACGAGACCGGGATTCGCCCCATGGTCGACCACAGCCGTTGCGCCCTTTTGATTCTCCCAGCCGCTGATCATTTTCCGCATCGTCATATGTCGCGCATAAAGGGTAAGCTCTGTAGGGTCTTTGCCTTCTGCACCTTTGTAGGGCTCCCAGAGCTCTACAGAGGTATTCAAATAGCGGACATGATTGACGTGGCACCACTCGAGCATCGCGCAGCAATCGATGTCCCACGCGAGATCAATGATTAAATCACCGGAACCGACATATTGTTTTAGGAGTCTTGCGTAATTTTCTTTGATCACCTTGTCGATCCGATACTTAACGCCTCGGTCTAAAGCGTCTTTTACACGCGCGCGCTTGTCGACAAAATCTATCACGGTAATGTTTTGCGGCGGGACGTCAATGAGTTTGAGGATAAGGGGAACCGCACACTGGGAAACGGACCCACAGCCGATGATCAAAATCTTTCCGTTAAACTTCATTAAAGGTTTCCTCCAACCGAGTCATTCTAACAAATAAGTTTTTTCACGCAAAGAAAAAAACGGAGAAAATGAAAAATTTTCGCCCGCGTCTCGTACGGCCATGTGCGCGACATCCGTCGCGGGATCTTGGCAAAGTTGACATGCGTGTTATGATGAACCGTTAAGATGCGTCGGGAAATGAACGTTAATAAAAGAGAGGAGTGAGCGTGGACGAGCAGCGAGTGATCAACTGGCGGAATTGCATATTCTTCTTTACGGTGACAGCTGTTGCCGTAATTGGTGTTCCTGTCTACATTTACGTAAACGGTATTTCTGCGGTTGAGATCGGTCTTTTCGTTTTCGGGACACTTGCGACCGGCTTATCGATAACGGTTGGTTACCACCGTTTATTTGCTCACAGGTCGTTTCAAGCGAGCCCAATCGTTCATTTTTTAACCTTATTTTTCGGCGCCGGAGCTTTTCAAGAATCCGTCCTTCAATGGGCTTCGCAGCACCGTCAACACCACGCGTTCGTCGATACCGAACGCGACCCTTACAATATTAAACAAGGTTTTTTTTACGCTCATATGGGTTGGCTTTTGTTTCGAAAGCATAAGATTGACTACGACAATGTGAAAGATCTCGAGAAAAATAGGCTCGTCCAACACCAACATAAGCATTACGTCCTTTGGTCGGTCGTGTCGGGCCTGATTCTTCCGACCTTCATGGGTGCATTAATGGATCACGCACTTGGCGCCTTTTTAATTGGTGTGGCTGGAAGAATCACCTTTGTTCATCACGGCACGTTCATGATCAATTCGGTCTGCCACTGGTTTGGGCGCCCGACCTATAATGACCAGGAATCGCCCCGTGATCATTGGCTCATCGCATTGATCACGATGGGAGAAGGTTATCACAGCTTTCATCACAGGTTTCCTTCGGATTATCGCAACGGTGTCAAATGGTACCACTGGGATCCGAGCAAGTGGGTCATTCGAATGATGTCTTTCGTCGGTCTCGCGAAGGGTTTGAAACGGGCATCAGAATTTCAAATCTTATCCGCCACCCTCGTAGCAGAGAAAGAATCTGTCGAGGGTTTGATCGCTCGAGTGACGCAAAAATTTAGTCCCGCTGCCTTAGAAACGTTGAAAACTCATTACGATCGGATCAAATTTTTACTTCATCAGTGGGAGCAGCGTGTCAAAGAGCATGCGGAAATTTGCGGACGCGGTTTGAGAAAGTCCCACGAGCTCAGAAGAAAGGCGCTCCAGCGCGTTCAGGAAGCCCGCCGTCAGTTCCTCCGTGTCCGCGAGGAATGGTCCCGGTTCGTTGTACAGCCTGCGATCTATGCCTAACCACTTCGGTACCCCTTCCAAAAGTGCGGGGCTCGCGACCCGGCACTTTTGGAAGGGGTACCGATTGTACCTATTTATCCTTCTCACAGGTTTAGTTGCAGATCGCAATCTCTACGCAGAAGCGCTTGAGCCGGGAAAAGTAAAAGTGGCCGCAACGATTTTTCCAATCGGAGACATCATCAGGCAAGTTGGCAAAGAAGCGGCCGAGGTGGTCATTATTTTACCGCCTCAGGCAAATCCGCATACGTTTGAGTTTCGGCCGCACATGATTCGTGAGCTTGAGGGTGTCCGCGCATTTTTTGTAGTGGGTCACGGATTTGATGATTGGCTCGATCAGGTTTACGAAAGCTTACCTCAGGCAACGAAAGTCACGATCGGGGAGGGGGTTCGACTCATCGATGAGCAAGGGGCGGACCCCCATTATTGGCTTTCTATCACGAATGCGAAGGTGATCGCGCGAAATATTGCAGATACACTTGCGTCTCTCAGCCCTGAGCAAAAGGAGGTTTTTGAGGCAAATCTTAAGGACTATTTAGACGTGCTTGAAGAAACCGGCCGTGAGATTGGGAGGCTCTTTGCGGATCTCCGGACGAAAAAGATGATCACGTTTCACAGTGCGTGGCGTTATTTCGCGGAAGATTACGGACTTGAAATTGTAGGATCGGTGGAGCATCCAACGGGTGGTGAGCCAACCGCCAGGCATTTGTCAGGGCTTGCCAAAACGATTCGAGAAACAGGAGTCAGCGTATTGTTTCTTGAGCCAGCAAGGTCGCGGTCGGTGGCAGAATCGTTCGCTCGGGATTTTGGTCTTGACCTGTACGAATTAGATCCAATCGGCGGAACTTCTGAGACAAGTAGCTATCACGCAATGATGCTTGCGAATGCACGTGTCATCCGGGAAGCACTGGGTCATGGATAAGCCGGTCATTGAGGTCCAGCACCTTTCCGTGACATTCAATGGGCGGACGGTTTTGAGTGATTTAAATTTTACATTGCGTGAAGGTGAAATTGCTGCCCTGCTTGGGCCTAATGGGTCAGGCAAGACAACCTTAATCCGAACCGTTTTAGGGCTTGTGCCTTACCGCGGCAGGGTATTGATTTACGGCCGTCCGGTCCAAGACGCGCTCCGGAATATTGGATACGTGCCGCAGAAGTTTGAATTTGACCGGACGGTTCCGATCACGGTAGGTGAATTTTTAAGAATGCCCTTTCCCAGGATCTCGCGCCGTAAAATCTTGCGTGTTTTGCATGAAGTGGATCTGAAAGACTACGAGGACCGGCCGATGGGGCCGTTATCCGGTGGTCAGATGCAGCGCGTCTTGATGGCGCGCTCACTCGTCAACGATCCCTCGCTTTTGCTCTTGGATGAGGCTACCAGCGAGGTAGATACGGCAGGAGCGAAGAGCTTTTATGAGATCATTTCACATTTGCGTACCGTTCACCGGACAACGGTCGTGCTCGTCTCGCACGAAATTCAGATGGTGTACAAGTTTGCCGATCAGATCGTTTGTCTTAACCGCGATCTGATTTGTTTCGGAAGACCAAAAGAAGCGATTACCAAAGAAGTGCTCGAGAAATTGTACGGCAAAGAAGTTCATTTTAAGGAACATCAACACTGATGAAAGAGAACAGAGAACAGAGTGCAGAGTACAGAGAAAAGAAAACAGAAAAGACAGAAACAAATGAGAAAATCAGACGGGCAAAAGAAATATCGCTCATTGATACAACGCTGCCCTCTCCGTGTCTTCGAACGGTAGCTCCAGCTGGCTTCAAATTCTTGTTTTCTACCTTCTTTTTTCGCTTTTTCTGTTTTCCGTTCTCTCTTTTTTCTGTTCTCTGTACTCTGTTCTCTGTACTCTGGCTTCCGTTCTCTTCCCACCATGTTTGAACTCCTTCAGTTTCCATTTATGCAGCGCGCTCTTGTGGCGGGAATCCTATTGGCAGGGCTGCTCGCGTATCTGGGCGTTTTGGTGTTGATTCGGAAGATGGCTTTTTTTAGCGACGGGATCGCCCATGCGTCGCTTGCCGGTGTGGCGGCCGGTGTGCTTGCGGGTGTGAACCCGCTTGTGACTGCGCTCGCGGCGAGCATTTTTTTTGCGGTCGCAATGTTTGTTTTAGAAAAAAAGACAAATCTTTCCTCCGATATCGTGATCGGCCTGATATTCACTTCTGGTATGGCCCTCGGTGTTTTACTGATGAGCATGAAAGCAGGATACCAGCCGGAACTGATCGGCTTTCTTTTCGGGAATATTCTGACAATCAACCGGTCGGATCTCGCCCTGATGATCGTGCTCACGTTCGTGATCGGAAGTTTTCTCGCCGCGAATTGGAGACGATTTACACTGCTTTCATTGGATCACGAGATGGCCTATTTGTCGGGCATGAACCCAGACTTGTTCCAGCTCGTCCTGTATGTCCTTCTTGCGGTATCGGTCGTGCTTGGAATTAAAATCCTCGGCGTCATTCTCGTGAGTGCACTGCTCATCATTCCCGTGTCAATTTCTAAATTGATCAGCCGGTCCTTTAAAAGGCTTGTTTTCTTGAGCATAGGTTTTTCGGAAGTCATTATGGTATTAGGCCTTCTTATCTCTTCACAGTTTGATTTTCCGCCCGGCGCAGTGATCGTACTTACTGGAACAGCGATCTTTTTTGTCACTTTGCTTTTGAGGCGTGCTTGATCCAGTCTATCCTGGGTGTGATGCGGCTCGCTTTTTTCTCAATTTTGCCGACATTCTAGATATGACCGAGTTGAACACAAAACAGGGTCAAAGGATGGGACAGACCGCTCTTGAAGTCGCGGAAGAAGCGCGCGAGCAAGAGTGGCGATTGCCTAGCTTTGTGGGCGAACTTTTCCTTGGAAATTTTCGTTCCGAACTCGTTTTTCCTTTTCCTGAGCAGCGTAAAGAAGACCGGAAAAAAGGGGATGAGATCTGCGCGGAAGTCAGCACGTTCCTCAAGGAACACCTGGATCCGGATGAGGTGGACCGTACGGGAGAGATTCCAAAAAAAGTGATTGACGGTCTTGCCAAGCTCGGCTGTTTTGGGATGAAGGTTCCAGCCGAATACGGCGGTCTCGAGCTTTCCCAGGTGAACTACAGCCGAGTTTGTCATTTGGTGGCAAGCTACTGCGCTTCCACAGCAGTTTGGCTTTCAGCCCATCAAAGCATCGGAGTCCCGCAGCCCCTGATGTTGTTCGGGACCGAGGAACAGAAAAGAAAATATCTTCCGCGTTTTGCTAAAGGGGAGATTTCCGCATTTGCACTGACAGAACCTGATGTGGGTTCAGATCCCGCGAACATGTCCACGCAGGCAGCGCCCACCGAGGATGGGAACTACTACCTCGTCAACGGAGAAAAGTTGTGGTGCACAAACGGCCCCGTGGCCAGCGTGATTGTTGTGATGGCCCAGACGCCTCCGAAGATCGTGGGCGGCCGCGAGAAGAAACAAATCACCGCTTTCATTGTGGAGACGAACGCCAAAGGCGTCGAAGTGGTCCATCGCTGCCGTTTCATGGGCCTGCATGGGATTCAAAATGGATTGCTTCGGTTTACGAATGTCCGCGTACCGAAAGAGAATATCCTTTTGGGACTCGGGCAAGGGTTAAAACTAGCCTTGGTGACACTCAATACGGGACGGCTCACGATGCCGGCCGCCGTTACCGGCGGGGCAAAATGGTGTCTTGCCGTTGTGCGTAAATGGGCGAACAAGAGACATCAATGGGGGAAACCCATTGGGCACCACGAAGCAGTAGCCGCTAAAATAGCGCAGATGACGTCCACCACCTTTGCAATGGACAGCGTGACGTGGCTTGCCTGCGCGCTGGCAGATCGTAAAGATGTGGACATTCGGCTGGAAGCGGCGATGGCGAAGCTTTTTTGTACGGAGGCATGTTGGCGGATTTCAGATGCCACACTTCAAATCCGCGGGGGCCGCGGCTATGAAACGGCAGACTCACTGAAAGGACGGGGCGAAGAAGGGATTGCGGTGGAGCGCGTGATGCGTGACGCTCGAATTAATACGATTATTGAAGGCACAAGCCAAATCATGCGTCTTTTCATCGCCCGCGAAGCACTCGATCCTCACGTGCGGCGGATTTCTCCGCTTCTCGATCCAAAACGGAACATGTTTGAAAAGTTGAAATTGCTCTCAGGTTTCATTCTCCACTACAGCTCGTGGCTGCCAAAGCAGTGGCTGTCGGCTCCGTTCACGAAAGGGGCTGAGCAGGTGCCGCAGGAGCTTAAGCGCCATGTGACTTTTGTGAGTCGCATGAGCCGGTGCCTCGCACGCAATTTATTCATTTCGATGCTGTTTTATCAACGCGGCTTAGAAAAGAAGCAGCGATTGTTAGCCCGCCTCGTGAACACAGGCACAGAACTTTTTGCGATGACTGCCACGTGTTCACGGGCAGCCCTTCTGGTTTCAAAGAACCCTGCCGACCAAAGCCCGATCGAATTAGCAGATCTTTTTTGCCGCGATGCAAGCCGCAGAGCTGAGCGGCAGATTCGTTCGCTTTTTTTCAACCACGATGCTTTTGCCTATCGGATCGCGCGAAAAATGCTCGAGGGCCGCTATCAGTGGGTTGAAGAAGGAATTATTCCGCCCGGTTAATTGCTGCTCCTACCTCACGGGTGCAAGACCGTATCTGCGTGATTAGCCCTTGTCTCCTCTCCCCCTTTTTTTGGGGGGGGAGAGGATTAAG
>MHFT01000056.1 GCA_001804315.1 Omnitrophica bacterium RIFCSPLOWO2_12_FULL_50_11
GTGAAGAGGCCCTTCGTCCTTATAGAACCGCTGAATCAAGGCATGAAACTGGGTGATGCGGAGAAGCTCTTGTCTCCTTACTATCGGTCGGCTCGCCTTAAGGAGATAGGCATCATGGGAGGGCTCAAAGACATAGACCAATGCAGCTGTCATCCTCGCTCTCCTTAAAAGAAAGGACACGATTCTCCTGGCCTGGTGCTTGAGACTATCGAGCTGGGCGAGGTATTTTGTCCCTTCTTTTAGGAGCACTCGATAATCCACCTTCTTCTGGAAGAGGTATTTGTCGGTGAGGTTGGTCAGCCATCCTGCAAGCGGCCGATAGATTAAAGCCGTTGTGGCAACTCCAAAAACCATGAGCCAAAAGGCTGAAACTCCGACAGCCCTTCCCAGAAAAAACTGCACAATGGAAACTGGAATTGAAATCGCCCCAGCTACCGCTGCAACGATCCCCGCAAACACAAGTGTCCTCTTGATAATGACTTCGATGTCAAGGAAACCTCTTCTAACAATGAGATGTCCCGTGATCACCGTATAAAAAACAATTCCAAACGTTCCATAAGGGATAAGCAACGGGACAAAAACATCGTAAGAAACAAAAAAATTCCCGCTTCCACCAACAGTAGCTACCAACGCCGCAATAAAGAAGTAAAAATTGGTCCTTTTCAGAGCGGTAGTACGCGCTCGACGATACGCCGTCCAACAAAAACCCAACGCCGTTGCCATCACAACGCTAAAAAAAAGGAGAAAAAAAGGATAGATGGAACCTGGATCAGTAAAAAAAGGAACAAAATGTTTCGCGCTAACGCTACGAGCCATGAAAGGTGACCAACTAGCCACTCCAAAAACCAGACTCGAGACGTAACTGGTCAAAATGAGACGCTTATACCGGGAATGTTCGCCCAAATAAGCGAGAGTAAAATGCAAGAACGTCGTCGGTATAAGTACAATGCCCATAAGACTTACCCGATCCCAGAAAAGTCCTTGTGGAGCACTACCCGCCAACACCATAAATAAATTGAAACAACCCCACCATGCTATACATGTGTTATAAAGGAGAAAGATCCGGTTGACGTATCGCCTGTGATCTTGAGCAAAGACAAAAGCCCCGATCACGAATGGCAGGCATGCGGTAAGAATGTGGGCTAGAACATACAGATTTAACGAGCGGGTCATTACCGAATCCTATTCCTTAGAAGTAGCCATAATAGCCATCTTTGCGTGCATAACTGACTTTATGACAGCATCCTCAACATGAACATGACCTGAAACGAAATCGCCTTGAACAATTCCATTTTCCTCACAGACACTAAGAAACTGTTTGAAGTTATCCATACCTATATCGCCCACTGTGGGCAGAAGCGTTTTTGCTTGATCAATGCTGAGTAACAGCGCTTCGGCTAAGCATCCAAAAACGTTGCGATCCGTCCCAAACCCGAAATCCGAATCAACTTGAACACCGTCGATTTTCATGAGCCCACCTTCCAATACGACCGCATTACGAGCGACGCTTACAATTCGCGGGAACGCTTCCGGACGCGCATCGTCCAGAATGACACAATTCGTGAGCTTAGAGGCATCCTCAATAACATATCCGATATTGGATGTCGTACATACCGCTATGTGATATTTAGTCAGTGCCGGTAGAACAATATCAGAAAAGGTACCCGAATTTACGACGAATTGTTCGATCTCGGATCCCTTTTTCCCATTTCTCAATTCTTCCGCGAGGCTACATAAACGCCTTTCATTTTGATCCACAAGACCAATTTTATATACCCTGCTGTTCAAGGCGGCTGCAACAGCGCCGCCCATCTTTCCTGCTCCAATAATTAGAATTTCCAAGGAGCCGACGGGTACGTTCGAGATCAAAGCTATTTTTTCAACCGATAAAAAAATTGACGCGAGAGTGCAAGTATGGCCGTTCGTAATTATGATCCGATCATTTTCCCGATTGAAGCGCTGGAACGCAGCACCAGCATTAGTGACGATCGGCCACCACGCAGCAAGCCCGACATAAACAGGGCCGGTGGTTATTTTGCTAATGAAGTTTAAGATACGTGAAGCGTTTCTCAACGTTCTGTCCCGGTTATTAAACAATGACTCCGGAAAAAGGCTGGTGCTAACAAAAAAACCGCTCAGACCACGGTTGGTGGCGACGCGCGCCGCTACAAAGCAAGGGCAGAAAGATAAGATATGAAAAATCATTTTTTCCGGAAAAATGGTTCGAAGCCTTCGAAGGAGAGGAAAAGTTTTGTAGATATCTTGTGTATTCCGTGGGTGAGTTAAAAAAATAAAGCTGACGTCTCTACCATAAAGCCTTTGAATCCAAGCCTTAGGCAGTCTCTTAATAGGAAGAAGATTGACAATTAGATCTCGTATCGCACTGCCTAGGGTAATGCCTCCCGCTCGATTTCGAATACCTTGCATCTTTACCTGCTTGACGTTTTTCGCTCAACTAAACGAACAATGTCCGCAATCGAATGTAAACCCTCCAGCTCTTTTTCTCCGAGTTTTATTTGGAATTCGTCTTCAAGGGCGAAAAACATGTCGAGACCGTCGACCGAATCGATTCCCAGATCATCCTGAATTGTGGAGCTAAGTTTTATCTGGTCGCCCGATATCTTTAACATTCTTCCAAGCACATTTCTAATTCGGGCAAAAATTTCCTTATCGTTAAAACTCACGGCTTAACTCCTGAACGCCTCCCAACACCGTTACTGCGTTATTCGATCCAAAAAACCAAAGCCTGCTCTTCGATGGCTGTGGACGAGGGATATTCTAATGAGAACAAGAAGGAAAGGCTAGGTCAAAAAAACTTCTCCAAAGACGGTGTGGATGAGGGGTGCAGAGACGGGCATTCTCAAAGGCAATGGAGGATTCCTGGCCAAGAGTGAAGAAGACATCCAGGTCTTCTTCTCTAAAAGGCTCATCTGACTTCTGGTGTCCCAGGAAGAGGATTCCTCTTATCTGCAACAAAAACAGTTCTAAAAGGGACACTCTTGATTTCTGAATTTGTTTGAGATATGATCACGCCTTGCTGAAAGAATCTACCATCCCTTCCTTCCCTTAGTAACGTCACGATCGTTCTAACCATTCAGAAGGAGTCTTCCCATGCCGAGAAGCACCCGTGTGATCACTGAAGCTGGTCTGTATCATGTTGTTGCGCGAGGGAACAACCGACAAGAGTTGTTTCATGAACCGGAGGATTATGAAATCTACTTGAGATTCATTTTAAAGATGAAATCGCACTATGATTTTCATCTGTACCATTATTGCCTCATGCCCAACCACGTTCATTTACTCCTGCGTTTTTACGAGGCGGAGCCGTTTCGAAAGGTCATGCAACGCGTCAATCTCGCTTATGCCAAACGGTTTCGCAAGAGGAATCATTATGTCGGCCATGTCTTTCAAGGCCGTTTCAAAAGTTTCCCCGTCGAAGGCGACTCTTATCTTTTGGAATGCGGACGATACATTGAGCGCAATCCGGTGAGGGCAAGGATCGTCCTGCATGTAGCTGACTACCGGTGGTCCAGCGCAGGGGTTTATCTGAAAGGCATTCCTTCATCTCTCATCACGCGGAATCCCTTATATCAGGCGCTCGGGGCAAGCGATACCGAAAGACAAGCGAGGTATGGCGAGTACCTGTCAACGGAAAGAGCTTATGAATCCATGGTGGATCATGCGTTTCTCAGAAATCAGAGGGTCTAACTGTGTCCCCTTTAGAACTGTTTTTGTTAATCTACTAAAGATGGCTCGATAAGGTGTAAAACGATTAGGCCTGTCTGGGGAAATAAATGTCAAAGGTAGTACCGCAGCCGACTTCACTTGACGCCGTAATGACGCCACCGTGGCCCCTTACAATTCCATGGCGAGAAGGTTAGCGGGAAGGTACCAGCTACCTCATGCGGGGACAGGTTCACTATTCAATCATCTCTCCCATCAGCTACGCTTCCGGTCCCATCCTCTGGTAGCTGGAACCTTTTGTTCCTTGTTTTGTTCTTGGTTACACTGACTTCCTTCATCCGCCACACTAAAAGACCCACACTAACCCTGAAAAAGCCTAAAAAAGAGATTGACTCCTACTCCTCCCCAAAAAAGGAAATGACCTGCAAGTTATCCCTATCAACAAAAACCCACAGAACTCCACCTAACATCTCTCTCCTAGGCGCGAACCGGACGGCCTGATAATTCTTCCCATCCAACACAGAAAATGCAGTCTCGTTTTTCCCGGAGGATTTTTCTATCAAGGTACGCACCTCGTCCCATTTCGTGTTACCTTCATCATACAGAACGTTCATCTCTTGCGGATTAAACCCTTCCTGCTCTGCTAATGCAGAGGCTACTTCAATAATACGGGTACGCTCACTTGAAATTTCACGATAACATCCTGTAAACCAAAGCAACAAAACTAATCCCACTATAAATCGATTTATTCTCACAGGGTAGTATCCTTTCCCTTGGTGGGTTGCTCATTTAGTGGCCCGTCTGATCCGCCCTTGGCAGTATCATCGATTGGCCCTATTTCACCACCTGGATCGTCATACTTTAATTTCTCTCCCGACGGGGTTCCTAAGTATCCATCGACGCCATGTCCTCTACCATACGAAATGTCATTTGGAGAAAAATGCTCGTCATCATAACGAGGCCCGCTCTCCGCACCGTGAGTGTGATAATAAGCAGTTCCACCGGGTGGTTTAAACCCGGGGTCTGAACTGTGTGCTGAACCAGGCCGTGCTGGCGTATAGGAATAAGTAGCATCACTATTGCGGTAAATCCAACCTGCATATTCTCGATCTTGCCTGACAGACGTACTAACTATATCATTTACAGCATCATTAGCGGCTTCATCCTGAGTGCTATACTTATCTCCAGGTTTTAAACCCCATGGGTCAACTTTGCTAATGCAATTATTTTGGACGTAAGCATACAAGTTACCTCCGTAAACAGGATCCCTGCTCAAAAACCTCCCAAGTTTTACGCTGTAATATCGTGCGCGGAAATAATAAAGGGCCGTTTCAGAATCATATTCTTTTCCGGTGAATAAGAATGGATTACCGACCAAGGATTCGGGAATGACGGTGTTCGAGGAATTGCGGATTTCGGGAATGCCATACGGGTCATAGCGGTAGGATTCAGCAAGTGAGCCGGTTGAGTTGGTGAGATGAGTGATCGAGCCTAAGCCATCAGCGTGATAGTAATAGGTGGTGAGCGATGGGTGCTGGATAAGTTCAAGGGGTTCATCGACCGTGGGACCATAGAGAACGGATTGGGACAGTAAGCAGGAAGCGGTAGGCAGTGAGCAAGGGAAAACTTCCAGAATCTGATCTCCATCATAAAGAAAGGTCTGCGTGCCTGAGAAGGTGGATTTCGTAAGACGCCTTCCAAAAGGATCGTACTGGTAACTGGCGACTGCTTCCTGCCCACTGTTTACTGTGATGAGGCGGTTTTCGACGTCATAGGTGTAGGTGAAGGTTCCGTCACTGGTGAGGTTGCCGTTAAGATCGTAAGAATAAGAAGCCCCCTCTACGGATGAATATTGGTTCAAGTTGTTGGGAATGTAAGTGGAAGGAATGCCGATGCCCTGAGCAGAGGTCCGGTTTCCGACTGAGTCATAGATGTAGGAAGAGTTACTTGGGCCTGTAACCTGAGTGAGTTGATAGAGGTTGTCGTAGGTGTAGTTGTGGGTTCCTTGAGAATCTGTTTTTTGTTTTCTATTCCCTACTTTGTCATAAACAGGATAAGAGATGGTGGCAAGGGAGCCGTGTTGAATTTGAGTAAGTCGATTCAGCGTATCGTATGAATAATTGGTGGTAATTCCATTGGGACGACTGAGAGAAGTTCTTCTTGAAAGGGAGTCATAGCCAAAGTCATAAAGGGTTTGATTGAGTTGATTTTGAATGAGGTCTAAGCGATTTAATTCATCATAGGTGTAGTTAATCACTCTCCCATGGGGATAAGTCAGTTGGGTGCGGTTGCTTGAGGCATCGTACTGGTAAGAGACAGTGAAAGGAGTGGCATTCATTGTGGTAGTCAGTTGTTTCACACGATTAATGGAATCGTATTGATAAGAAATAGAGGCATTTGAGTTTGAGATGTGAGTGAGTCGTGAGCCTGGGTCATAGGTGTAATCCACATTGCCACCACAGTGGGTGCAGGAGACATATTCTTTAAAGGTGAGGCGGTTGAGTGCGTCATAGGTGTACTGGATGAGTGCGGAATTTGGAGTGCGCAGTAAGGAGAGATTGCTTGCTAGATCATAGGTGTAAGCTTCCGTGGAGGAATCAGGATACTCAGTAGTCCTTAACCGGTCGAATTCATCATAGGTGTAGGTGGTGGTGTTTGTGTTCGCATCTTTGATGGATGTGAGGTTGCCATTTCCGTCGTAACCGTAGGTGGTGACACCTGAATTGGCATCGGTCACTTTGAAGAGGAGGTCTCGTTCATCATAGCGGTAATGAGTTTCTTTTGATTCAGCATCTGTGATTTTGATCCTGTTGCCATTTGCGTCATATTGAAACTGGGTCGTGTTGCCTTGGTGGTCTGTGATGGTTTTCAGTTGATCGAGCGCAGTATAAGTATAGGTTGTGGTCTGAAAGCCTCCGCCAGCGGCGGATCCGCCTTCGGCGGAAAAGGGAGCCTCTCGTT
>MHFT01000057.1 GCA_001804315.1 Omnitrophica bacterium RIFCSPLOWO2_12_FULL_50_11
CTCTCATACGCTTACTTTCTCTTTTCTCTCTTTACCTGCTTTGCCAAACTTTCAAAGATCAATGATAGTTGGGGAATGTCTGGAGAATTTTTCGCGGAGGGAAATGAAAACATTTCATTCCTCCCTACGAGATACAATGGCCGTGTTCAAGGCCATTGCCTGATGCGGCACGTCCCGTGGTGGCAGGCTGACTGATGTGCCGAGGGCGGGGGTCGAACCCGCATGAGCGTATGCTCATCGGATTTTGAGTCCGACGCGTCTGCCGATTCCGCCACCTCGGCAAAAAGCAGTTAAAAATTAAAATTTAAAAATGAAAAATTGATGAGGTGTCCTGAGCATCGATTTAATGGTCATGTATCAGAGTATTGTCTGTAGTTATTGATTTGAGTTCTGCAAATTTCCCCTTTGCCAAGAGAGGAGGGATCATGTGAAAAAGTGCAGAACCCAAGTTATTGATAAACGTTGTAAGCTTGCCTTCGTTAATTTTACATGTTTCATTTTTAATTGCTTTTTGGACCGGACGGGAGTTGAACCCGTGACCTCCACAATGCCATTGTGGCGTTCTCCCAACTGAACTACCGGCCCATGCGATTAGTGGGTTTAACAATTACCACAATGACGTTTAGAAATCAAGGATGAACAGCTCGGGAAACCTGCCAAAGTATTTCATCCAATATTTTCTACCTGGCTTGCTGCTCATCGGCCTCGCTGTTTTTGCAGGCACTCACCCCAACGTTTTCTTCGGCCTCCTTGGGTTCCTTTGTTTCTTTACCGTTGGCGTGGCGCTCATGATTGAAGGTTGGCGTCGGAGAAAAGCGCCATAACCGTTCCCATAGGCACTCTGATTTTTAACGCTTTTGTGCTAAAATCCGGATACCATGACGTCCATACAAGCGAAGCCATATCCGTTTGATGCCATTGAGCCTAAATGGCAGCGCTATTGGCTGAAGAACAAAACCTTTCACGCGGCGGATCCACCTCATCCTGGAAGCGAGAAGCCAAAGTTTTACGTCCTCGATATGTTTCCTTATCCATCGGCTTCAGGGCTCCATGTCGGTCATTTAGAAGGCTACACGGCGACTGATATTATTGCGCGCTACAAGAGGATGAAGGGATTCAATGTGTTCCATCCGATGGGTTGGGATGCTTTTGGGCTTCCTGCCGAGCAGCACGCGATCGAGATGAAAACCCATCCACGCGTGCTCACAAAGAAAAATATCGATACCTTCCGACGGCAAATTCAGTCTTTGGGTTTTAGCTACGACTGGGATCGTGAGGT
The DNA here is from genome assembly GCA_001804315.1 of Omnitrophica bacterium RIFCSPLOWO2_12_FULL_50_11. Classification (GTDB taxonomy): domain Bacteria; phylum Omnitrophota; class Omnitrophia; order Omnitrophales; family Danuiimicrobiaceae; genus 2-12-FULL-50-11-A. The sequence goes on from MHFT01000057.1 coordinate 1,280, forward strand.
CGACACGACAGATCCAAACTATTACCGGTGGACCCAATGGATTTTTCTGAAACTCTACGAAAGAGGGTTGGCTTATGAGGCTGAAGTACCAGTCAATTGGTGTCCGGCACTTGGCACCGTGTTGGCCAACGAAGAGGTGATTGACGGAAAATCGGAACGCGGTGCTCATCCGGTCGTGAAGAAACCGATGCGCCAGTGGATGTTGAAAATTACCGTGTATGCAGACCGGTTACTTGAAGACCTCGTCGAGCTTGATTGGCCTGAGGCCATTAAGGAAATGCAGCGAAATTGGATTGGCAAGTCGGTTGGGACCGAGGTCGACTTCCCCGTGGTAAACACCCAAGACAAGATCCGCGTTTTTACAACGCGGCCAGACACGCTTTTCGGAGCGACCTACATGGTCCTTGCGCCGGAGCATCCGCTTGTCTCAAGAGTAACGGCACACGATCGGAAGAAGGAAATCGTCCAATATCAGGAAGCGGCGGCAAAAAAGACGGATCTCCAGCGTACGGACCTTGCGAAAGAAAAAAGCGGTGTGTTCACCGGCGCTTACGCCATCAATCCAGTGAACCATGAGAAAATTCCGATTTGGACCGCGGACTACGTGATGATGGGATATGGCACCGGCGCGATTATGGCTGTTCCGGCTCACGATCAGCGTGACTGGGAGTTCGCGCAGCAATTTCATCTGCCTGTGGTTGAAGTTATTTCTGGCGGCGACATTTCCAAAGAGGCATTCACAGAGGTTGGTACGTGTGTGAACTCAAGAACGCCGGATGGCTCATTTTCGATGGATGGCCTTCCGAACGACCAGGCAACCGGGAAAATAACGAATTGGCTCGAGCAAAAAAGGTTCGGAAGGAAAGCAGTTCATTACCGCCTTCGTGACTGGCTATTTAGCCGGCAGCGTTATTGGGGGGAACCGATTCCGATTGTCCACCAGGATGGAAAAGCGAAACCCCTATCGGAATCAGAGCTACCAGTCGTACTGCCCGACGTTGAATCGTATGAGCCAAGTGGAACGGGCGAAAGTCCTCTTGCGAAGATTAAACACTGGGTGGAGATCAGGGATGAAAAGACGGGAAAGAAGCTCAGGCGTGAGACGAATACGATGCCCCAATGGGCCGGTTCCTGTTGGTATTACCTTCGGTACATTGATCCACAGAATGATCGCGGACTTGTGAATCCAGAAAAGGAGAAATATTGGATGGCGGTGGACCTTTATGTGGGCGGTGCCGAGCACGCGGTGTTGCATTTGCTTTATGCCCGTTTTTGGCACAAGGTGCTTTATGACTGCGGTGTTGTTTCGACCAGGGAACCATTCTTGAAGCTCGTGAATCAGGGGATGATTCTTGGTGAAGACAGCCAGAAGATGTCCAAATCGCGCGGGAATGTGATCAATCCCGACGAGCTCGTCAGAGACTACGGGGCAGATAGCGTGCGCCTTTACGAAATGTTCATGGGGCCGCTTGAGATGGTCAAACCTTGGAAGACCAGGGGACTTCAGGGTGTCTTTCGTTTTTTGGGCCGTGTTTGGCGGCTCGTGGTCGACGAATCCCGTGCTGTTGGTGAGACATCTCCGCCGGAGGAAGAAGCAAGGATTTTGCATCGAACGATCAAAAAAGTAACCGAAGATATCGAGCATTTGAGGTTTCATACTGCGATCTCAGCGCTCATGATTTTCGTCAACGAAGTGATGAAATTCCAAACACGTTCCAAACAAACCTTGGAAACTTTCATCTTACTGTTGTCCCCGTTTGCGCCGCATCTCGCCGAGGAACTTTGGGAGCGGTTCGGACACAGGGAATCACTCGCGTATGAACCGTGGCCGGTGCACGATGAGAAGTATCTGGCGGAGCCAGAGGCGGAGATCGCGATTCAAGTGCTCGGTAAAATTCGCTCTCGTCTCACGGTCCCAAAAGAAATTTCTGAGGCAGCCTTAAAGGAAAAAGTTCTGGCAGATGAACATGTGAGAAAATGGGTCGAGGGGAAGCCGATTCGGAAGTGGATTATCGTACCCGGCCGGCTTGTGAATATTATCGTACAATAAAAGGCTGAAATAACTCAGGTACCAGTGGCCAAAGTCGTGTACCACTTCTAATCAAAGTAGCGTAGAAAGTAACTTGGCCGAGTGCGTCTCGCGAAACAATTCTGCATTTTTCTGGATTTTAGTCACTGGTATCTGGTAACTTTCTATTATGGCGATGCGTAAGGTCGAAGTGGCACGGAATCAAATCGTGGTCGGACGGAATAAGATTCCGCTTTTAAGCGGCGAAGTCCACTATTGGCGGCTCAATCCCCGCTTTTGGAAATCGGTCTTAGACTGTGTGCGCGAACTCGGTCTTAAGGTTGTTTCCACCTATGTGCCATGGGATTACCACGAGTACACGCGCGGTAAATTTGACTTTGTAGGTAAAACCGACCGGACTCGTAATTTAAAAGGTTTCCTCGAGCTCACTCGGAAAGAAGGGTTTTGGGTCATTATTCGGCCCGGCCCTTACATTTACAGTGAGTGGCCCAATGACGGTGTGCCCTCATACACCTACCGCTATCATCGACTCCATCCGAAATTCTTGGAATACGCCGAGAATTATCTAAGACACGTCTGCGATGTCATCAAGCCGTTCCTTGCTTCCAGACCCTCAGGCCACATCATTCTCTTGCAGGCGGACAATGAAATCGATCCTTGGCCGGATACCTTTGGCCACCAATATGGACTGAATGGAAAACCGGGCTTATTTCAGGAGTTTATTCGTGAGCGGTATCAGAACGATATGGATGCGCTCAATCGAGCTTGGGGTACGCGATACCGTAATTTTAAGGAAGTGGGACCGTTTATTGCCTGCATGCTGAAAGGAGAACATGGTCTTGCGTTAAAGGGGGATCACGAACTCAAGCGGAATTTGGACTATTTTGCTTTCAAGTATCATTACTCGCTTCAGTGCGCGAAGTGGTGTGTCCATACCTACCGGAAGCTCGATATCGATATTCCGATTTATTTAAACTTGTATCCATTCTTTTATGCTCACGATTGGGCCCAAATGCAAAGCACGTGCGATCTGGTCGGCATCGACCTTTATCCTTCAAGTGAGCTCAAAGAAGATGAACATGAACACAGAAAGTTTATCGACAAAGTTCGATTTTTGAAAGGTGTGTCCAGTCTTTCTTACATTGCGGAGTTTGCTTCCGGCATTTGGCATGCGCGCCAATATGAAAGCGGTGTCATGACCCCGAATCATTATCGGCTGATCACCCTATCTGCGTTGTTGGGCGGTGTGGCTGGCTGGAATTGGTACATGCTCGTCAATCGGGACAATTGGTACATGTCGCCCATTAACGAGTGGGGCAGGCCGCGTGAAGAACTGTACGAAGTATTCCGCAGCTTGGTGCGCATTTACAATTTGATGAGGCCGTACGAGTTAACCAAGTTGACCGACATCGCGGTAACGTTTAATCCGCTTCAGTACGCCGCCCGGACTTTGCCGGCAGAAAACAGAATTTTAGTGTCCCTTCGTGATGCGGACATTGATTACGATTTGTTTGATCCAAGATCAGGAGTGCCTAAGAGCAGGATCGTGTTTTATTCTGGCAATCAATGGCTCGACCGAGTGGCACATGAGCATTTACGCCAGTATGTTCAATCGGGCGGCATTTTGGTCGCATTCAAAGATTTTCCACGGAAGGATGAACGGTTTGAACCCTGTAATTTAATTGGTTTCCACGAGCCGACCGAGATCCTGTTCGAATTTAAAAGAAAGTTTAACGTGTCACTCGCTCCAGGTGTCAAAGTCAAGATCGTGAGCTCCGTCTATTGCTTCCGGCATGTTTTGGGGAGAGCAATCCGGGCTTCCTTCGCCCGCTATGGGACCCACACGATTGGCTATGTCAAGTCGGTCGGTAAGGGGAAGATCGTTCATCTCGGCGTTGAGCCAACAGAGGAACTGCTGCTTGCTATTCTTCGTTGGTCGAACATTCCCATTTATTCACATTCGCCTACCAAAGCTCTGAACACCGCATTCTTTAAGCGCGCACGGCGGTACTTTGTCGTTGCGGTGAATAATGGCGATGAGGATAAAAGCGCCACGATCTGTTTCTCCATTCCAGGAACGAAATCAAAACGTTTTCACGTAACGAATTTGTTCGATGGGACCCGCGAGCAATGTGTCTCGCGCGGCGACGAGATATCCTTCACGAGTGAGATTCCACGCAAAGACGGCCGCGTTTTTGAGATTACGTGATGGGTCGGGGAGTTGTGATCCGTCGTCCAGCAGGCGGGCAGCCGCCACAAAAAAGGGGGCCAGGCAAGGCCCGCCAGACATTCCCCAACTTGAATCATTTTTTGAGACTGGGACTGCAACTCGAAAGAGAGAAAAGAGAAAGAGGTCTTTTGAAAGAAGAAAGATTTTTCACCGACAAGCCGAAATAGAAGACAAGGCAGGGGGTTACGCCTTGTTTCTCTCTTTTCTCTTTGAAGATTGAAGGGCGCAATCCCCCTGCCCCGACACAGTCTTGGGGGTTATTTTCCTGGAAAAGCGAGGAGACTTCAAGATGAATATCGGACAGTTTCGGCGATATCGTGAGGAGAATTTTGAAGCCAGTCAGTGGGGCGAAAGGATTCAGGACAAACGCAAGCGGCCTGAGATCCCAACCGTGCAGATTTTTGAGAGTCTCTCAGAGATGGTTGTTTTTGGGCAGAAGAGTCTTTTGGACTTGGATCAATTTTTGAGGACCCTTGAGGCGAGGCGTTGGCATGGGAGTGATCGGGCGATGGTGGCTTCAGATACGACCCTTGAACGGGTTGTGGAAGGGATGGAACGCACCTCGATCCAGGGCATTGGCTATCGAGTGATCGACAAGGCAGATGAGCAGTCCTTGTGGGACCTGAAGCTTCCCAGTGGCAAGAAGCTGCGGTTTGGGATTGTGGATGGTCACTGGGCGGGAGGGATTTGGGCGAGCGTGTTGGCGGTGGGCGGGAAATCGGATGGGGTGGTGGACCTGGAGCGTTACCCGGGTCGGGGTCATGAGCTTGGAGCCAGCCGCCAAGTCCTGAAGCGAGCTTTTGGCAAGCTCGGGGATGGATTTTTTGAGATGGTGGCGGGTGACGGGCTTTACGCCAGCCTTGAAGATTTCCAGCTTTGCCTGGGGCATGGGAGTCATTTGCTGGTCAAAACGGATGAAGAGACTTTGACGGTCATTCAAGATGCCAAACATCTCTTCAGCTGCCGCGATGCCAAGTCTTTAAAAGGGGTGGGCTGGCAAGAAGGCTGTGATACAACGCGGCTCATCGAATACGAGGTGTGGTGGGCTGAGGAATTTGACTGGCAAGGTTTAAAGATGACGGTTGGTTGGGTGAAGGAGCATCCTCTCAAGCCTGCCAAAGACCGGCCTGAGCATACCGCCTATTGGGTCCTGACGACGGCTACAGGCTTGACAGGTGAGGATCTTCGGGAGCTTGCTCACTTGCGCTGGGAGATTGAGAACAATATCTTCAAGCGCTTGAATTTTCTGGTTGAAAGCAAGCGGCGCCACTCCCATAAACCCCAAGTCATGGAAATGCTGCTTCGCATCTGGATGATTGGCGTGACGATTCTGGGCGCCTATTTGTTTGAACGAGGTTGGAAAACGTTGAAAGAAAGCTGGCAAGCGATGAAAGTCACGTGGCACATCGTCACCGAGCTGATGAAACGATCTTTAATCATGCTTTACGGTTACGGCTGATCCTCCGTGCCGCTTGACGCGTTCTGAAATCATCGCTTCCACAACCGGAAAAACCGACAACGACTGTGTCAAAATTTGAGAGTCCGTCAACTTGGAGAGGGAGAGCCTTTGTCTCTGTCGCCGGCAAATCGATCATTCCTCATCTTG
>MHFT01000058.1 GCA_001804315.1 Omnitrophica bacterium RIFCSPLOWO2_12_FULL_50_11
ACATATGGGGGGGGTTCTGTCGTTACTTCCTGCACCCCAAATTCATATCAGTTGGGGAATGTCTGCTCTAACCTAAAACGTGTGAAGATGCCAAAGGTAGTGGCCGATATACGTAATTGCGCTTGACATAGCACCTTAAATCACTAGAATGTTGCGCTAAGTGGCAAGGTCTGTCTTTTTTTTCACTGTGAAGTAACAAACCGTCAGAGCTTCAACCTTTTGCTGCATCAACCTTTATGGTTAATGCCTCAAAGGCGCAGTTCTTTCGGCGCTTTCAAAAGAGCAGAACATAGCTTTCCTGCATCAGCCTGGTAAGGGAAGGACCGTATCTGGCTAGCACATTTGTGCTGCTGTAGCTCAGTTGGTAGAGCGCGTCCTTGGTAAGGACGAGGTCACCGGTTCAATCCCGGTCAGCAGCTCGCGGGGCTGCTGACACAAAATGACGGTTTCATACGGAAGGAGAAGCAATCATGGCAAAAGCAAAATTTGAGCGGACGAAACCTCATATCAACATTGGGACAATCGGTCATGTCGATCATGGTAAGACGACATTGACGAGCGCGATCACTTTGTTTTTAAACAAACAGGGCAAGGCTGAAGCTCGTGCCTTCGACACGATTGACAATGCTCCCGAGGAAAAGGAACGTGGGATTACGATTGCGGTTTCCCATGTCGAATACGAAACCGATAAGCGCCACTATGCCCATGTCGACTGCCCAGGCCATGCTGACTACATTAAGAACATGATCACCGGCGCCGCTCAAATGGACGGAGCGATCCTCGTCGTTTCCGCAGCGGATGGTCCAATGCCGCAAACAAGAGAACATATCCTTCTTGCTCGTCAAGTAGGCGTTCCTGCCATTATCGTCTTCTTGAATAAGTGTGATGCGGTCGATGACCCGGAACTTCTCGATCTGGTTGAGCTTGAGGTGAGAGATCTTCTTAAAAAATACGAGTTCCCAGGTGATGACACCCCTATTATCAGGGGCAGCGCTTTGAAAGCGATGGAAAATCCCGCTGATGGCAAAGCGTCTGAGCCTATCGTAAAACTTCTTGAAGCAGTCGATACTTATATTCCTGCCCCCACCCGTGACACCGAAAAACCCTTCCTCATGCCTGTCGAAGATGTTTTTAGTATTTCTGGACGAGGTACGGTAGGTACGGGACGCGTCGAACGGGGTAAAGTCAGAACGAATGAAGAGGTCGAAATTGTTGGTTTACGCGACAAGCCCTTCAGAACCACGGTGACCGGCATTGAAATGTTCAGGAAAATCCTTGATGATGCCCAAGCTGGAGACAATGTTGGCCTTCTCTTAAGAGGTGTAGAGAAAAAGGACTTAGAGCGTGGAATGGTCATTGCCAAGCCCGGGACCGTAACTCCCCATAAAAGGTTCAAAGGTCAGGTCTATATCTTAACCAAAGAAGAAGGCGGCCGCCATACCGCCTTCTTTAGCGGTTACCGGCCCCAGTTTTATTTCAGAACCACGGATGTCACCGGTGTCGTCAAACTCGATAAGGGTGTCGAGATGGTGATGCCAGGGGACAATGTCATGGTGGAAGGCGAACTCATTACCCCTGTTGCCATGGAAAAAGAGCTTCGCTTCGCGATCCGGGAAGGCGGTAAGACTGTGGGCGCTGGTGTGGTGAGTGAGATTCTTGAATAACGTGCGTGTGAAAAGTCGATCGAATTGGTCGCCTGTCTTTTCTTTTAAGATACATGAGGGGTCGGGGAGTTTTTCCCGGCCCCTCATGTAGTTTCTTGTGTATTCGTAGCAGTCGTGTGAATTCCTTCGAATAGATGAAGGAATCCCACCAAGTGTTCCGCTGCTTCAATTGATTTAAAGGGTGGGGATTTTTTACTCTCGTTCGCGTGAGAACGGGTTTTGGCTTAACAGAGCGAGGGTATCGATTGCTCGATTAAGATCGAAATTGGAAAATTTGGATGTGCCTCCTTAGTGGTTCGAGGTAGTAGAAAAAAGAAGGGTTCGAATGGGTGTTATAAAGGAGCAGCCCTTGTCGAGTTGTTCTTATGCGTGACATCATTACCTTGGCCTGTTCGGAATGTAATCGCCGTAATTATGTAACACGTAAAAATAAGAAGAAAACCACAGAGCGGCTCGAGCGGAGGAAATATTGCCGTTTTTGCCGCAAGAGAACGATTCATCGTGAAACAAAGTAAAAGGAGTCGGCCTGCTTCTTACTCGAATAGGCCAGTAGCTCCAACGGTAGAGCATCGGTCTCCAAAACCGAGGGTTGGGGGTTCGAATCCCTCCTGGCCTGCCAAGTTTTGAGCTCATGATTTGGAGACTTGGGGAGTTGGATTAGGAGCTCGGTGTTCGCTTCATAATGTTCGGGAAAATTGGCACGTTCTTAGGTGAGTCCAAACAGGAATTGGCAAAAGTTACCTGGCCGACGCGGCACGAGTTGCTCGGTTCCACCCTATTGGTCATTGTCGTAACATTTCTAGTTGCTGCGTTCATCTTTGCGGTGGATCTGGTGTTGTCGTTTTTGATTCGTTTCACCATTCGGTAGCCATGGCGTTGAAGTGGTACGTCGTACATACCCAGACGGGTGCTGAAAAAAAAGCGAAGGCGAATCTGGAATCGCACGCCGAGATTTCAAAGTTGACTCATTTGATCGATCAGATTCTGATTCCAACCGAGAAAATCAGCGAAGTTAAAGGCGGGAAGAAAAAAATTTCGGAGCGTAAGTTCTTCCCGGGCTATCTTTTAATTCACATGGATTTAACCGACGAGAGTTGGTATCTGGTGAAGAATACCCCCGGGATTACGGGCTTCGTCGGGTCTGGCCGAAAACCAGTGGCACTCACAGACATCGATGTGAGCAGCATCCTCAAGCAGCAGGATGAGAAGCAGCAAAAACCGAAACCAAAGGTTGAGTTTGAAACTGGCGAGAGTGTTCGCGTCAAGGAAGGCGCGTTTATCAATTTTAATGGTACGGTGGACGAAGTGAACCCGAACAAAGGGAAGCTGAAAGTGATGGTCAGCATTTTTGGGCGCTCGACCCCTGTGGAGCTCGAATACTGGCAGGTGGAGAAGATTTAAACATGGCGAAAAAGGTTAAAACGACGATCAAACTTCAATGCCCTGGCGGCCAGGCGAACCCGGCACCACCGATTGGTCCCGCATTAGGCCAGCACGGGTTGAACATCATGGATTTCTGTAAAAAGTTTAACGAACAAACGAAGGACAAACAAGGAACCGTATTTCCCGTTGTGATTACCGTTTACGAGGACAAATCGTTTTCCTTTGTCATTAAGACGCCTCCGGTAGCAGTTCAGCTGAAGAAAGCAGCGGGCCTTGCGAAGGCGAGTTCTGAGCCCGGCCGGACAAGGATCGCGTCGGTCAAGCGGGCCGATGTGGTGCAAATCGCGAAGGAAAAAATGCCGGACTTCAATACGACAAACCTCGATCAAGCGGTACGTATGGTCGAGGGAACCGCGCGGAGTATGGGAATTGAGGTTGAAACAACATGAAGCGGCGGAGCAAGCGTTATGAGTCAAATTCAAAGTCCTTTGATTGTTCGAAGCAGTACGTGCTCGAGGAGGCAATTCGGATATTGAAAGGATTTGCTCCGGCAAAATTTGACGAATCTGTTGAGCTTAACTTTCGGCTGGGCATACGGGCGGATCAGTCCAATGAAAATGTGCGCGGCGTGACCACACTTCCTCACGGAACAGGAAAGACGGTGAAAGTTCTGTGCTTTGCAAAGGGAGAAGCTCAGAGAGCGGCACAAGCAGCAGGTGCGGACTATGTGGGCGCTGAGGAATATGTGAAAAAAGTCTCAGAGGGTTGGATGGATTTTGATGCAGTTGTGGCGCACCCGGAGATGATGCGTGACATCAGCAAACTTGGAAAAATTCTCGGTCCGCGTGGACTTATGCCGACACCCAAAACAGGCACGGTGACAACGGATGTGGATAAGACGATCAGAGAAATTAAATCGGGACGTATCGAATTTAAAAGTGACAAAACGGCTGGACTTCACGTGCGTTTTGGGCGGCGTTCCTTTTCTGAGGAAAATCTTCTTGACAATGCCAAAGCAGCGATTCGAGCAGTCATCGATTCGAAGCCGTCTGCGTGTAAGGGTGACTACATCAAACGAGTTTCAGTGGCGTCAAGTCAGAGCCCAGGCATCAAACTTCGTACGACATCGATGACCGTTGTCGACGGTTAGTCCCCCACCACTTTAAGGGACGTCCCCTGAGACAAGCCTTAAAGTGGTGGGGGACTAGGAGGGAACTAACCAATGCCATCGCTTGGAAAACAGTTGATGCTGGAAGAGCTGCTCGAGTTAGCCCGAAGAACAGATTCGGTCTTCTTTGCTCGATATCAGGGAATTTCAGTGAGCGATTTTAACGGGTTACGGAGGAAGCTGGAAAGAGTCGTGGACCGGGCGCTCGTTGTAAAGAACACAATTGTACGCATTGCTTTCCGACAGATCGGAATCAAAGAAGTCAATGGTTTTATTCAGGGCTCACTCCTCTTGACGTTCGGGGGGGATCAGCCGCAAGTCGTTTCAAAGGTTTTAGTTGGTTTTGCAAAGGACCACGACAAATTCCAGTTGGCAGGTGCTTGCCTTGAAGGCAAGTTCTACGAAACAGATTACGTAAAAAGTCTGGCAACGCTTCCGACACGAGATGTTCTCGTCGCTTCGGTCGTGAACGGACTCAATGCGCCAATCGGAAGGTTTGTGAGCGTGATCGCTCAGTTGATCCGTTCACTCACCGTCGTTCTGGACCAACTGAGTAAGAGCAAAAAGACATAATATCACTTAAGGAGGCGAATTCACATGAGTACGAAGGCAGATGTAGAGGAGACAGCACAGGTGAAAGAGGAACCGAAAGAAGAGAAAAAAGAAATAAAGCCCGAAGCGAAAGCAGAACCGGAAAAAGGCGAGGCCAGTGCTAAGGAGCATTCCAAAAAAGAGGCTGTCGCCGAGGGAGAAACGGAACCAAAATCGGGAAGCGATCTTCCTCCTAAGTTGCAGCAGCTGATCGAAGCCGTGGAGAAACTCACGGTTGTCGAGCTTGCCCGTTTGGTGAAAGCCTTGGAGGAAAAATTCGGGGTTTCTGCTCAAGCAGCGACGGCTGTTCCAGCTTCTGCAGGGATCTCAACGCCTGCTGCAGGTGCCGGCGCTGACGAGAAGACAGTTTTCCAGGTGGTTCTTGCGAGCGCTGGTGACAAGAAGATTCAAGTGATCAAGGAGATTCGTGCGGTGACGAATTTAGGTCTCAAGGAAGCAAAAGATCTGGTTGAATCCGCACCGAAGCCGATTAAGGACAGCGCCACCAAGGAAGAAGCGGGCAAGATAAAAGCCACTCTTGAAGCAGTCGGCGCCAAGGTTGAGATTAAATGAGGGGTCGAGGGGTTTTCCGACCCATCATCCTGAGGGCCCCTTCGGACGTCATCCTGAGTCCCGCCTTTGGCGGGACGAAGGATCCCATCCTCAGGGCAGGCTCCGGCCCGAAGGATCTCGCGAGATGATATGTTAAACGTCGGTGCACGAGCTGATTGCGATCAGATCCCGTACGAGAGCTGGATAAACTGATGGCACCGAAACTCATAAGGAGGATCAGCTCATGCAACCGACTCAAATCAATCCTCGCGATTGCGATGTTATTTTTGGTATCGATGTGGATCAAAAAAGTAACGCTATTACGTATCGAGATCCTTCGCTTCGCTCAGGATGACCCCTCGGGAACAGGGAAAAAACTCCCCGAGGGGTCAGTTACCTCGTAAGGGCACCGGGAGATAACATGACACAACTTATTGAACGTAAAAGTTTATCAAAGATCCGGGATTGCATGGAACTTCCGAATCTGGTTGAGATCCAGCTTAATTCCTATGAAAGGTTTTTGCAATCAGATCGGCCGAAACGCCGAAGAAAACGGCAGGGCCTCGAAGCGGCTTTTCAAGATGCTTTTCCGATCGAAAGTTTTGACGGTAGCTGCCGTTTGGAATATCTCGGATATCATTTGGGGAAACCTAAGTATTCCGTTGCCGAATGTCACAAGCGAAGCATGACCTATGCGGCACCGCTCAAGGTGAAACTCCGTCTCGTACGGAAGGGCATTGCGAAGGAGCAAGAAGTATACATCGGCGAGCTTCCCTTGATGACGGAGACCGGCACGTTCATCGTCAATGGTGCGGAACGCGTCATTGTCAGCCAGCTGCACCGTTCGCCGGGAGTCTCACTGGAGGAGTCGATTCATCCGAGTGGAAAACGGCTCTACAGCGTTCGGATTATTCCTTACCGAGGCGCCTGGATCGAGTTTGAGGGTGATGTGAATGATATTCTTTATTGTTACATTGATCGCCGGCGCAAAATTTTAGCTACGACTTTACTCCGCGCCGTTGGTTATTCGACCAATGAGGACATCCTGAAGGCACTCTTGAAAACTGAAAAAATTAAGGCTTTTAGCCGCGCCGACATGAAGAAAGCAGAAGGGGGGATTTTAGCGAAGGATATCGTGCACGGCAAAACTCAGGAGGCCGGCGCACATGCCGGCGCGAAGCTAACGAAAGAACTGTTGGAATCTTTTCTGGATCAGAATCTTTCCGAACTTGAGGTTGCCCGGCCTTTGGGCGAAGACCACGCCGTCACCAATACCTTAGAGCGGGATCCGTATCACAACCAGGAAGAAGCACAAATCGCGATTTACCGTCGGATTCGGCCTGGAGATCCGCCCACCCGGGATAGTGCACGAGACCTGGTGGAAAAATTATTTCATGATCCACAGCGCTATGATTTGGGGAATGTGGGTCGTTTCATGTTGAATCGGAAATTGGAGCTCGAAACTTCACTTGAGCTCACCACGCTTCGTCCGGAGGATATCCTGCAGGTGGTTCGAGCGCTCTTGCGTTTGAGAAGCGGCGAGCTTCGCGTCGATGATATCGATCACCTTGGCAATCGGCGTGTGCGTTCCGTTGGCGAGCTGCTTCAAAATCAGTTTCGGATGGGGCTTGCGCGTATGAAACGTTCTGCCTTGGAACGGATGTCCATTTATGATTTGGACGCCGCCATGCCGCATAACTTGATTAATCCTAAGCTCCTCTCCGTAGCGGTTAAAGATTTCTTTGGGAGAAGCCAGCTGTCGCAGTTCATGGATCAAACGAACCCGCTTTCCGAATTGACGCACAAGAGGCGGCTCTCGGCCTTGGGACCTGGTGGTTTGTCCCGTGAACGAGCAGGATTTGAGGTTCGTGACGTCCATCCTTCTCACTATGGCCGCATTTGTCCGATTGAAACCCCCGAAGGGCCGAACATTGGTTTGATTGCTTCCCTGAGTACTTTTGCTCGGGTTAACGAGGTCGGTTTTTTGGAGAGTCCTTACCGAAAAGTGGAAAAGGGGCGAGCGACGGACAAGATTGAATATTTAACGGCAGACCAAGAGGATCGGTATGTCATTGCGCAGGCAAATACGCCTCTCGATAAGGATGGTAATTTCACGATGCCTACAGTTTCCACGCGTTTTCGGGGCGATTTTCCCAATAAGGAACCGAAAGAGATTGATTACATGGATGTTTCGCCGCGTCAACTTGTGAGCGTGGCTGCTTCGCTCATTCCTTTTCTGGAACATGATGATGCAAATCGGGCGCTCATGGGATCCAATATGCAGCGACAAGCGGTTCCCTTGCTCAAAACGGAAGCACCGATCGTCGGGACAGGCATGGAACATCGGGTAGCCGGTGATTCGGGGGCGACCATCATCGCTAAAGCTCGTGGCACGGTGAAGTCCGTTTCTTCGAGCGAAATTGTCGTTGATGACATGGTTTACAGATTGAAGAAATTTGAGCGTTCCAACGCGGGCACCTGTATTAACCAACAGCCGCTCGTCAACATCGGAGATAAAGTCAAGCGTGGCGATGTAATCGCTGATGGCGCTGCGACTGCTCACGGTGACCTTGCTCTGGGCCGGAATGTGTTGGTCGCTTTTATGCCTTGGCGGGGTTACAACTTTGAGGATGCGATCATCGTGAGCGAGAAACTGCTGATGGACGACACGTATACCTCGCTTCATATCGAAGAGTTTGAGATTGAGGCCCGAGATACGAAGCTTGGTAACGAAGAAATTACGCGCGACATCCCGCATGTGAGCGAGGAATCACTGAAGGATTTGGACGAAAACGGCGTGGTTCGTGTCGGAGCGGAAGTAAAGCCAGGGGATATTTTGGTGGGGAAAATCACTCCAAAGTCGGAAACCGAACTGTCACCTGAGGATAAGCTATTGCGAGCCATTTTTGGTGAAAAAGAACGTGATGTGCGTGATGCGTCGCTCACCGTTCCACCCGGTGTCGCGGGAATCGTCGTCGATGTCAAGGTGTTTCAACGAAAAGAATTTAAGGCAAAATCGCGGGAAGAAAAACACCAAGAGCAAAAGGAAATTGACGACATAAAAAACCATTATCAGAAACGGATTGACACGTTGCGACATGAGCGCTTTGTAAAAATTTCTTCGTTGATTTTAGGGAAGAAGCTTTCCGAAGATTTGGTGGACGAAGTTTTGGTCGAAGTACTGATTCGAGCAGGGCGCAAGATTGAGAAAAAGGATGTGAAGAAACTTGAGCGCTGCGATTGGGAATCCATCCGTTTGGATGATGATCCTGAACTCGAGGAGAATGTCCGCAAAATTGCGCGCGTTTGGGGTGATGAAATTGACGAATTGGTAGAAGAACGTGCTCGGGAAGTAGATCGCGTGAAAAAAGGCGATGAGCTTCCGCCCGGGGTTCTCAAGAAAGTCGTTGCATACGTGTGTTCCAAAAGAAAGATTTCTGCAGGTGACAAGATGGCCGGCCGTCACGGTAACAAAGGTGTTATTGCAAAGATTCTGCCGCAAGAAGACATGCCGTTTCTGCCCGACGGCACGACGGTCGAAATTATTTTGAATCCGCTCGGCGTACCATCGAGAATGAATGTGGGCCAGATCTTGGAAACCCATCTTGGTTGGGCCTGCAAAGTTTTGGGGATTCATGTCGAAACACCGGTGTTCAGTGGTGGAAGGGAGTCGGAAATTAAAGGGATGCTGAAGGCAGCAAATCTTCCCCTCAATGGCAAAATCACTCTTTATGACGGTCGAACCGGACGTCCGTTCGATGAAAAAGTCACGGTAGGCTACATTTACATGATGAAACTCAACCATTTGGTGGATGACAAGATCCATGCTCGTTCCATCGGTCCGTACTCACTGGTCACACAACAGCCGTTGGGTGGTAAAGCACAGTTCGGCGGACAGCGGTTTGGTGAGATGGAAGTCTGGGCCCTTGAAGCTTATGGGGCATCATTCTTACTCCAGGAGCTTTTGACCGTGAAAAGTGACGATGTCATGGGGAGAACGCGGGTTTATGAAGCGATTGTCAAGGGGGAACCGGCGCTACAATCAGGTACACCGGAATCGTTCAATGTGCTCGTCAAAGAGTTGCAGAGTTTAACCTTGGATATTGTGCCTGAAAGGAAAGCGCGGGCAATGGAATCGCGGCTCGCAAAAGCTGCGGCAAAATTAGACCGTAAAGAACGAGCCAGAGAAAAACTAGGAATTGTTTAATAGCAGGCGCGTCATTGCCTGCCGGCAAGGCAGGCCTTGACGTGTCTTGACCTCATGGGAGATGAATCATGAAGTATGATGAAATTAACCTGTTTGATTCGGTAGCGATTAAGATCGCTTCGCCGGACGTGATCCGTTCGTGGTCTCATGGTGAGGTGAAAAAACCGGAGACGATTAATTACAGAACTCTGAAACCGGAAAAGGACGGCCTTTTTTGCGAGCGTATTTTCGGACCGACGAGGGATTGGGAATGTAGTTGCGGTAAGTATAAGCGGATCAAGCATAAAGGCATTATTTGTGACCGCTGCGGTGTCGAAGTCACGCAGTCAAAAGTTCGCCGTGAGCGAATGGGTCATATCGAACTGGTCACCCCCGTATCTCACATTTGGTTTTTTAAAACCATGCCCTCCCGAATCGGTAATTTACTCGATCTTACCGCAAGAGCCCTCGAAAAAGTTCTCTATTATGAAGAATACATCGTTGTGGATCCAAAAGAAACTCCTCTCAAGTGCAAACAGCTGTTAAACGAGGAAGAGTACCAGAAAGTAAATGAGCAGTATGGAGCGGGGAACTTTGTCGCGAAGATGGGTGCCGAAGCGATTCAGGAGCTTTTGGCGCAGCTGGAGCTTGACAAATCGGTGCAGAAGTTTCATCGCCAGGTCAAGATGTCCAAATCGAAACAAGCGCGTGCGCGCGCGGTGAAAATTCTCAAAATTGTAGATTCGTTCGGAAAATCTGGAAATAATCCGGCCTGGATGATTTTGGAATGCATCCCTGTCATTCCACCCGATCTCAGACCCTTAGTTGCCTTGGACGGAGGCCGTTTTGCGACAAGCGATCTGAACGATCTATATCGGCGCGTGATTAATCGAAACAACCGGCTCAGAAAGCTTCTCGAGCTCAAGGCTCCGGATGTGATTATTCGAAACGAAAAGCGCATGCTCCAAGAAGCTGTGGACGCGCTTTTTGATAATGGTCGTCATGGCCGCCCCGTTCTTGGTGCCGGCAATCGCCCTTTGAAGTCCCTCAGTGATATGTTGAAAGGGAAGCAAGGACGGTTTCGGCAAAATCTCCTTGGTAAACGGGTCGATTATTCGGGCCGTTCGGTGATTGTGATCGGTCCAGAACTGAAACTACATCAATGTGGGCTTCCTAAGAAAATGGCCCTTGAGCTGTTTGAACCCTTCATCATTCGGAAGCTTAAGGAGCGCGGTCACGTTCATACCATTAAATCAGCCAAAAAGATGGTAGAACGGGTGAAGCCCGAGGTATGGGACATCTTGGAAGAGGTCATTCACGAACATCCGATCCTTTTGAATCGAGCTCCTACGCTTCATCGCCTAGGAATTCAAGCGTTTGAGCCGGTCTTGATCGAGGGAAAGGCCATCCGAATTCATCCGCTTGTCTGCGCCGCTTTTAATGCGGACTTCGACGGCGACCAGATGGCGGTCCATATTCCGTTGTCGATGGAAGCACAAATGGAAGCACGCGTGTTGATGCTTTCTTCGAACAATGTTTTCTCACCTGCAAATGGATCTCCAATCACGACGCCTTCGCAAGATATTGTTTTGGGACTTTATTATTTGACGAAGGCCAAAGAAGGTGTGCAAGGGGAAGGGAATATCTTTTCAGATCCTTCGGGCGCGATCACGGCGTACCAAGATGGTGAAATTGACAAACATGCACGGTGTAAGGTCCGCTTGGAAAATGGCGAGGTTATCGATGCGACCATGGGCCGAATCCTATTCAACGAGATCTTACCAAAAGGTTTTCAGTTTGTGAATGAACTGATGGACAAGGGAAAGGTCTCACGGGTGATCTCGGATGTTTATCGTCAGTTTGGACACCAGGAAACCATTTTACTACTGGATCGGCTGAAAACTCTAGGTTTCGAGGAAGCCACCGATTCTGGAATTTCGATTGGCATCGACGACATTCAAATCCCGGCAAACAAAGACAAGATGATCAAGGCTGCTCTTCACGACGTTGATGCGATTGAAAACCAGTATAAGAATGGCTTGATCACAGATGGGGAGCGGCACAACAAAGTGATCGATATATGGACGCACATCACGGATCAAGTTTCCGACCGGATGTTTGAGGAACTGGCGTCGTTCAACCCAATTTTCATGATGGCAGATTCCGGAGCCAGAGGATCGAAACAACAGATTCGTCAGTTGGCTGGAATGCGTGGTTTGATGGCAAAGCCTTCCGGTGAGATCATTGAGAATCCAATTACGGCAAATTTCCGCGAGGGTTTAACCGTGCTTGAGTATTTTATCTCGACACACGGCGCACGCAAAGGATTGGCCGATACCGCGTTAAAAACAGCCGATTCAGGATACTTGACACGTCGTCTTGTCGATGTAGCTCAGGACGTCATTGTGACAGAAGAGGACTGCGGCACCCTGAATGGTATTTACATCGAGCCCATTTATGAAGCGGACGAAATCGTCGTGAGCCTCAAGGAGCGGCTGGCAGGCCGGATTGCTTTGGACAGTGTGGTTGACGTGGTTACAGATCAACCTGTCGTTCGGGTAGGGGAAGAGATCACCGAGCAGATTGCAGACCGGCTTGAAGAGATGGGGATTGAAAAAATGCGCATCCGTTCCGTCTTGACTTGCGACGCTAAGCGGGGTATTTGTGTTAAGTGCTACGGACGTGATTTGGGTACGAACAGGACGGTGGAACTTGGAACGGCGGTCGGGATTATTGCCGCTCAGTCGATCGGGGAACCCGGTACGCAGTTGACGATGCGAACCTTTCATATTGGTGGTACCGCTTCTCGAGTGGTCGAGCAGTCATATTTCAAGGCGCGTAATGACGGAAATCTCCAATACCACAATTTGAAGACGGTGACAGCAAAGACAAGTGAAATTCTCGTTTTGAACCGAAGCGGTCAGGTCACCATACACGACCTGACGGGCCGCGAGTTAGAACGCTATACGATCCCCTCTGGTGCGATCCTTGCCTATAAGGATGGTGAAGCGGTGAAGAAAGACTCCATTTTCGTGAAATGGGATCCTTATATGGTTCCGATTTTTACCGAAATGACCGGTAAAGCCCGATTTGAAGATATCAGAGCAGGCGTCACGATGAATGAGGAGATGGATGCGACCACCGGTTTGATTGAACGCGTGATTACCGAACATAAAGAGGATCTGCATCCTCAAATTTTGATTACCAGCGAGAAAGATGAGATCTTGGGTTTTTATCCCATCCCTGTCGGTGCGCACATCGTGGTGAAAGATGGTCAAAGAGTCACAAGCGGCACACTTGTGGCGAAGACACCCCGTAAAATTGCGAAGACCCGCGACATCACAGGAGGTCTTCCCCGCGTCGCGGAACTGTTTGAGGCCAGAAAGCCGAAAAATCCAGCGATCATCTCGGAGATTGATGGAATTGTCGAATTTGGAGAGGTGGTCAAGGGGCAGAGGAAGATTATCGTGAAAAGCCCAACCGGCATGACGAAATCTTATCTGATTCCACACGGAAAACACCTCAACGTGTACAAGGGTGATCGTGTGGTGGCCGGCCAACAGCTCGTGGATGGACCTGTCGTCCCCCAGGATATTTTGAGAGTAAGCGGCGAAAGGAAGCTTCAAGAATATTTGGTGAGCGGCGTTCAGGAGGTATATCGGTTGCAAGGCGTCAGAATCAATGACAAGCACATCGAAGCGATCGTCCGCCAAATGCTTCGGAAAGTGAAAATTGAAGATGCGGGCGATTCCGACTTCCTTGTGGGGAGTCAAGTTGATCGTGTAAAGTTCCAGGAAGAAAACGAGAAGCTCGTGAAGAAAGGTAAGAATCCCGCAAAAGCAGTTCCGCAACTGCTTGGGATCACAAAAGCTTCTTTGAGCACCGAGAGTTTTATTTCTGCTGCAAGTTTTCAAGAAACGACCCGGGTGCTCACAGATGCCGCGTCCAGTGGCAAACGGGACCATCTTCTGGGTTTGAAGGAGAACGTGATCATGGGACACCTGGTCCCTGCCGGTACGGGTTTTTGGGCGAATCGCGGTGTCGATGTAGTTACTGAAACGCCTGAGGAAGGGGCTCCCTTGATTTCTCACGTGCAAGAATGGGATGGAGAAGAGAAAAAAGAAGCAGCTCGTACCGCGTTAATTTAAATTTTACCGGCGCTTCTTGCGCCAGTACTCATCGCGTCGGACTTGATGTCCGACTGCGATGATGTATGGGTACGCGGTACTGTGCAGATTGAAATTGGCGACTGCCAATTTCAATCTTGACTGCGCACGAGTGTTGAGAGCAATTAATGCCTACGATTAACCAACTCATTCGTCTGGGGCGTCGGAGATTTAAGGGGAGAACGAAGTCTCCCGCTCTCCAAGGCTCTCCATTTAAAAAAGGTGTTTGTCTCACGGTTCGAACCCAGACACCAAAGAAACCGAACTCGGCGCTTCGGAAGATCGCGAGAATTCGGTTAGCGAACGGCCAAGAGATCACCGCCTATATTCCGGGCGTTGGACATAATTTGCAGGAACATTCCATTGTATTGGTCCGCGGGGGTCGAGTGAAGGATCTTCCAGGCGTTCGGTACCACATCGTTCGTGGGAAACTGGATTCCGCTGGAGTTCAAGATCGTTGTAAATCTCGTTCTAAGTACGGGTCGAAGCAAGCGAAGAAGTGACGTGTCGGAATATTGTTCCGACACGTCAGAATGACGATGAGGAATACGTAGAAATAAAATGCGAAGACATAGGGCGACAAAAAGGAAAACACCGTTAGATCCGAAATACAAGAATGTTTTGGTCACAAAGTTGGTCAATATTGTCATGCAGGAGGGCAAGAAGTCTTTGGCAGAGCGTTTGATCTACAAGGCGTTTGGTATTGTTCAGGAAAAAACGGGCAAAGAGGCGATAGAGGTATTTAAACAATCGGTCGAGAATGTGCGTCCTCTTTTGGAAACGAAGTCGAGGCGAGTCGGCGGCGCAACGTACCAGGTACCACTGAGCGTTCGACCAGAGCGCGGCCAAATTCTTGCGATGCGCTGGATGCGGGATTTTGCTCGCAGGCGTCATGGGGCGCCAATGGAGGAAAAATTAGCATCCGAAATTTTGGAGGCGTACAAGAAATCCGGTTCGGCGATGAAGAAACGCGAGGATGTGCACAAAATGGCGGAATCGAACCGAGCATTTGCGCACTATCGATGGTAGGTCTTCCAGAGCAGTTGTTCCGCGAGGTTCGGAGGAAATATTTCTAACGGGGTTAAGGATGTCGCAGGCAGAAAGACAAAAAATTCACTGTGTGCTCGAAAAGATACGGAACATCGGAATCGCAGCGCATATCGACGCGGGCAAAACGACGACGACGGAACGTATTTTGTACTATACCGGCATGACGCATAAACTTGGCGAGGTACACGAAGGAACTACCGTCATGGATTGGATGGAGCAGGAACAGGAGCGGGGCATTACGATTACTTCTGCTGCTACTACTTGTTTCTGGCGTGACTCGCGCATCAACATCATCGACACGCCGGGTCATGTGGATTTTACGATCGAGGTAGAACGATCGCTGCGCGTTCTCGACGGTGTGATTTGTTTGTTCAGCGCAGTGGAGGGAGTAGAGCCTCAATCGGAAACCGTTTGGCGGCAAGCAGATCGTTATAAAGTACCTCGAATCGCGTTCATTAACAAGTTGGATCGCGTGGGCGCGGATTTTCAGTCGTGCGTGCAGCAGTTTAATGACCGCTTTGCAACGAATGCGGTGCCGCTTCAGATCCCACTGGGTGCGGAAGACCATTTCAAAGGCATCATCGATTTAGTGGAAATGAAAGCCAAGGTGTTTAAGGATGAGACGCTTGGAGCGGAGTTCGATACGATTGACATTCCGCGCGAATATGAAGATGCGGCAAGAAAAGCGCGCGAGATGATGATCGAACAGTTTTCGGAGTATGACGACCAGCTCATGACAAAATTTGTTGAAGGGAAGGAGCCCGCGGCGGATGAATTAAGAAAGGGCATTCGTAAGGCTACAATTGCGATCAAAGTGCTGCCTGTTTTATGTGGTTCTGCGTATCGGAATAAAGGGGTACAGCAGCTTTTGGATGCTGTGGTGGATTATCTCCCGTCTCCCGTTGATATTCCATCCATTCAGGGGAAAGATCCTAAAACGGATGCTCACTTAGAAAGGCATCCGAGTGAGGAAGAACCATTTGCGGCACTTGTTTTTAAGATTGCGGCGGATCGTTTCGCAGGCGGAGGGAATCTTGCCTACCTTCGAATCTATTCCGGCGTTTTAGAGGCTGGATCTTATGTCTTGAATGCATCGAAAGGAAAAAAAGAGCGGATCGGACGGTTGCTCTTGATGCACGCGAATAAACGTGAAGAGATCAGCGAAGCAGGAGCTGGAAACATTGTCGCAGCTGTCGGTCTGAAAGATTTGAAGACGGGCGACACCCTTTGTGCCGAAGACAGCCCGATCGAGTTGGAATCGCTGTTCGTTCCCGAGCCCGTCATGTCACTTGCGATTGAGCCGAAGACGAAGGCAGATCGCGACAGGCTGTCACAAACGCTTCAACGAATGTCTCAAGAAGATCCAACTTTTCGGATTAAAAGTAACGAGGAGACAGGCCAAACGATTATTTCTGGAATGGGCGAGCTTCATCTTGAGGTGATTGTTGATCGTATGTTACGAGAATACAACGTGCAGACGAACGTGGGTAAACCGGAGGTGGCGTATAAAGAAACGATCCGAGGCATGGCGAAGGCGGAAGGCAAATACATTCGCCAAACGGGCGGTCGAGGCCAATATGGGCACTGTTTTCTTGAGATTGAACCACTTCCGCGGGGTAAGGGGTTTGTGTTTGTCAACAAGGTCGTTGGAGGCTCAATCCCAAGGGAATACATACCCGCAGTAGAACAGGGAGTAAGAGAGGCAAGCCAGAATGGTGTTTTAGCAGGTTATCCATTAGTGGATTTGCAGGTGGCGCTTTACGACGGATCTTATCATGAGGTGGATTCTTCTGAAATTGCTTTTAAGATCGCGGGGTCGATGGCTTTAAAAGAAGCTGCGAAACGAGCAAAGCTTATCCTCTTAGAGCCAATCATGACGATTGAGGTTACGGTTCCTGAGGAATCGATGGGTGCGGTGATTGGGGATTTGAATTCGAGACGCTGTGTGATTCAAGAAATGGGAACTCGTGGTGCCATTAAATATGTGAAAGCGTTGGCGCCGCTGGCAGAGATGTTCGGCTTCGCGAGTGCGATTCGTTCGCTCTCGCAAGGTCGCGCGGTACCATCACCGATGGAAGTCCATAGTTACAAAGAAGTGCCGGCCAATATCGCGCGTGCCGTTATCGAAGGGGAACGCAAGTAGGCAAAGGACGGTGGTTTCCACATGGTGAAAGAAAAAGTACGAATTAAACTAAGAAGTTACGATCACCGTATTTTGGATCAATCGGTTCACGAAATTGTGGATACCGTGAAGATGACCGGCGCGCGTATCGTCGGGCCTATTCCGCTTCCGACTGATCTGTGGAAAACCACGGTCTTAAGAGGTCCGACCATTGATAAAAAATCACGTGAGCAGTTCGAACTCAGAACCCATAAACGCCTGCTGGAAATTATGGAGCCGACGGGTCGGACAGTGGATGCGCTGATGAAGTTGGCGTTGCCAGCCGGCGTTGATGTCGAGATTAAACTGTAAAACAGCTGTCAGCC
Organism: Omnitrophica bacterium RIFCSPLOWO2_12_FULL_50_11; assembly: GCA_001804315.1. Taxonomy (GTDB): domain Bacteria; phylum Omnitrophota; class Omnitrophia; order Omnitrophales; family Danuiimicrobiaceae; genus 2-12-FULL-50-11-A. The sequence goes on from MHFT01000058.1 coordinate 17,248, forward strand.
ATCAGCGATCAGCTGTCAGCAAAAAATACTGAACGACGTGTTCGCTTATTGCCTTATGAAAATACTGATCGCTGAATGCTGACGACTGATAGCTGAAAGCCTTGACCAAGGAATCTCTCATGATCGGTCTTCTTGGAAAAAAAATAGGAATGACACAAATTTTTGGGACGAATGGGGAGCAGATACCGGTAACGGTTTTGGAAGTCGGCCCTTGCTCTGTGGTGCAGATCAAAACGAAGGAGAAAGATGGTTACCAAGCGGTTCAGCTTGCGTTTGCACCCAAAAAAAGTGCGCGGACCACGCAACCGGAACTCGGTCATTTCAAAGCGCATCATGTGGAACCCAAAAAATTTGTACGTGAAATCCGCACCGAAACTTTAGCAGGATTGGAAGAGGGAAAGGAAATTGGGGTGAACAATTTTTCTGTTGGGGACTATGTGGACGTCATCGGTACATCGATTGGACATGGATTTCAGGGTGTTGTGAAACGTCACAAATGCAAGGGCGGGGGGCGCACGCACGGTTCTATGTTCGGTCGTGTCCCCGGATCGATTGGCTCATCTTCCTTTCCATCCCGTGTGTTTAAAGGATTGAGACTGCCCGGGCACATGGGTCACGCCAGATCGACAGTTCAGAACCTGCGTGTTGAAAAAATAGACTTGGAGCATCATCTGATGGCAGTGCGGGGAGCCGTTCCAGGTGCTGAAAACGGTTATTTGACGATCCGAGAGGCAGTGAAGAAACGCCGTTCTCGGAAGTGGCGTTTGCCGGAAGAGGGAATCGAGGAATTAAAATTAGAGGAAAAGAAAGCACCCACAGCGCCGCCGAAAAAGGCAGTGCCTGCAAAGAAAAAACCGGTTGCTGAAAAGAAAAAGTGACGAATCTGTGTTTGCCCGATTCGTCATCCTGAGTCCCGCCTTTGGTGGGACGAAGGATCCCGAACTGGGATTCTTCGGCCTCAGAATGACATCTGGACGAGAGATCCAAATTATGGCGGACGTAACGCTTTACGAAAAAGATGGAAAGATAAACGGCGCGGTCACGGTTAACGACGACGTCTTTGGCGCACCCGTCAATGAACGTTTGTTGTCCCTCGTCGTGACGGCTTATGGAGGGAACGCCAGAGTCGGCACACATGACACGAAGACACGTGGGGAAGTTCGTGGCGGCGGCCGGAAACCGTGGAAGCAAAAGGGAACAGGCCGTGCCCGTCACGGTTCACGCAGATCTCCCATTTGGCGTGGCGGCGGTACCGTTTTTGGACCTCATCCGCGGAGTTATCGAACTCATTTATCGGATGACATGAAGCGAAGCGCTTTGATCTCGGCATTAAGTTTGAAAAACAGAGAAAACAATCTGATGTTCTTGAAGGAAGCAAACTTGAAGGAACCTAAGACGAAAGAACTAGCCTCCATCGCTTCCGCGTTACAGTTGGATCATTGTCGAACCCTGTTTATCGTTTCATCGATGGAAGACAAGCTGAAACGCGCATCACGAAACTTGCGTGCAACATTCTCCGTGCGTCCGGCGAGCGACGTGAATGCATACCATATTGTTCGGCGGAAGAAATTATTAATTGAAAAGGATGCGGTCCCCATATTGGAACGTCGCGCATTAGGTGAGGCGGCGGCCGCTGCAAGAGATCAGGTTCGTGTGCAGGTGACGTAAAGTTGTCATCATGAATATCTATCATGTGATTCGGGAGCCGTTGGTTACCGAAAAGGGTACGAAGCAGGAGAAAAATCGGAAATATTATTTCCGGGTCGATAAGCATTCCAACAAACATGAAATCCGGGAAGCAGTGGAGCGCCTTTTTAATGTCAAAGTGACCAAGGTGAATACGATGCGGATGAGTGGAAAGCGAAAGCGCATGCGGTTTCGGGCAGGGCTAACACCAGAGTGGAAAAAAGCGGCCGTGACGTTAAAGGAAGGCCAAAAAATAGCTTTGGCGTAGAAAGGACGAAATGCCGCTCATTAAATTTAAACCGACAACGCCCACGCGGCGGTTTGGAAATGTTTCTAGTTTTTCGGATCTTACGTCGCGTAAACCCTATAAGCCGCTGACGGAAATTAAGAAGCGAACCGGGGGACGCAATGCACATGGCCACATCACTTCGTATCATCGTGGCGGCGGGCACAAACGGCGTATCCGCTTGGTTGATTTTAAGCGCGCGACGCACGGCAGTGAAGCAACCGTTCAATCAGTGGAGTACGATCCAAACCGTACCACTTGGCTAGCCTTAATTGCCTATCCGAATGGTGAGAAGAGTTACATTTTAGCGCCGGACGGATTGAAGGTAGGTCATACGGTTGCAAGTGGAGAAAGCGTCGAAGTGAAAATTGGCAATCATTTACCGCTGAGGAATATTCCTGAAGGAACGCCGATTCACAATGTTGAGTTGGAACCAGGTCAGGGCGGAAAGCTCGTCCGCTCGGCGGGCAGTTTAGCTCGCATCTTAGCGAAAGAAAATGAATTCGCTCACATCAAGCTTCCTTCCGGTGAAGTTCGGATGATTAACTTAGACGCTTATGCAACCGTAGGTCAATGCTCCAACATGGATCATGAAAACCTGATGTTTGGCAAAGCCGGTCGGAAGAGATGGCTCGGAGTGCGGCCGAACACGCGGGGGGTTGCCATGAATCCCGTGGACCATCCCCTTGGCGGCGGTGAAGGAAAATCCTCAGGCGGCCGCCATCCTTGCAACGCTTGGGGGAAACTAGCAAAAGGTTTCAAGACAAGGAGACGGAAGAAACGGAGCAATCGATTTATTGTTAAAAGGAGGAATGCGTAAACCGTGGGTCGCTCATCTCGTAAGGGTGCTTTTGTGGATGAAAAGCTGTTGATGAAGGCGCAAAAGGCGAAGGCAGTAAATGATCGCAAGCCGATCAAGACTTGGTCCCGTCGGTCTACCATTTTGCCAGACTTCGTCGGAGTGACGTTCTCTGTCCACAACGGTAAAACCTTCAACAATGTTTTTGTTACGGAAAATATGGTGGGTCATAAGTTGGGGGAGTTTGTCGCGACAAGAATCTTTAGAAAACACAGTACCTCTCACGATAAAGCCAAAGAGCTTGCGGCTGGAGGAAAAACATAGTGCAGCCTTCTCGTAGCGGAGCAACGGTACCGGGTTTCGAAGGGCTTTAATGGAAGCAAGAGCCGTCACACGATACATACGGATTTCACCGAGGAAAGCGCGGCTGGTCATCGATATGATTCGGTCAAAACCGCTCACCTGCGCCCGCGCCATCTTGTCCAATTTGAACAAGAAGGGAGCGCGTTTGGTAGAGAAGACACTAAAGAGCGCAGCAGCAAACGCGAAGGTGAAAAAAATGGATGAAGAGCAGCTGTATATTCGTGAGATTCGAGCGGACGGAGGGCCCATGTTCAAGCGGTACCTGCCGCGTGCAATGGGTCGGGCGGACGTGGTTAGAAAGCGAACGACTCATTTGAGTGTTGTTTTGGCTGAGCAAAAAGTGCGGACCGCACCGTTGCAGTCTGAGTCGGAGAAAGGTGAATCCAAAGCGCTGAAATCTAAAAAAGAGAAAAAGGAAAAACAGCTGGTGGGGGCAGGACGGTAGTCGGAGGAGTCAGACATGGGGCAGAAATCCCATCCATACGGATTAAGACTTGGATACATTAGAGATTGGAAATCTCGATGGTTTGCACCTAGAGACTTCGGCAGGACACTGCACGAGGATCTGCGGATTCGGCAGTATCTGAAGCGTAGGTTGAAGATCGCCGGTGTTTCTGATATTACGATTGAACGTTCTGCCGGAAGGATTCGAATTTTGATTTTTACGGCACGTCCTGGAATAATCATTGGACGAGGAGGGCAGGAGATTAACCGGCTTCGTGACGACGTCTCGCGCTTGACGTCAAGCGAAGTGTACCTCGATATTAAAGAGGTCAAGGTGCCGCAGACGGATGCGCAACTCGTCAGCGAAAATGTTGCACTTCAGTTAGAAAAGCGGGTTGCATTCAGAAAGGCGATGAAAAAAGCGGTGGCAAATGCGATGACAAGAGGGGCGGGCGGAATTAAGATCAGATGTAAAGGGCGGCTGGGCGGTTCCGAGATCGCGCGTAGCGAAGGATACAAAGAAGGAAAGATTCCGCTTGGTACCTTTCGTGCGGATGTCGCTTATGGCTTTGCCGAGGCGTTCACAACCTATGGGACGATTGGCGTTAAAGTATGGATTTATCATGGTGACGTTTTGGTGAAGCAAAAGGAAGCTGAGCGGGTCAAGAAATTGGAAGAGCAAAGACGGGAAAAAGCGCGTCAGCAGGGAACCCCGTTACAAGGGGTTGGGAAAGCGGTGGCGGAAGAGGTAAGTGTTCTGCCCAGCGTTGTTGAAGTGCAGTCAAAACCCCAAGCGGAACCCGGTGAAAATCTTGGGCCGTAACTGTGTTTGATCGGTTCGTGGAACTGCTATGCCACTCATGCCCAAACGAGTCAAATTTAGGAAGCAGCATCGCGGAAAAAGGCGAGGCATATCAACTGGAGCTCAGTCGGTCCATTTCGGCGAGTATGGTTTAAAGGCTTTAGGTCATGGGTGGTTGACTGCGATCCAACTTGAGGCAGCGCGCGTTGCATTAACAAGACATGTCAAGCGCGGAGGAAAAGTCTGGATGCGTACTTTTCCGGATAAGTCATTTACAAAGAAACCAGCAGAGACCCGCATGGGAAAAGGAAAGGGATCCCCTGAGTATTATGTAGCGGTTGTAAAACCTGGTCGCATCCTGTTCGAGATGAGTGGTGTGCCGGAATCGCTCGCACGTTCTGCCTTTCGACTCTGTGCGCACAAGCTTCCTTTTCCGACCAGATTTGTAACGCGGACGGGTTGATCAAATGCCAGGGTTAAAAGGAAAGGACCTCAGGGCCCTTTCCGTCGACGAGTTAGAAGAGAAAGCAGAAAGCCTGCGGAAGGAATTGTTTCAACTGCGCTGGGAAGCGAAGCTTGCAAAATTACAAAACCTATCGAGGTTGAGGCACGCGAGACGCGATCTCGCCAGGGTGCTTACGGTTTGTCGCGAAATGGAACAGAAGAAAAATGGCTAAACGTCATCGCAAGGAACTGATCGGAGTTGTTCTGAGTGACAAGATGAATAAGTCCGCTGTCGTCCAAGTGTCACGATTGGTGCAGCATCCGATATACAAAAAGGTGATGAAAGAGCAGAAGAAATACGTGGCTCATGACGAAAAAAACGCGGCGCGAATGGGAGACAAAGTCCGGATTCGGGAGACGCGGCCGATTTCGAAAACGAAGCGGTGGCGGATCGTCCAGGTTTTAAGTGGGAATGCGTGAACCGAGGTTTTTGCGATGCTGCAGATGCGATCTATTTTGGACATTGCAGACAACACAGGGGCGAAACGTGTCGCCATGATCGGCGTCCTCCGCCGTCGCAGTAAGCGGACGGCCGGGATCGGCGATGTTATTACGGGTTCGGTCAAAGAGGCCACGCCTGATGCGGTTGTGAAAGAAGGGGAAGTCGTTCGAGCTGTGATCGTACGGACTCGCCACCCGATTAAGAGACCGGATGGTTCGGTGGTGCGATTTAGTTCAAATGCGATTGTCATTATCGACAACCAGTTGAATCCACGCGGAACACGAATTTTCGGCCCTGTCGCTCGCGAGCTTCGCGATCTGAACTTTACCAAGATCATTTCATTGGCACCGGAGGTCGTGTAAGCATGACCGTGGCCATTAAGAAAGGTGACGTCGTGAGGGTGATCAGCGGTCGCAACCGCGGCAAGAAAGGGAAAGTGATGAAAGTTTTTCCGCGCGATCATCGTCTCCTTGTAGAAGCAGTTAATTTGGTCACTGTGTATACACGTCCGAGTCAGCGGAATCCAAAGGGCGGCCTTCTCAAGATCGAGGGTAGAATCGATCGTTCGAATGTTCAGTTGGTTTGTCCGCGGTGTTCCAAGGCGACGCGCATCGGTTTCCAGTTTTTGAACGATGGAACAAAGCATCGTGTCTGTAAAAAATGTCACGAAATCATTTGAGCAATTGGAAACGGACGTTTCCAATTGGTCATCCTGAGGAAGCCCGGAGGGCGACCGAAGGATCTGGTGATAGGATCCTTCGGTCGGAAGTGCCCGCCACGAAGCGCAGCGGGTCCGCCGCGCCATTTGGCGGAAAATTCCGCGGGGTTCAGGATGACATGGTACCGAAAGGTTGACCATGATTGAGCAAGCGGTTCAGAAAACACCAATACCGGTCCCCAGGCTGCTCGAGACCTATCGCAAGACGATTGTTCCGACGATGGTCGAAGAGTTTCATTGTTCCAATCCCCTGGCGGTACCGCGTATCGAGAAGGTCGTCGTCAATATGGGGGTAAAAGAAGGGATGACGGACATTAAGGTCTTGGAGCGTTTGGCGCGCGACCTAAGTTTGATTACGGGTCAGCAGCCTGCAGTCACGCGCGCGAAGAAATCGATCGCTGCCTTCAAGTTAAGACAGGGGGCATCTATTGGTTTGAAGGTGACGCTTCGCGGAAATCGCATGTACGAGTTCGTGGACCGGTTATTCAATGTGGCAATGCCTCGAATCCGGGATTTTCGTGGATTTCCGTTATCCAGTTTTGATCAAGAAGCGAATTATTCTCTGGGACTTCAGGAGCAAAGTATTTTTCCGGAGGTAGAATTGGATCAAGTGGCTAAAACGCAAGGGATGGATATTACCTTTGTGACGACCACTCGAAAAAAGGAAGAAGCAAAGCGATTACTGGAATTATTAGGATTTCCGTTTAGGAAGTAAAAGCGATAAACATGGCGAAGTCGTGTCTGGTTCAAAAACAGCGGCGCGTACCTAAGTTTAAGGTGAGATCTTATCACCGTTGCCAAGCATGTGGACGACGGCGCGGTTATATTCGTAAGTTTCAACTTTGTCGAATTTGTTTTCGTGAGCTGGCCAACCAAGGTTTCATTCCTGGCGTGGTCAAGTCAAGTTGGTAAAGGTTCTACGAATGGGTGCAGTGACAGATCCAATTGCAGATTTTTTGACACAGATCCGAAATGCCTCCCGAGCGTTAAAAGAAAGTGTGACGATTGAACGGGGGTCTCAATTGACGATCGAGATCTCGGAAATCCTGAAGCGGGAAGGCCTGATCGAAAGTTTTAAAGTCATTGAAGACAGACCAAAAAAATCCATCCGGATCCGCTTAAAGTACCGCAGCGATAAGCGCCCGGCCATTGAGTCGCTCGTTCGTGTTTCGAAACCGGGTATCCGGCATTACGTAAAATCCGACGAGATCCCGCAGGTTCTTGGGGGGTTGGGTATTGCAATTCTCTCAACGTCCAAGGGAATCTTGACGGATCGTGAAGCGCGGAGACAAAAAGTGGGTGGCGAGCTGATCTGCAAAGTTTGGTAGCGTTAAGGGGGTCTTAGGTAGGAAATATATCATTATGTCACGAATAGGGAATCGAGCGGTTTCAATTCCAAAAGGAGTCAAGGTCCAGATTTCGGGCGAGAAAATTCACGTGGAGGGACCTAAGGGGAAACTCGACCTGGAAACGCATCCACGAATGAAGATTGAGTTGCGAGAGAACGAGATTAAAGTGACTCGCCCCACCAATACGAGCCAGGATAAGTCTTTGCACGGCCTGACGCGTACCTTGATCCATAATATGATTCAGGGCGTCTCGGAAGAGTTTGTCAAGCGTCTTGAGATTGAAGGGATCGGTTTTCGAGCCGAACTTAAAGGCAAGATCCTGCAACTGCAGCTAGGTTTTTCTCATCCCATTTCTTATCTGATTCCGGAAGGAGTCAGAATTGAGGTGCCAAAACCTACCGTGCTTGAGGTGAAAGGTCCTGATAAAGCGTTGGTGGGACAAGTGGCGGCCAACATTCGGAGCTTTTTTGTTCCTGAACCTTATAAAGGAAAAGGAATTCGATATTCGGGTGAAGTGATCAGAAGAAAGGCAGGAAAAGCAGCAGGATAACAGTCGTTTCGTCATTCAGACTGCGGCTGGTGAGGAAAAGCATGTTAAATCAGGTGAAACGTGAGGCAAGACACAGGCGTCGTCTTCGGATACGGAAAAGGGTGACTGGTACCGCAGAGCGGCCACGGCTAAACGTATTCCGTTCCGATCTGCATCTTTATGCACAGGCGATTGATGATCTGGCGGAACGGACCCTGTGTGCCGTTTCAACGTTGAGCTCGGCGCTGAGGGCAAAAAGTCGAATGAACTGGGGCAATATTGAGGCCGCCAAAGTGTTCGGTGTTTATGCAGCGGAAGAGCTTAAAAAAAAGCGGATCTCGCACATCGTTTTTGATCGCGGCGGGTATCCTTTTCACGGACGGATCCGTGCATTTGCAGAAGCATTGCGGGAGAATGGGATTCAGTTTTAATGTTAAGGAGTGAACATCCATTGGCTGAGTTACAGGAACAGAAGAGCACAGGAAAAGGGAAGCAAGAACAGAAGGTCGTTGAAGCTGTAACCTCCCACGAAAGCGTTCAGATCGAAAAGGTGATTCAAATCAACCGGATCGCGAAAGTAGTCAAGGGGGGACGGCGCTTTCATTTTAGCGCTTTAGTCGCCGTCGGAAACGGCCGGGGCAAAATAGGTTATGCCTTGGGCAAAGCAAGCGAAGTAGCAGATGCGATTCGAAAAGCCATGAAAATTGCTCGTAAAAAGCAGATCGAGATTCCACTTCATAAAACAACGATTCCCCACGAAGTGGTTGGCAGGTATGGGGCAGCAAAAGTGCTTTTAAAACCAGCATCAGAAGGGACGGGTGTGCTTGCAGGTGGTGCTGCACGTGCCATTTGTGAATGCGTCGGAATCCGAGACATTTTGACGAAAAGCCTTGGCAGCGATAACGCGATTAATGTCCTGAAGGCAACACTGGCTGGTCTGCAAACTATGAGAAGCCGTGGTTCCGAACCGCAGGGCGAGAAGAAAGTAGGCGCTGATGAAAAGCAAGCGGCCGTATCGTAAAAGACCGAAGCGAGTCGGACGAGGTCCTGGTTCTGGTCATGGGAAGACCGCGACGAGGGGCCACAAAGGACAACTTGCTCGGTCTGGCTATTCGACGCGCGTCGGTTTCGAAGGCGGACAAACACCGTTGTATCTAAAGGTCGGAAAACGAGGATTTCACTGCCCCACTCGTAAGTCTTATACAATCTTGAACTTAGATGTCTTGTCGTCGTTAAAAGCCGATGAAATTTCACCTCAGTGGTTGCTTGAAAATCGAATCGTTAAGCGTATGAGAGATGGTCTTAAAATTCTGGGTCGCGGTGAGGTCAAGCGAAAGGTCATTGTGCGCGCCCACCGGTTCAGTGCGCACGCAAAGGAAGCGATTGAAAAAGCAGGTGGGCAAGCTGTATTGATTGGGCAGAAATGATGACGCCGTCGACTCCGCTCGGCATGAGGGCTTAGGGGTGAGTAATGCTGCAAGCACTTGCGAACATATTTAAAGTCCCGGAACTTAAGAAAAAAGTTCTTTTTACGCTCTTTATTGTCGTCATTTATCGGATTGGCGCTCACGTGCCGACGCCGGGCGTCGATGGAAACGCCTTAAATGCTTTTTTCCAGCGTATTGCCGGTACCGCAGGCGGGAACTTGTTCGGCATTATGGCCCTTTTTTCTGGCGGTGCGTTGCAGAGGGCCACTGTCTTTGCGCTCGGGATTATGCCGTATATTTCCGCATCGATTATTTTGCAGCTTTTGACCGTGGTGATCCCACATTTTGAACGACTGGCGAAGGAAGGCGGTGAAGAAGGACGCCGGACACTCATTCAATATACGCGTTATGGAACGCTGATTCTGGCGTTGATTCAAACTTTTTTTATTGCCCTATGGCTCGAGAACCCAAATGCGTTCCAAGGGATGGTCATTGTCCCAAATCCGGGTTGGCCGTTTCGCTTGATGACTATTTTAACCCTGACGGCTGGAACGGTTTTCATTATGTGGCTGGGGGAGCAAATTGATGAACATGGGATTGGAAATGGGATGTCGGTTTTAATCACCGCCGGTATTATTGAAGCGATTCCGACGGCAGTCATGCAGACCGGCTCTTTGGTTCGGTTAGGACAGCTTGCCTATTGGAAATTAGCGTTCATGCTGGTGCTTTTCACGTTTACGGTGGTGACCGTGATATTGATCATACAAGGCCAGCGGAAAATTCCGGTGCAATACGCCAAGCAGATTCGAGGCCATCGTGTTTATGGAGGTCAGAGCACTTATTTGCCGTTGCGCGTCAATCAAGCGGGTGTGATTCCGATCATTTTTGCGCAATCGATCATTTTATTTCCGGCAACGATTGCTGGTTTTTTTCCTGCTCAAGGGTTCGTTCGATCGATTGCGACAGGTCTGGCACCAGGTTCGGCACTCTATACGACGCTGACCGCTTTGTTTATTATTTTCTTTACCTTCTTTTATACAGCGATTACGTTTAACCCGATTGACGTTGCGAATAACTTGCAGAAGTACGGCGGCTTCATCCCGGGCATCCGGCCCGGCAAGAATACGGCGGAGCATTTGGACTACTTGATGACGCGAATCGCCTTCAGTGGTGCGCTCTTTTTAGCGGTGATTGCTATTTTCCCTAGCATTATTAATTCACCAAAGGTTTTAAATATTCCTTTTTTGGTGGCGAGTTTCTTCGGGGGTACGGGCTTGCTCATCATTGTCGGTGTCGTATTAGACACGATGAAGACGATTGAGTCGCAGCTCTTGATGCATCATTATGAAGGTTTCATCAAGAAAGGAAAATTGAAAGCGCGCATCCGATAGCATGGGGCATCATATTGTTTTTCTTGGTCCACCGGGCGCCGGAAAAGGAACTCACGCTCGACGATTAGGTGAACGGTTCCGATTGCCCCACATCGCAACGGGCGACCTCTTAAGGTCTTCTATTCGGAATGGAACTACGGCTGGAAAGCAGGCAAGAACGTTTGTGGAAAGTGGAAAGCTTGTTCCAGATCGATTGATCGTCCAGATGATTAAGGAACGATTTGAACATCCAGATGTCGCCAGCGGTTTCATCCTCGACGGCTTTCCGCGGACGGTGGAACAGGCAGAGGCGTTGGATGAAATCCTCGCACGTGATAAGAAGCAAATAGATCTGGTCATTGACTTTCGTGCATCTGAGGAAACGTTGATTGAGCGTCTTTCCGGTCGCCGGACGTGTCCCCGATGTGACGCCAATTACCACGTGCGCAACATTCCTACTAGGCGCGAAGGCATCTGTGACGGTTGTGGAAGTGATCTCGTAGAACGTCAAGACGACCGGCTGGAGACCGTTCGCGCGCGCCTCAAAGTGTATGGCGTTGAAACAAAGCCGCTCAGTGAATATTACGAGCGGCGGAAACTTTTGCGTACCGTAGATGGAAATTTGGGAATTGAAGAACTTCAAGAAAAATTAGTGGAGTACCTCGAGCGGAATGATCTCGCTTAAGTCAAAGCACGAAATCTTATTGATGCGTGAATCAGCCAAGCGTTTAAAAGCGATTTTAAAGCGTCTTGAAAAATCCGTGTGTCCGGGGATCACGACTTATGAAATCGATCAGAAAGCGGAGCAGTTGATGGCCGAATATCAAGCAAAGCCGGCGTTTAAGGGGTACCGTGGTTTTCCTGCGAGCGTATGTACGTCGCCCAATCGGGTGGTCGTCCATGGAATTCCTTCAAAGAAGTGTAGATTAGAGGAAGGGGATATTGTGAGCGTGGATATTGGCATCATCCACGAGGGCTACTACAGTGATGCGGCCAGAACCTGGCCCGTCGGGAGAATCAGCGGCGAAGCGATCGAACTGATTGAGGTTGCTCGCCAGGCGCTTTATGCCGGAATGCAAGAATTGAAACCCAGAAATCGGATCGGAGATCTTTCGTACGCGATCCAAAATTACGTTGAATCGAAAGGTTTTTCGGTTGTCCGTGATTTTGTAGGTCATGGGATCGGTCGCGCGCTTCATGAAGATCCTCAAGTTCCGAACTTTGGCAGGCCTGGGAAAGGGCCCAGATTGGAAGTCGGTATGGTGCTTGCGATCGAACCCATGGTTGTTGCGGGAAGTCATGAAGTTGAAATTTTGCAAGATTCTTGGACTGTGGTCACACGTGACCATCGATTAGCTTCACATTACGAGGATACAGTCGCCCTAACGGAAGAGGGTCCAATCAATCTGACGGGACCCCAGACCTGCGACGGATCGTCGGAGTAAACAAGATATGGCGAAGGAAGGAGCCATTGAGGTAGAAGGAATGGTGGTGGAACCACTGCCGAACGCAATGTTTCGGGTGGAGCTGGATAACGGACATCGCGTGTTGGCATATATTTCAGGAAAAATGAGGATGCATTACATCCGGATCATTGCAGGAGATCGTGTCAAGGTTGAGCTTTCACCTTATGATTTGGCCCGAGGACGAATTACCTATCGCATTTAACATCCGCGTCTTTGCGAGTCAACTATGAGGGTCAGTGAATAGGACATCCATCATGAAAGTCCGCGCGTCGGTAAAGAAGATATGCGAACATTGTAGGATCGTGCGCAGGAAGCGTGTCGTGTATGTGATTTGTACGAACAAAAAACACAAGCAAAGGCAGGGATAATTAGGATGCCAAGGATTTTAGGTGTAGACATTCCCAAAGAAAAGCGGATGGAGGTGGCGCTGACCTATCTCTATGGGATTGGCCGGCCCAGCTCCTTGAAAATTTTGCGAGCAGCACAGGTCGACCCAAACAAGCGCGCGAAAGATCTTTCTGACCAGGAAGTGGCAGCGATTACCTCTGCGATTCAGAAGTCTGACCTTGTGGTAGAAGGCGAGCTCCGGCGTGACATACAGAAGAACATTAAGCGCTTAATTGATATTAAGTGTTATCGGGGCATGCGACATGTGAAAGGGCTGCCTGTGAGGGGACAAAGGACGCACACAAACGCGAGAACGAGAAAAGGAAAGCGCAAAACAGTGGGGGGGCTCAGTAAGAAACCGCCTGCACCAAAATGATGCGCCGGAGCATCGCTCCGACGCATCATTTTGAGGCCACGCAGTGGCCGAAGGATCTCGGACAGGATTCTTCAGCCCTCGGTCTCAGAATGACAGTCCTGTAGAGGAGAGTTAAATCACTATGGCGAAAAAGAAACCGAAACAAATTTCGAAGGGCATCGTTCACATCTTAGCTTCTTTTAATAATACGGTGGTGACGATCACAGACTCAGCTGGCAATACGGTTTGTTGGGCCAGTGCTGGAAGCGCTGGCTTTAAGGGATCTAAGAAGTCAACGCCGTACGCTGCTCAGATCGCGTCTCAGGAAGCGGGGAAAAAGGCAATCGAGAATGGCATGCGGGATGTGGAAGTTCAGGTAAAGGGTCCAGGTTCTGGAAGAGAGTCCGCCATCCGCGCACTTCAAAGCGTCGGCCTTCGTATCAGCGCGATTAAAGACGTGACGCCGTTACCGCACAATGGTTGCCGTCCACCGAAGCGTAGGAGAGTTTAATCCTGATGGCACGATACCTAGGACCTGTACATCGTCTGGCAAGGCGCGAGGGCGTTGACCTTTTTTTGAAGGGTGGGCACCGCCGTAATGAGAAGCTTGAGAAACGGTTGGGAAAACCACCCGGTCAGTCGAGGGAAAGAAGAGCCAAGATTTCGGATTATGGTATCCAGCTTCGCGAAAAGCAGAAGCTCAAAAGGATCTACGGCCTTTTGGAACGCCAGTTTCGCGTTTTTTTTAAGCGGGCATCTAAACAACGAGGCGTCACTGGAGAAAACTTAGTCCAGCTGCTAGAACGCAGGTTAGATAATGTTGTCTTTCGGTCGTTTTTTGCGGCAAGTCGCCGAGAGGCAAGGCAGCTCGTCGGCCATGGACACATTTGTGTCAATGGCCGTCGTGTCGATATCCCGTCTTTTCTGGTAAAGCCGGGGGATAGAATCGAACCGATGCGAAAGGAATCTACCATGAGCCAGCTTAAGGCACGAGTGGAAATGTATAAAGACCTTGCCGTGCCCACTTGGCTGTCGTTAAATCGTGATGAGCTTGAAGCAACCGTTCTGCGTTATCCAACTAAGGCGGATGCAGCTTTACCGGTCGAGGAGTCACTTGTGGTGGAGTTATATTCTAAATAGGCGCGTCCGTCACTGCGAGGCAGCATACCAGAGGATCGCCGAAGCAGTAGGTCGCATCCGTCATTACGAGGAAGCAAACGAAGCATGGACGAAGTAATCTGGGATGTAAGATTGCTTCGGCCCATTCTCGGGTTGCTGGCCTCGCAATGACGGATGCGGGAAGACTTCGACCTCGCTTGGTACGCTGCCTCGCAATGACGGTCGTGTGCTCGTTAAGGAGGAACATTTATGGGGATTAGGTGGAAAGCGTTTGAAATACCAAAACGGCTTGCTGTCGATCAAAAAACGGTCACGCCGACGTACGGCAAATTTGTGGCGGAGCCGTTCGAGCGTGGTTACGGCGTCACCATTGGTAATGGGTTACGGCGTATCTTGATTTCGTCTATTGAGGGTGCTGCGGTAACGAACGTGAAAATCGATAATGTCCTGCACGAATTTTCGGCTGTCGATGGTGTGCTTGAAGATGTACCGCAAATCGTACTCAACATCAAAAAGTTGGTGCTCAAATATCACGGAAAGCAGCCGAAGAAGGTGTTGATTGATGCGAAACACACGGGAGATGTCACCGGAAAAGATGTGCAAGCGGATGAAACCGTTGAAATTGTCAATCCTGACCTGAAGATCGCGACACTGACTAAGGAAATACGATTTCGAATGGAACTCGAAGTTGCGCGAGGCCGCGGCTACGTTCCAGCCGAACGCAACAAACAAGAAGAGATGCCGGTAGGAACGATCGCGGTTGATTCGATCTTTTCACCCGTGACGAAGGTCAATTTCACAGTGGAAGATACCCGTGTCGGACAGATCACGGATTACGATCGGCTGATCCTTGAAATTTGGACGAACGGGGCCATGGGTCCTGAAGAAGCGTTGCTTTACGCTTCTAATATCTACCAGCGCCATCTCGACGTATTCGTCAGTTACGGTGAGCTTCCGGAGGAAGTGGAGGAGGAAGAGGAAGAAGATACGGAATTCCTCGATCTCATCCGAAAGCCGATTACAGAGCTTGAGCTTTCGGTCCGAAGCGCCAACTGCTTGGAAGCTGCGAGTATCAGAACCATTGGCGACTTGGTGCAAAAAACCGAAGCAGAAATGCTGAAGTACAAGAATTTTGGAAAGAAATCGCTTTCCGAGATTCAAGGTATTTTGACTAATATGGGACTTCACCTCGGGCTCAACATTCAAGAGCGCGTTAAGAAAAAGAAAGAAGCGACTGTAGCAAAAGAGGTTAGCCTATGAGGCATGGACGGAGACGTGGGCGTCTGGGATTAGTTCAAGAACATCGGCGTGCCTTACTTCGAAACTTGGCGCGTGGTCTGATTTGTAGCCAGCGGATTGTAACGACGCACGTACGTGCTAAAGAAGCGTCTCGCCTCGTCGATCGTCTGGTCACAGTCGCGAAGCAAGACACGCTTCATGCCCGTCGTCATTTAGTTCGTGAACTAGGTTCAGGGTCCGAACATCTCGCGAAACGCATGATCGAAGCCATCGCACCAAAATTTTCAGGGAGAAAAGGAGGATACACGCGAACACTTCATTATCGGATTCGGCCTGGGGATGGGGCATCACTTTCACTGCTTGAATTTTCAGTTCCCGTCACAGAATTGGTAGAGAAAAAACTCAAAAAAAAGAAAAGTGCTAAGGTTGAGCCTGCTACAAAAGGAGAAGCCGAGGGCGAGAAACTCAAGAAGGAAACGCCGAAGAAAGGCGGTTTTTTAAGCGCCCTTCGTCGATTCTTTACGGGGCACGAAGAAGGAAGGTAAGAACCTCTCGGATTGACCGTTTTTTTAAGGAGAGAGTAGAAAGTAGAAAGTGGACAGAGGCTTTCGGGTTCCATCGTTTTTTCTCTTTACGTTCTACTTTTTCCTCTCTGCTTCAGTTTGACAAGACTTAAAAGCGGTCAAACTGACTATGAACCAAGATCCCGTCGTTGCTTCTGTGCCGTACGATGCGGCAGATCTGCCACGATTGTTGTCAAGAGTTTGTGTGCAATGACGCTCTGACACTTGCCATTCCGGTCCCATGCATCTTGCCAAACGGGTTGCAAATATAAGCCCTTCCAAAACACTTGCCATTGAGGCCAAAGCGAAACGCCTGAAGGCTGAAGGTATCGATGTCATTTCGTTATCAGCAGGCGAGCCCGACTTTGATACACCTGAGCCCGTCAAAGAATCCGCTATTCGTTCGCTCCGTCAAGGTTTTACGAAATATACGCCTGTTTCTGGGATACTTGAGCTGAGGCAGGCCATTTCCGAAAAATTGGCGCGTGAAAATAAGCTTGCTTATGATCCTGACCAGATTGTTGTCACGTGCGGGGCGAAGCATGCCATCTATAACGTTTTGCAGGTTCTGGTCGAAGCGGGAGACGAAGTCATTATTCCATCTCCTTATTGGTTGAGTTATCCGGAGATGGTGACTTTGGCCGGTGGTGTGCCGATCTTCCTCAAGACTGATTCAAAAGACGGTTATCAGTTTCACGCTCAAGCGCTCGAGATGCTCGTTACGAAGAAATCAAAAGTACTTATTCTGAATTCTCCATCCAATCCGACAGGAGCGGTCTTGTCGAAAGAGTTGCTTGTTGAAATTGCAGCTGTAGCCAAAAAACATTCATTATTCGTTGTAAGCGACGAAATCTATGAGCAGCTCATTTTTGATGGATTGATCCATTGCTCGATCGGCGCGATCAGTTCGGCCACGTTGGAGCAGACGATTACGATCGGCGGCGCGAGTAAATCCTATGCGATGACCGGCTGGCGCCTCGGTTTCTTAGCCGCACCGAAACCGGTTGCCGCTGCTTGTGCAGCGGTTCAGAGCCATTCAACTTCAAACCCAACGTCATTTGCTCAAGTTGGCTATTTGGAAGCATTGAGGAGTGGACGAGCCGAAGTCAGGAAGATGCGCGATGCGTTCCAAGAGCGCCGGGATCTTATTTTCGGGCTCGTAAGCGATATTGCCGGATTGAAAGCGTTCAAACCAGCCGGCGCTTTTTATCTCTTTGTGGATATCACGGAGACAGGATTAGATTCACTTACGTTTTCGGATCGCCTCCTCGAGGAAGCAAAGGTAGCCGTCGTTCCCGGCGTCTGCTTCGGCGATGATCATGCTGTCCGGATCAGTTTTGCTGCTTCCGAAGACAAGATCGAAACCGGCATTCGCCGCATTCGTGAATGGTTGAAAAAGATATAGCCGAAAGCGTCGTTCGGCTGCGGGTGGGTGAGACGATCGCCCGCGAAGATCTCCTCTCGAGATTTCAATCCTTGAATTACAGCGAAGTGAAGACCGTCGAAGAACCGGGCGAGTACGCGGTTCGAGGGGGGATGATCGACGTTTATCCGCTTTCCTATCGATCGCCCATTCGGATCCACTTCCAATTAGATTCTATCGATTCCATCCGCGATTATTCGCTCGATGAGGGTAAGAGCCTCACGACGTTCGAGGAAGTATTTCTCTTACCTGTCACGGAGGCTTTCCTGAGAAGACGAGACCGCTTAAAGTCATTGTCTGAGGACTTCGAGCCGCAGACGGAGTTCGGAGACATACGCGCGGGAGATTATGTGGTCCATGTGGAGTACGGCATTGCACAATTTTTAGGAACGAAGCCGTTAAAAATCTCTGGTCGAGCGAAGCGTCATCTCGCTTTGGAATTTGCCGACAGAGAAATTCTTTATCTTCCGTTTGACCAACATCAGTTTCTCGAGCGATACATAGGATTGGAAGGGAAAAAACCTAGACTCACACGCCTCCACAGCAAAGAATGGGTCCGGATTAAGGAACGCGCGCGGCTGGCTGTACGCAGTGTGGCGCGGGATCTGGTGGAACTTCAAGCCAAGCGAAAAGTTCGCCCTGGTTTTTCCTATTCCCGACATCCAACTTGGGAGGAAGAATTTGAACGGTCGTTTCCATTTCCTGAAACGCCTGATCAAAGGCGTGCTACGGAGGAAGTGAAGCGGGATATGGAAGAGGCGAGACCGATGGATCGGTTGATTTGCGGAGATGTGGGGTATGGCAAAACCGAAGTTGCCGTTCGTGCTGCCTATAAATCGGTGTTAGATGGGAAACAAATCGCCTTTCTCGTTCCGACAACCCTTTTAGCAGAGCAGCATTACTTAACCTTGAAGCGAAGGTTCAACGATGAAGCAGTAACGGTAGAGTTGCTGTCTCGCTACCGCAGCCAGCAGGCGCAACGGAAAGTACTTGCCGGTCTTAAGATGGGTGCTGTAGACATCATTATTGGGACGCACCGACTCCTGTCGAAAGACGTTGCGTTTAAGGACTTGGGTTTGGTCATCATTGATGAGGAACAGCGGTTCGGTGTCCGCCACAAAGAGCGCTTGAAGCAGATGCGCGAAATGGTTGATGTGCTGACGCTGACGGCAACACCTATCCCGCGAACCCTGTACATGTCGCTCGTGGGCGTTCGAGACATGTCAACGCTTGAAACCCCTCCGAAGCAGCGGCTCCCGATTAGAACCGAAATCCTTGAGTTTCATGAAGAACGAGTCAAAGAAGCGATCGAAAAGGAATTGGAGCGGAAAGGGCAAATCTATTACGTTCATAATCGCGTTGAATCCATTGAAAAAGTTTATGCTCACTTGAAAAAACTGATGCCTCATGTATCGTTCGGCGTGGCGCATGGACAGATGCCGGCACTTAGTCTCGAAAAAGTAATGGCGGATTTTATCGACGGTAAGATCGATTGCCTCATTTCGACAAATATTATTGAGTCTGGTCTCGATATTCCGAACGTCAACACGATTATCGTCAATCGTGCCGATACGTTTGGCCTTGCCGATCTCTATCAGCTGCGCGGTCGGGTGGGGCGCTATCCCACTGTTCGGCAGGCATACGCGTTTTTTTTAGTTCCACGTGACTGGGTGTTGACACAAGATGCAGAGAAACGGCTGGCAGCGATTGAGCGATTCAGCGAGCTGGGTTCGGGATTTAAAATTGCGCTTGAGGATTTGGAAATCCGGGGCGCAGGTAATCTCCTTGGCCACGAACAAAGCGGCTTTATCTACCGAGTTGGCTTTGACCTTTACTGTAGAATGCTCAAAGAAGCAGTAGAGGCAGGGAAAAAATAAATCGTCTCCCGCAACATCTGTCCCCCGGAGAACCGGAACCGCCTAAGATAAAATACTTTTTGTTGGGAGACGAGGAAATTTATGTTATAAATTCGTTGTACAGGGAACAAGTCCCCTATGTTCTTTAGTTACAATCAAGAAGATTTCAAAAAGATGTGCAAGAAATACGGTAACCGTTCAGCCCCACTTACTGAAAAAATCACTCTTCAGGAAATTGATAAAATGGCGACATTAGAATTAAGATGGCACCCATTGATC
>MHFT01000059.1 GCA_001804315.1 Omnitrophica bacterium RIFCSPLOWO2_12_FULL_50_11
TGTCTGTTAGAGGGATATCAATCCAGCCCGTGAATCTATTCTCGAGATTCCACTGACTCTGGCCGTGTCTGATTAAAACAAGTGTAGACATATGGGTGTTCAATTCTAAGGGATCATGTATCGAAAAACAAGGTGAATGCCTTGGTCGCGGATGTTAGAATAACGAAACAAATGTCCTATGAAATTAAAGCGGAGTTCCTCTTGTATCTTAATAGTAGGTCTCATCTTAGGAGCGGCGGAAATGGTGCGATCTGAAACGGAACCGAACCGTCTCATTCACGAAAAAAGCCCGTATTTACTCCAACACGCTTACAACCCCGTGGATTGGTATCCGTGGGGTGAGGAAGCGTTTGAGAAAGCCCGGAAGGAAGACAAACCCATTTTTCTTTCGATTGGGTATTCTACGTGTCACTGGTGTCACGTGATGGAAGAAGAGTCGTTTTCGAAGCCAGAAATTGCGAAAATCATGAATGAAACCGTTGTGGCCATTAAAGTGGACCGAGAAGAACGGCCCGACGTTGACCACATTTACATGCAGGCAGTGATGGCGATGACCGGATCCGGCGGTTGGCCCCTCAGCGCTTTTCTGACTCCAGACCTCAAACCGTTTTACGGCGGGACCTATTTTCCTCCCGAGGACCGGTGGGGAAGGCCCGGATTTGCGACGCTGCTTAAGGAGATCGCTGGGAAGTGGAAGACGGACCGCGAAAAAATTTTAAAGTCGAGCGACGAACTAACCAAAGCGTTGCGAGCACATATGGAATCGCAGACTGCTCAAGCAGAGACCCTTGATGAGCGCACGCTCAAAACCGCTTATCACGAGCTTGGGTCGCGATATGATCAGGAAAAAGGAGGATTCGGCTCCGCTCCGAAATTCCCGCAAAGTTACATCCATTCGTTTCTTCTGCGTTATTGGAAGCGCTCGAACGCACAGGATGCGCTTGAGATGGCGGATAAGACGCTTACCGAAATGGCACGCGGCGGAATGTATGACCACATCGGCGGCGGTTTTCATCGTTATTCAACCGATCGCGAGTGGTTCGTGCCTCATTTTGAAAAGATGCTCTACGACCAGGCCATTCTTTCGAAATCCTATCTTGAAGCGTACCAAGCAACCGGCCACGAAGACTTTGCGCGCGTCGCGCGGGAGATTTTTGACTATGTGCTTCGAGATATGCAAAGCCTTGAAGGCGGCTTTTATTCTGCAGAGGACGCTGACAGTTTTCCTCCCGAAGCCGTAGAACCGACCAAAAAATCGGAGGGAGCTTTTTATCTTTGGTACGAAGCGGACCTCATTCACCATCTTGGAACCGAAGATGCGAAGATATTCAATTATTACTTTGGTGTCGAATCTCACGGCAACGTGGAGAACGATCCGCATAGAGAGTTTTCCGGAAAGAACATTCTATTTGCGGCACACACGCTCGGAGAAACCGCTCAAAAGTTTGGCAAGTCTGAAGGGGAAATAAGAAAGATCATCACAGACGCAAGAAACAAGCTCCTTGAAATCAGATCAAAACGGCCGCGGCCGCATTTAGACGACAAGATTCTCGCGGACTGGAACGGTCTCATGATTTCAAGTCTCGCGTTTGGCGCGCGCGTATTGGGTGAGGACCGCTACCGTGATGCAGCTCAACGATCGGCGGACTTTATTTTGGCTAAGGTCAAGCGTGAAGACGGCCGCCTGATGCATCGCTACCGCGAGGGAGAAGTGTCCGTGACCGGTTTTCTTGAAGATTACGCTTTTTTCACGCACGGACTGATTGATCTTTACGAAGCCACCTTTGATCCAAAGTATTTAACTGAAGCTCAGTTTCTGGCGAAAGATATGTTCCGACTCTTTTGGGATGAATCCGGCGGCGGATTCTTTTTTACAGGAAAGGATGCGGAAAAATTAATCTCGCGTGTGAAAGAAGCTGCTGACGGCGCGATTCCTTCTGGCAATTCTGTCGCAGCGCTTTCGCTTCTTCGCCTCGGACGCATGACGATGGACCGGGAGATGGAAACGTGGGCCAATTCAACAGTGGAAGCATTCTCGGCCCAACTTGCTCAATTTCCATCCGGTTTCGGTCAGATGATGATCGCGCTTGATTTTGCGATCGGCCCTTCACAAGAGATCGTGATTGCGGGAGACGGGGATTCGGCATTAACTCAGGAAATGATCCGTACTATTTATTCAATGTTTCTACCGAGTAAGGTGGTGGTGTTTCATCCTCTAGACGCGGCAGACGCGGAATCGATTCGGAAACTTTCTCCATTCGTTCAAGAACAAGTAGCGCTTGGCGGAAAACCGACCGCCTATGTCTGCCGAAACTACATGTGCGAGTTCCCAACCTCCGACATTTCAAAATTAAGGAAGTTGCTTTCATGAACGACGACGACTTTATTGAACTTCACCGCGGCGAGGACGACTCGTTTGAGTTTGCCGAGGGATCTGTCAGGCCGATTCAGCCTTGGAAAGCAAAACTCATCATCTGGTCGACGATTGTTGGGGGCATTGCTGTTGGCACCGCTCTTTTTCTTTTTTTTCTGACGCTCTTCATTTATTTCTTTGTCCCCATCGTTGTCCTGGCAGCCATATGGGCACTGGTCAGGAACTTAGGCGGTCACCGCTGAGTCAACCAAAAGCAGCAATATGTCGGAAAAAAAAAGGAATCCGAACCTTTATCTGATTGCAGGTCCGAACGGCGCTGGAAAAACCACCTTTGCGCGCGAATTTCTTCCGCGATACGCAAAGTGTAACTGGTTTATTAACGCGGATCTCATTGCCGGCGGGCTTTCTCCGTTTGCCCCGGAAGCGGCTGCGATCAAAGCCGGGCGTTTGCTCCTCGATGAAATCCGAACCATGGCCAACAAGCGCTGTGATTTCGCTTTTGAGACGACCCTGTCAGGTAAGACCTATTTGAACTTCTTTAGGAAATTAGAGAGAAAAAATTACTCCATCCATCTGTTTTATCTGTGGGTGCGCGATATCAACCTTGCTTTGGAACGAATCGCCGGTCGCGTACGCGCGGGAGGTCACGATGTTCCAAAAGTGGTGGTCCGCAGGCGTTTTGACAAAGGTCTTGCCAACTTTTTCCAGTTTTACGAGCCTCTCTTTTATTCTTGGATTTTCTTTGACAATTCCGAAACGATCCCACGTGTGATTGCAGGAAAAAGAGAAGGAACGATCAAAGTGCTTGATCATCAGCTATTTGCTAAAATACGCGCACGTGCCCAATGAACGTCAAACGATCAAAGACCAAGCCGCGTCTTTTTCCGTTAGCAGTTAAAGCTGAGAAAGCGCTGAAAGCAGCGGTCGCGAAGGCAATTCGCGAGCATGCGCTGGCTGGAAGGCCGATCTACGTGTGGCGGAACGGGAAGGTCGTCCGAATCCCGGCAAGCGAGCTCAAGTCTTTTCTTCGAAAGCCTAAGAGGAAAAAGCGTACCAATAGGTAACGAATACCCCGGAACCATCCCTCCAAAGCAAATATAGCGCATTTATTGATACTTGCATGTAATACGTTAAAGTGGTACAATTGGTTTTGACCTCATCGCTTGTCTATGATCATTAGTTTCAATTCTAAGAGTACGGAAGATCTCTTTCACGGCGTTGATTCAAAAGATGCTCGGAAGATACCGCAGACAATTTGGGAAGTTGCGACCAGAAAGTTGGATATGCTTAATGCGGCATCAATGCTGGTGGATTTGAAGGCACCACCAGCAAATCGGCTTGAGGCGTTAAAAGGAACGCTGAGGGGAAAATACAGCATTCGGATTAACGATCGGTACCGGATTGTGTTTGCATTCAAGGATGGAAATGCTCACGAAGTTGAAGTCACAGATTACCATTAGGAGGAGTGATGATACCAAAGCACAGAAAGCCGGCGCACCCAGGTGAAATTCTCTTGGAGGAATTCATTAAACCAAAGGGGATGACGCAGCTCGAGTTAGCGGTAAAGATGAGCGTTCCGGTTCAAAGAGTGAATACATTAATTAATGGCAAGCGAGGGATTACGCCAGAGACCGCTATTTTAATTTCAGAAGTGTTTGGGACAAGCGCTGAATTTTGGATGAACCTCCAAACCCACTTTGACTTATTTGAAGCCAAAGAAAATTTATCGTCTCGCCGAGCGGCTTAGGAATTTATGCAGCAAACTCTATTTGAAAAAATTTGGAATCGGCACGTGGTGAAAGAGCTATCTGACGGTACCACCTTGCTTTACATCGACCGTCATCTCATTCATGAAGTAACGAGTCCACAAGCTTTTGAAGGCCTTCGGCTGGCAGGCCGGAAGATCAGGCAGCCGGAGCTCGCGTTTGCAACGATGGATCACAATGTTCCGACCGACGACCGGTCTGTCATTGGCGATCCAATTTCAAAAGCTCAAATTGATGCGCTGACCAAGAACTGCCAAGAATTTGGCGTCCGACTTTATGATTTAAAAAGCGACAAGCAGGGGATCGTACACATCATTGGTCCTGAACTTGGCATTACTTTGCCGGGTCTGACGATTGTTTGCGGAGACTCTCATACTTCTACACACGGCGCTTTTGGTACCTTTGCTCTTGGGATTGGCACCTCTGAGGTGGAACACGTGCTGGCAACGCAATGTCTTTTACAAAAGTGCCCTAAAACGTTCAAGGTAGAATTCTCAGGTTATCCGGAGCCTCATGTAACGGCTAAGGACCTCATCTTGAAATTAATCGGTACGGTTGGCACTGCAGGCGGAACAGGATACGTGTTTGAGTATGGCGGTGAAGCAGTTCAGCGTTTATCTATGGAAGCGCGCATGACGATTTGCAATATGAGTATCGAAGCGGGAGCGCGCGCCGGTTTGATCGCGCCGGATGATACGACGTTTGAATATCTTGCAAAGGACAACCGCCCGTTTGCCCCGCAAGGCAAAGATTTTGATCGAGCGGTTTCCTTTTGGAAGACGCTTCCAACAGATCCGGACTCGAGCTACGATCGGGAGATCACCATCGATGCGTCGCAAATTGCGCCGCAAGTGACTTGGGGCACAAATCCGGGCATGGTAACGGATGTCACCGGTCGTGTGCCGGAACCGAATCAAGCGGCAGGTTACAGCCGGACAGATGTCGAACACGCGCTTGAGTACATGGGCCTCGAGCCGGGAACGTTAATTCAGGAGATCCGAGTGGATGCTGTTTTCATCGGAAGTTGTACGAATGCCAGAATTGAAGATTTGCGCGCCGCAAGCAAAGTTTTGAAAGGGCGCAACGTGGCAAAAGGGGTACGTGTTCTTGTCGTGCCTGGTTCGCAGCGAGTCCGGCGTCAAGCGGAAGCCGAAGGCCTCGCCGAAATTTTTAAGTCCGCTGGGTGCGAGTGGCGGGAGTCCGGTTGCAGCATGTGCCTCGGCATGAATCCAGATCAGTTAAAACCTGGCGAACGATGCGCCTCGACGTCCAATCGCAACTTCGAAGGGCGGCAGGGAAAAGGCGGCCGAACGCATTTAGTGAGTCCCGAGATGGCCGCCGCCGCTGCTGTAGCGGGTCATTTTGTAGATATTCGAAACTGGGAGTTTTAATGAAATGTCATCCTGAGGCGGCGTTCCACAGCATTGCCGAAGGATCTCGTTCTAGATCCTTCGTCCCGCCAAAGGCTGGACTCAGGATGACAACGAAGGTTTATTGATCATGCAATCATTTCAAACCCATCGTGGACTCGTCGCTACACTTGACCGAGCCAACATTGATACGGACCAAATTATTCCCAAGCAGTTTCTCAAATCGATCAAGCGTACCGGATTTGGCGAGAACCTTTTTTACGATTGGCGCTACCTGCCGGATGGAAAGCCGAATCCGAACTTTTCACTGAACCATCCAAAGTTTAAGGGTGCGTCGATTTTGGTGGTGCGCAGCAATTTTGGCTGCGGTTCTAGCCGTGAACATGCGGTCTGGGCGATCCGGGAGTATGGCTTCAAAGCGATTATTACGCCCTGGATCGATCGCGGCGGCGCGCGTGTTGGAGCTTTTGCGGATATTTTCAAGAATAATTGCGCAAAAAACGGTCTCCTCGCGATCGAACTTTCAAATTCGGAAGTCGATGAGATCTTTCAAATGGTGGGCCGTTTTTCAGGCCTCGAAGCAACCGTCGACCTTCGAGAACAGCGTGTTGTGCTCCACTTAGATGAAGAAATCGCATTTCGCTTTGAGATCGACCCTTCTGTTAAAGAGCACCTGATCCAGGGACTCGATGACATAGGCCTGACACTGAAAGAGGAAGCCGCAATCCGCCACTTTGAAGCGCGCCACGACGCGCAGAAATTCTATTAGAGTTGTTGCCTTCTACGTTAACGCCTCCGTTTTGAGTTCCGCCGAAATCCCTGAAATTAAACGTCTGGCAGAGTTCTGAATATTAATCTCAAAAGTTTATTCATGAATGACTCAACAATATAACTCTATCTCTTTTGTATATAATAACTTAGGAAATATTAAACTATTTTCTTTATTGCTATTGACTGTTACTCTATTACAGAGTATACTTGTTTCTAAATTGATTTAAATAGATGTCATAAAATGATCCATCAAGCTAATAAAATCACAGCACTTCTGACAGC